>MWBL01000046.1 GCA_002069015.1 Firmicutes bacterium ADurb.Bin300 | reverse complement strand
CACCCTTTCTTCAGCTCGCACCTCACGATGCGCACCTTGGGTTTCGCTATGCGGTTGGCTATGAGTACCTCCGCTTCGGACTTCCACCGGTTAGATTTATGCCATACTCGGCGCACCAAAAAAGCAATTCTCAGGAATTGCTTTTTTGTTTTTTAGCCTTGACACGGTTTTATAAAGTGATAAACTGAACAGGAGGAAATTTCAGGGGGTAATCGATTGAAAAAGCTTCTCGATACAAATAAAATCACACTGGGTGAATATATAGGTTACGGCATCGGACCTGTCGGCAAAAATATGATGTCGTCTCTCGTAAACGGAGAATATCTCCCGAATTTTTTCCGCACTCAGTTACAAATAAGTAACGGCTTTCTTGCCGTGATGCTTTTTGCCTCCAAAATTTGGGACGGCGCAAACGACCTGCTGATGGGCGCGATAATCGACCACACAAGCTCCAAATGGGGAAAATTTCGCCCCTGGATTTTTTTCGGGGCGATTTTTAATGCTATTACCTCTGTAATGATATACTTTGACCCCGGTTTTAAGGGTATTTGGATTTACATTTATGTGACGCTGCTTTATCTTCTTTGCGATGCTACATTTACGATGATAGACGTCGGCTATTGGTCGATGATACCGGCTATGACTTTGGACCCTAAGGAAAGGGACAAGCTATCCGTTCTGCCGCGTGTTACGGGAGCCGTCGGCGGTCTTGCCAGTGCATTTACCTTAAACATTGTCGGCTTTCTCGGAAAAGAGGATACGGCAAAGGGTTATTTGCGCTATGCTTTTATAGCAGCCGTTGTTTATATAACAACCTCGGTTATTTGTGCTGCCTCAACCCGGGAAAGAGTCGTGCTTACTCCCCGGCAGAAAGAACCCTTTTCGTTCGTACGGGCGGCAAGAATTCTATTCAGGAATGACCAGGCACTTATAGTTGTAGCCGTTATGATTTTGTTCAACGCAGCGGCATGTATGCATGGCGGTACCATGCTGTATTATTTTACTAATGTGTTACTCAAGCCAAACTCGTATGCTTTTTACTCTATTTTAGCGGGAGTAATAGGAGGCATAGGTCTTTTCGGCGTGCCGTTGGCATCGAAAAAATTTGAAAGAAACAAGGTTTATCTTTCAACATATCTGCTCCCGTGCTTAGGGTATTTACTTATGACAGTCGGGAATTCCGTTGCCCCCTCAAACTTCCTTGTTTTCGCTGTTTCCGGACTAATTCCTCAAATAAGCTACGGTGCTATGAGCATGATGCAAAGCGTTATGCTTTCGGACGCCGTCGATTACGGAGAATGGAAGTACGGCGAAAGAAACGAGGGAATCATCTTTTCTATGCTCACATTTCTGAGCAAAATTTCAAACGGAATAAGCTACTTTATCAGATACTCCTGCTTTGCGGCAGTTAAATTTGACACTCAGGTTGGAGTTGCCACTACCACAGCCGCCGTCAGGATGATTAAAATTCTGCTTTTCGGCGTGCCGCCTATTTTCCTTCTAGGAGCATACGTGCTGCACAGGGCAAAATTCAGATTGACACCCGGCTTTATGTCTGAAATAATAAGCGAGATAAAAGAGCGCAGAGCCGCTCTCTCGTCAAATGATGGGAATGGTGTTCATGAAAAGTAAAACCATTGAAATTGAGCGGTTTTTTTCATCGGAGGATAAGGAAAAATATTTCTTTATCCCCTTTGAGGTACCTGAGAACTGCGAAAAAATGAAAATCAGCTACAGTACGGACAAGCTTAAGGGCATTTGTATAGATTTAGGTCTTGTTTACCCCGACGGCACTCAAAACGGCGCCTCCGGAGGCAGAACAAAAAGCATTGAAATCAGCGCGCGTTATTCTACAGACGGCTATGAGCCGAGTGAGCCTTACGCCGGCACGTGGCAGCTAATCGCCGGGGTATACCGCCCCTCCGAGGGTGTCAAGGTTACGTACACAATTACATTTATATTCAAGGAAAAGCGCCGGCTTAAGGGCGATACTCATACTCATACACTAAACAGCGACGGAGGTTTAACGCCGCAGCAGCTTATTGCTTATGCAAAGAAAAAAGGTCTTGATTTTCTTATTATCACAGATCATAACAATAATCGTGCGGGCAGCTATAATCTAATTGATCCGGATATAACAATTATCAAGGGCATGGAGCTTACGGAATATAACGGGCACTGCAATATCTGGGGAACGGATAAACCTTTTGATGAGCCCTACTGTGCGAACAGCCTTGAGGATTTTATCACTCTTGCGCAAACAGCCCGCTCAAAAGGTGCGCTCATATCCGTAAATCATCCGTTTTGTAAAATGTGCGGCTGGCACTGGCCGCTTGATTCTTTCCCTTTCGACGCGGTCGAAGTATGGAACGGACCTATGCGTATAGATAATATCAGCTCTTTGAAATGGTGGCATGGCGAGCTGCTCAAAGGTAAAAAGCTCCCCGCAGTCGGCGGCAGCGACTTTCATCGCGATTTTGCGGGTCTTACCCATCTTCTCGGCTGCCCGACTACGCTTGTTAATTCCTCATCCTCCTCGCCCGACGATATCCTCCTTGCCATTAAAAGTGGGAACAGCGTAATAACATCAAAGCCCGACGGTCAAGTGCTTTGCCTTGAATGCGAGGGGGCGCAGGAAGGCGATGAAATTCCATGGCGCGAGAATATTGCCGTAAATGTTCACGGTGACAGGCTTAAAAAGGGTCATTTGCTTGAAATTTTTAATAATAATGAAATTATATACAGCGAAAAAATAAAAAATACCGACCTTAGCCTGATCCTGTCGGTCCCGTCGCCCGGTTTCGTAAGGGCGCAAATTTCTCATCAATACGGGGCAGTTGCCACATTCATATATCATAAAGTTGCAAAGCTTATGATTCCCGAGGATTCAAAGCTGCCCTTGCCACCGTTTATAAAATGCTTAACAAACCCCATTTGGTTTGTATAGGGAGATTCTTGTTTTATTACACTTTCCCGAAAAACTCAATAAGTATTTCCTTTA
This sequence comes from Firmicutes bacterium ADurb.Bin300, assembly GCA_002069015.1. Lineage (GTDB taxonomy): Bacteria > Bacillota > Clostridia > Oscillospirales > Acutalibacteraceae > DTU089. The sequence goes on along the minus strand of MWBL01000046.1, from coordinate 11,956 downwards.
TATGAGCATAACGCCGCGCATAGCTGTTCGGTATCCGAATAAGCTCAAAACCGTGCCTGCGGCATATTTCATTTTTCTCTTTATCCCTTTTTATCACACGCTCATCCTCCGAATGCTCTTTGCCGTCCAATTCAATAGCGAAAATCGGATAATCCTTACTTTCCATGCGTTCATATACCACAAAATCGAATCTGCCGGTAAAGAAAAGATTGTTATATTCCGTATCGCCCTGAAAGACATGCGAAATCGGGACTTCTTTGTGTACAAAATATTTTTTCCTTTCTATATCGAGATTATCGAGAGCGAAATTAAGATTTTCAAGAAACGCGTTTTCCGTATCCGTACTATATGGCTTTATGCCGAGCGCTCTTGAAGGCGCAACATTTCTGCTGACCTTTGTTAATCCGTTTGATTTTACATACCCGCATAACTCAAAAAGGTCGTCTTCCGAATCATGTTTGTGAAGCCTTTCCAGTTCCTTATAGCTTGAAATGACTGAAAGCTTGTTCTTTGCCCTTGATGTTGCCACATTAATCAATTCCTTATTATTTTTCAGCCATTCATATGTTTTGGATGAGGTCTTGCTTGTCACGGCAATCGAAAACAAAATCTCATCCTTCTCGTCACCCTGAAAAGCGTGTACAGTCCCGCATGAAACATCCGTTATTCCGTTTTCCTTAAGCAATCCGTTGATTAAGTTTTTTTGATTGACAAAAGGTGTGATAATTCCAATGTTCTTTCCCTTGTTTTTCTTTACATAATCAACAATTTCATATGCTTCTGAAACAGAGGAGTTCTTTATTTCCCCTCTGTTTTCTTCTAAATCAACAAATACTAAGGCGGTATCTTTGCTGTTTTGAGTTTTAATGCTCAATTTATTATTATAGTATTTTTGGTTATTGAAGTTGATTATCTTAGGATGGCAGCGGTAATGATAACTCAGTAAAATCTCATCGCTTACGGGGTCACTCAATAAAAATGTTTGATATACCGATTTTTCTATATAATCGTATTCAGGGTCAATTCCGTATTTTTTCTTTAATGTCAGATTGCTTTTCGCGTCGAGCAGAATTACCGGCCTTAACTGTTGCGGGTCGCCGACAAGCAGCAGGCTTTCACCGCGAATTATTGGCACAAGCGATATGGCGGTATTACACTGACTCGCTTCATCCATAATCACCATGTCAAAATACGGTTTTGGCTCTCCGAGCTTGTAAGCACTAATATTAGTTGTCGCCACTATCGGAAATACACGCAAAAACTTCTGCATGTTTTCATCGTCCTTCAAATACTTATTAAACTCTGAAACAGCAAACTCCTCGTCCGTTATATTAAGAATATCTATTAATTCCTCGTACTTCGGCTCGTTCAGACGTTTGATATATTTCGCGGATAAAAAATACAGAAATTTTAATAGTTCATCCGTATCACCGTTTACCAAACTAAGCGCGTCCTCATCTTTGATTGTTCCGATTTCCTTAAGTTTCCTGTTAACCTGTTCAAGCTGTCTTATTTGAAGATTAAACTTAAAGGGAAGTTTTCCACTCGAATCGGCAAGCTGTTCTATGGCTGATTTTCTCTCCTCTAAGTCCAGCATAATCTCATGGTTTTTCAAAAGCTCTGTGAGCTTCCGCGTTTTAGCCTCTTCGTCCTTCTTGTTTTTTTCAAGAGTCGCGTCGTATATTTTTATCGGCTCAGCGGCTTCTTTCAATAACTTAATTTGCTTTATCGCGTTCTTTACCCTCTCATTATTCCCAAGTCTTATAATCGGAAAAGGCATAATCCTCCCGTTATACTCAATCGTGCTCAAGGCTTCATATACGCTGTCTACAGGATGATTGTTATAGGATGTAACAAGAACGCTTTTTTCATTAAAAAACGCCGCGACAATAGTATTGATAATTGTATTCGTCTTACCGCCGCCAGGAGGGCCTTGAACATACAATACGGGATATTTTAATGCGTTATGTATTGCTAAAAGCTGATCTAAATTGACTTTTTTATTAAGCAGCGCTATCGGATAGTTCTTTTGCCTTCTAGGCTTTTCCGCCAATTCTCCGAAAAACGCCTTAATGGGATATGTTACCGTATTATCGTTATACATATTCATAATCCCCGTATATTCGCGGTCGAGGTCAATATTAAAATCGTTTTCTATGGCTAAAAGATATGGCATATCATCCACACCGTTTATTTGCGGATTGTTCAGTGTTATACGGTCTTTTATTGTCTCACATTCTATTTCGGCATTATCCAATAACTCCAAATCCTCCGCATCAAGAAACCGGTTTATACTCATCTTCGTCCCGTCAATTGAAAATTCTTTACATATCGTAATGTCTTTAACAAAATCAAGCCGTTTTTGTTTCACATCTAACAAAAGCCTGCGGTACGCAAGCACATAAAGTCCCTTTTTGGTATTGATACTGATAACATTCATACAGAGCCGTTTAACTCTCGGCACCGCATTCCGTTTAGCGTCTGCTTCAAGCTTAAAACGGCTAATTATTTTTCTGTACTGCTCATCGTTTAAAAAAACGCCGTTGGCTCCGATAATATCAATATCTAAATTTTTAATAAGGGAATAATCGGTTTTATATGGGGTTGAGTCGAGCCTGTTACAATCACAAAGGTAGTTAAGTATTTTTAAATTTGCAAAACTGCCGAACAACGCATCGTATTTAATAGGATTATTCCGAATATCATCTATCATTGTTTGATTTATCTCACAATACGAGCCGTCAACTATCTCTGAATTTATTATTGAATCAACATATAAAGTGAGTTCGCATATTTGCAAGCTTTTAAGGTTTAATCCGTCAGCTTTTATTTCTCTATTTGATGGATTCAAACCTTTTATTCCAATCCAATACGCAGTCGTCTTATTTAGTTTATTCTTATAGTTAATGCTGAGCCATTTCCCGTCATGAATAGCCTTAAATATATCCTTGCAAATTTTATCCATGATTCGGTGCTCCTCTAAAAAGCAATATTTTCCACTAAAACAACTTTACCATCTATTTCAGTTGTGTTCAAGTTTGTTCTTTGCGCAAGAATATAGTTTTTTATCAAAACCCTGAAAAAGTGAACTGTTTATGTAAAAATATTAAAAATCGGCTAAAAGAGGTATCTTTCAGCCGAACATTTTTACTTTATCAGAAAACGAAGTTACCATTTACGAATATGGGTACCTTTGTACCCTCTTTTGTTGTGCCCGTTATTTGAAGGTCCTTTGTGCCTATCATAAAATCCACATGGTTTACGCTCCTGTTCCCGCCGTTGTCAAGCAACTCCTTTTCTGACATATTAACCCCGTTCCGAATGTTCGTTGCATAACATTCGCCCAAGGCCAAATGGCAAGAGGCATTTTCATCAAAAAGCGTATTGTAAAAAAGAATTCCGAGATTGGAAATCGGAGAGTCATGTGGAATTAAGGCTGCCTCGCCGAGCCTGCGAGAGCCTTCGTCCGTATCGAGTAAACGCGTTAAGGCGTTTTTCCCCTTTTGCGCGTCAAAATCCACAACCTCTCCGTTTTGAAACCTGAGATAAAAACCGTCTATCAGCGTACCCTGATACGAGAGCGGCATAGAAGCGTATACGATGCCTTCGGCTTTCAGACGGTCGGGCATTGTGAATATTTCCTCGGTGGGCATATTTGGCATAAACTTGACATCGTCCGTCGAAACCTCACTGCCGCCCGCCCAAATATGACCCTTTGCAAGCCCTAACGTAAAATCTGTTCCGAGCGAATTTTTATAGTGCAATTCCTTTAATGCGTATTTATTGAGGATATCGGCACGCCTTTTAAGAAGCCGGTCCTGACTTTCCCATTTTCCCGAGGTGTTCGTATCTGTCAGTCTGCATGTTGCGAATATAGCATCCCAAAGCTTTTCCATAGCCGTTTCCTTGCTGCATTCGGGAAACACCTTCATTGCCCATTTTTCACACGGGTAAGCAACTAAAGTCCATCTTAAGCCGCCCTTGTCCATAATATCATAAAATTCCTTGAAGGCTTTTTTTCTCGCTATGGCGTTTGCCATAAGCTTTTCGTCGTCAACACCCTCAAAAATGTCGGGGTCCTCGGAAAGCACGGTTATGCTCACGCAGCCTTCCCTTGCATAATAGTTGCGTTGCAGCGCCTGCCATTCAGGAACCGATTTGAAAATATCTAAAGCCGCATTAAGAAAACGAATCCGCGAAAATTTCTCGTCATAATAGAGCATTATTACATCCTTCGCGCCCGCTTCAAAGGCTTTGCGGGAAATCATCCTGCCGAAATGAGCGGCGTGTACCGGACACGAGAGCAGCACGTACTTGCCCTGTGTCACATTGCCGCACGTTCTCACCGTCAGCCGCGCGTATTCTTGAAGCTTTTCCTCAAATGTCATATTACACTTTATCCCTTTCCGTGTTTTACGCCCGGAAAGGGCATAAAACCTTATTAAAGCATATGCTTCAATCAATCCATGCAAACCCACCGGGCAAAAGACTCACTGAACATTCTGCTTTTACGATTTGATTAAAACCCATGCTTAACCTAACAGCGTAGTGCTGTTGCGTTACGAAGCGAAACGTGCGGGTAAACATCTTTCTTTCCCAAAGATTTAAAATATTTAACCATCGCATCTACGATTTCTGTACCATATTCGCACTGACGGCATTTTTCTGAAAGATAAAAGACTGATATATACACTTTCATCTCTCGGATAACCATCATAAAATTTAGTATAACCTACAAACTCGCTGTCAGTACGAATTGTGTATCTTTTTTCCATCAGGCAACAAATCGCCATTTAACAAGTACTCTTTTATTGGAACATAATGGTTATTCTGATGTTGAGAATAAATATAACCCTCCTGCCGATAAGGCAACAACAAGCATTTTACTGAAAAAATATTTTTTTCCGGTCGTTTGCGACATAATGCTCGGTAAAATATAGTTTTGCTTATCCGCCATGTAGGAATCTGCAAAGGAAATTACTATTATCAGCGGAATAAGAAAGAATAAATGATATATGACAATATAAATTAAAGGAGTTGGAATACATATCGGATATGGTGTAAAATGTTTTTAAAATTTCAATTTATATTATTATTTAAAATAAAGAAGTTATTTTAACATTGACGGGTATGGTTTTTCTGTCAGTCTATGCTTTTATATCTTTTGTGTAAGCTATATGGTGCGGACAATGTTTTTGTTCTTTCCGCTGATAAAACATTTATTCTCAGGTCAGAGTCGAATCAGCCGTCTGTTGTATTACCCTTTAGTTTTTCAATGTTTTCCAAGTGGTATAACGGGATGTATCAAAACCTCATTACCAGCGGTTGTCCGAATACTCGCAGAAGGCCGTCATGTCCTTTATATCAAGCTTTTCGCCGCCGTCAAGCGTCACTTCTCCGCTCCATCTCCCGAACACCTGATGGCAGCGGTTTCCTATAAGCCCCACCCTTGAGGAGGTATAATTGTCATATTCGGGTGTCATCGTCATTTCAAATCGCCCGTCATTTGAGGTAAAAACCCACGGCTTCATATAGTCCGTTTCGTCCTTTTCGAGAAACACCATCCCTATCTTATGGGCTTTGCCATCATAAAACAAGGTGTTTTCCGTGCAAGCGTACATCTCGCCGAAGCCCCAGCCTATCTCAAAGCCGAATATTTTTCCGTCGGGTAAATAGGCACTTCCGTTACCCCAGTACCATTTGCATTTATACGGCCAGACTCCTCTGCCCCAATCAAGCACGCCGAACGCCGTGTCCTCGTCAAAATCAAACGAGCCGAATGACGCTTCGACGCGCCCCCTCGCCGGCATACAGTTAACTTTCTGATTGAGATAGAAATGACCTTTTTCTTTGAAAGGCACAGCCATTGTAAGGGATTGCAAATCGGGCATTATATCCATCTCTATATAAATTTTAAGAGGCTTTTTTTTAAAATCAAAACCCTCAAAGGTCAAAATCCGCTTTTCCGGGGTGACTTGAATTCTCATGTCAAAATTATTACCCTTATTATGTATAAAATGCGGGGTAAAGCCGTCTTTTGAAGAGATCAGCTTTCCGCGCGGCATAATGGACAAATTCAGCCTATCAACTCTTTTTCCTGTTTCCCTGTCAATTACCGAAACATTTCCGCCGCCGCCGAATGAAATATCCGCAACTGTCATTTGCACGGTATATTGCTTATCGGATATTTGATAAAAATCCCACTCCTTAATTCTCATCGGATTTGCCTTGACATCGCGGTGATTATATATATAATTATTATAGACGCAGTAGCCTGGGGTTAAAATCTCTCCCTTTTCATCAAGAAGAGGGGTTTTTTCAAGGATTTCAACTTGTTTCAATTGAACAACCGCCTTTTTTCTTTTATATTATTATACATTTTATACCGCCTGTTTGTCAAATTATACCTGTTGTTTTCCTTGAATTTTTTCTGCGTTTGCGGGGTGATTTCATTTGATAGTTAACGTGTTTGAAAGAACCGAAAAAAAATACCGAGTTGAAAAGAATATAGTCAAGGATTTGATTTACTCAATGTCCGACAATGTAATGCCTGACAAATTCGGTAAATATACAATATGTAATTTGTATTTTGACACAGATGATTATTCGATAATAAGAAAATCAACGGAAAAGCCGGTCTTCAAGGAAAAGCTCAGACTCAGAAGCTACGGTGTCCCCTCTCTTGAGTCGGATGTTTTCTTCGAGATAAAGAGAAAATACAAGGGCATCGTATCAAAGCGAAGAATAAGCCTCCCTCTATGGGAGGCACAGCGCTATTTACGGCAGGGCGTTTCACCCTCTCAAGATTCGCAGATTTTCCGTGAAATTGATTATATGATGAAGTTTTACAATCCCGGTCCAAAGCTTTTCCTTGCATATGACAGAATGGCTTTTTGGGGAGTACATAACAAGGATTTGAGGCTAACCTTTGATTATAATATCCGAAGCAGACAAGACGACCTTTCTCTTGAGCAAGGCGACAATGGAGACTTGCTGCTTGATAAAAATGTTTGTATAATGGAGATAAAAACGAACTCTGCCATCCCTCTGTGGTTAACAGAAATTCTGAGCAAAAACGAAATATACCCCACATCTTTTTCGAAATACGGCACAGTTTATCAGCAAAAAATATGGAGTGATTACTATGTTTAGGTCAATTATTACAGACTCTACTTCTTTAACATATATTGAAGCGTCTATATGCCTTGGTACATCTATTGTACTTGGAATAATAATTTCGCTTGTCTATATGGTACGCAATACATATTCCAAAGGCTTTGTTATGACTCTCGCCATGCTTCCGCTTATTGTACAAGTAGTCATTCTGATGGTCAACGGCAACTTAGGAGTAGGCGTTGCCGTTATGGGCGCTTTCAGCCTTGTACGCTTTCGTTCTATTCCCGGAACGGCAAGGGAAATATGCGCTATATTTATGTCTATGGCAGTAGGACTTGCTACCGGAACGGGTTATGTTGCATTTGCGTTTATTGTTACGGCAATTCTTTGTACCGTTCTTCTCCTGTTTAACCTTACGAGCTTTGGCTCTTCCGAAAAAAATCAAATGCACAGTGTTAAGATTTCAATACCCGAACAGCTCAATATAAACGATGTTTTCAACGATACTTTTGAGAAATATCTGAGCGTCTGTTCCCTTGAAAGAGTCAAGACAACCAATTTAGGCAGTCTTTTTGAGCTGACATACTGCGTCAAGTTCAAGGATGAAAATAGCCAAAAGGCTTTTATTGATGAGATAAGAACTAAAAACGGTAATTTGCCTATTGTTTGCTCTAAGCTAAAATCAGAGTACGGTGAAATGCTGTAATGCTGAGACTTTTTAATAATTCCAAGCAATATTTTTCTAAGGTATAAAAGAGGAACATTTTGAAATTTTTAGTATTGACATAAAAAATACCTTGTGTTAGAATTGAAAACGTTCCGAAAATTGCGGGTGTAGTTCAATGGCAGAATGCCAGCCTTCCAAGCTGGTTGTGTGGGTTCGATTCCCATCACCCGCTCCATTTTTGCGCTTGTAGCTCAGGTGGATAGAGCAACTGCCTTCTAAGCAGTGGGTCAGGGGTTCGAGTCCCTTCAAGCGTGCCATATGGTGGGTGTAGCTCAGTTGGTTAGAGTGCCAGGTTGTGGCCCTGGAGGTCGTCGGTTCGAAACCGATCACCCACCCCATATAAGAATATGCGTCAAATATCAAGTCCGTTTGATATTTGACACTTTTGTAGGGGTGTAGCCAAGTGGTAAGGCAACGGACTTTGACTCCGTCATTCGTAGGTTCAAATCCTGCCTCCCCTGCCAAAATCGCAAAATTTTATTTGCGCCATAAAAGCCTTGAAACCTCGTGATATCGTGCGTTTCAGGTTTTTTTGTTTTTATTGTACATATATAAATATAAAAACGCAAGTCAATTGCAAGTCAAAAAAACAAAAAAAGCAGCGACTAAATGTCCCTGATTAATCTCGTTGCCTCACTTCGCCACTTCTTAGGAGAAAAATTCATGGAGTTTGAGGGCTGTTTTTTTCTGTTCATCGGTTAAAGACGCTATTGCTGCTTTCTCTCTTTCGTCAAAACTTTGTATTATTAGTGTTTTCATCGACATGATTATACCAAAAAAGCCAGTGAAACGAAACCGTTTCCCTGGTCTTTTTTGTTGTTTTTCGAGGCTGATTTATGCGTCAAGCCCCTTTGCTTTTTGTTTTAGCAATTAGCCAATAAACTGCTGTGTCCAATAGTGACCGTCAGCGACGTATCCTACGCCTATCTGAGTAAATGAAGGATTTAGTATATTTGCCCTGTGTCCGGATGAGTTCATCCAGCCTTGCATTACCTTCTGAGCACTTGAATAACCCATTGCAATGTTTTCTCCCGCGGTTTTGTATGTGATACCGAATGACCTCATCATATCAAAAGGAGAACCATAGACAGGACTTGTATGACTGAAATAATTGTTGTCCCTCATATCCTGTGACTTTTTCCTTGCAACCTCCGAAAGCTTTGCGTTCAGCTTAAGCGGCTTTAATCCCCTTGACTGACGCTCCTCATTGACAAGGATTACTACCTGCTCTTCAATACTAATATTGGATTGGGTGGTTGTTTCGGGCCTCGTAGTAGAAGGCTTTGTTGTTGAGGGCTTCGTTGACGGCTGAGTTGTCTTGTTTTCCTGTTTTGCCGTCGTGCTCTCGTAACGGGTCGTTCTTTCTTCGGTTGCTCTTTCGGTCGTAATCTCTGTTTCGCAATCGTTGCATTCACCGTCAGAAGCGGTTGTTTCCTTTGCAATATAATCACTTGTCGTCTGCTGACAAACTGTTGTATTTTGAGACTCTGTAGATTGATTTGTATCGCTATTTGGAGAACCGGCAAATATTCCGGATGCTGCAAGGAGCGAAACTATTATGGCTATTGCTTTCTTGGTGATGTACTTCATTTTTGTAACCTCCTTGTAATATGTTGTAACACTATTGTAATCTTTTTGCAACACACAAATGTTGTATATCCTGCATTTAAAAAGCATAAAAGCCGAATTTTAGAATTTCGGCTTTTAATATTAGTAAAATTCCTTATGCTTTTAGATTCGCCTTCTCTTTGACCCTTCCAACAGTAGTATTATCCTTTTTTCTGTCTCTTAACTCCTCAACCGGGTTTTCCTCGGTTTCATATCTATAGTCTTTGCCCTTTTTACCGATATATTTTTTAATTACTATGTGGCTCGGAACCGTTTCGACATCAGCGTTCAGTTTTTCCTGAAACGCAAAAAAGTCAGCATCGTCGGGTAAATTATTCACATCGGAATAATTCTCTAAAACAGCGGTATCTCTGACGGTTGTGGCTAATACTTCTCTGATATAATCTATATTCGAGTTAAAATTAAGAAGCTTCGGAAATTCGCCGTCCGGGATAACCTGCTGCCACTCCTTATTCTCATAGGTTTTAAGAAGCTCGGCGGCGTTATGAAGGTGAGCTATTTCTTCAGCAAAGTGTCTTTCCCACATTGGTCTTAGGTGGTCATTAGTTTCATCCTGCATACAGGAATAATAGAGATAGCACTCCGTATACTCATGCATCAGCAGCATTTCAAGCCATGTGCAATTTGGATCCTGAAGGCTTTCATAATGCGAAACGTGCTGTTCCTCTATTAAACCGATTTCTTGATATAGCCTTCTTCCGTAGCTGTTATCGTAAAATCCCGCAACATTCATATAATAGTTCATCGTTTGCTGCTCGGCGGCTGTGATTATTCCTACATTAAGCTTTGAAATCAATTGGGAATTCGCCGCGGACATAGGATATCTGATATTGTCGAACGGGCATCTGTGTTCGGAAATTGTCGGTCTGCCGGGTGTTATCTCCGTATATTTCCCTACAAGCTCCTCGGCTTTAACTCCCATATCCATTTGGAGTAAATCGGCGTATCTGTATAGATGGTCAAAATCCTCAAGCAGTGCAAAATCAAGAGCCTTCTTTATATATGGGTCGGGTTCATTTTGGGCAAGCGTTGCCGTAAGGTCTACCGCAAGCTGTTCATACGATATTGTTGTTTCAAGTATTGATTCGTCAATAGGTTTTGTTACAGCGATTTGCTTTTGCTGTTGCTGCTCAACGCGGCGAGTCATTGCAAGCGCTCTTCTTATATCCTGATTGTTACAATGCCTTGAAAACTGACGAGAAAACCACTGCGCCTCATATTCGGTACCATTCATAAGGATAACACGCGTTTTCGTATACGGGTCAACCTCTCGCGGATCGTAGGATTTGCAGTAAAGAGTTGACCAGTCAACAAACGAGTCTTGTATTTTCATAGGTTTTTCGTTAAACGGATTCATAGCTTCACGCTCCTTTTTTTATTATTTTGATTAATTCCTTTATATTTATGCAAATTCGAGACAGAATAAGGTAATATTAAAAAAATAAGTGCTATTCAGGTGAAGCTATGCAATCTATTTGGACAAAAACATGCGAAATCGAGAAAAGAGATGCCATTCATAAGGATATGAAGTGCAATACGGCAGTTATCGGCGCGGGTCTGGCGGGAATATTGACGGGATACAGATTAAAGGAAAAGGGAATAGACGCTGTTATTCTTGAAGCTTCAAATATTGCAGGGGGGCAAACAAAAAATACTACCGCAAAGATAACCTCGCAGCACGGCAGCATTTATTCACGTTTGTTAAAGCAGTTCGGGTCTGAAAAAGCAAAACAATATGCAAATGCAAATCAGGAAGCAGTCAAGGCATACGAATCCTTGGTAGTCTCCTTAAATATTGACTGTGATTTTGAGTACGCGGACGCTTATATTTATTCCCTTTCTGATGAGAAGATGCTTGTCGAGGAGCAAAAGACCGCTAAGCTGTTAGGCCTTCCGGCGGAATTTGTATCCTCGGTAAAGCTTCCCCTGAGGATAAAAGGTGCGGTTAAGTTCACAAACCAGGCACAGTTTAATCCGCTGAAGTTCATTAAACGAATTTCCTCAGAGCTTCAAATTTATGAGAATACTCCCGTTAAAGCCATAGAGGAAAACACACTCACAACCGCCACGGGAAATAAAATTCAGGCAGAAAATATAGTTTTCGCGACTCATTTCCCCTTTATTAATTCCCCGGGCTGTTATTTCGCCAGAATGCATCAGGAGCGCTCTTATGTTGTTTGCTTTGAAAACGGCGCGGGAATAGACGGAATGTATATCGACTTTGAAGCGGGCGGTTTATCCTTTAGAAATTATAATCAATATTTATTAATAGGTGGGGAAAATCACCGAACCGGAGAAAATACAGACGGCGGAAGATATAATTACATCATCAATAACGCAAATCAGCTTTTCCCGGGTATAAAAGAGGTAACACGCTGGTCTGCCCAGGACTGCATAACGACAGACGGCGTGCCCTATATAGGAAAATACTCAACTAAAACACCTGACAGATATGTTGCAACAGGGTTTATGAAATGGGGTATG
>MWBL01000045.1 GCA_002069015.1 Firmicutes bacterium ADurb.Bin300 | reverse complement strand
CCCGCCTTCAACGCACTTCTTACTTTAAGGGCATAAGCTCTGTTTTTTCTGTTTTCGACCTTACGCTTCTCCTGTGCGGGTTCGTTTTCTTTTTTAATCCTGATAGGCTCAATTTTTTGTTTCACTATCTGCTCTTCAAAGAGCGACAGGTCATAAGCCTCTGTTCTGTTGTAGCCTGCCATATCCTTTCTCCTTTACAGCTTAACAGCTGTACGCAGCTTTGCGCTTCTTGAGCGCGGGTTTTTGCTTATTTCTTCTTCCTTCGAGGTTACTCCCCTCGATTTCACCCTTGCCTTAGGTTTGCCGCCGCAAACGCAAACAGGAAAATCCCGCGGACACGTGCATCCCTTTGAGAGTGTTTGAAAATAATCCTTTACTATCCTGTCCTCAAGCGAATGAAATGTAATAATTGCCAACACTCCTCCGACACAAAGCTGCCCAAACATAAGCGGAAGTGTGTTTTTGAGTGTTTCAAGCTCGCCGTTGACCTCTATGCGAATCGCCTGAAATGTCCTTCTTGCGGGATGGGAACCTCTGAGAGCTGACTTGGGCATTGCATTTCTTATTATCTCAACAAGCCGGAGGGTAGTTTCAATAGGTTTTATCGCCCTTTGCCTGACGATATTTCTTGCTATGCTCCCGGCGTATTTTTCCTCTCCAAAGGAAAATATAATACGCGACAGCCTGTCCTGTGTATAAGTGTTTACAACATCATATGCGCTGATTCCCGTCTTGCTCATACGCATATCGAGCGGGGCATCGGTGTGAAACGAAAACCCTCGTTTGGGATTGTCAAGCTGGAATGAGCTGACACCTAAGTCGGCAAGTATTCCGTCCGCCTTTTCTATCCTAAGACTGTGGAGTATAGCATCTATATTTGAAAAATTGTCGTTGAATATTGATACTCTGCCGTCTTCCCCGAATTTTTCCGAGAGTGCTTTTACGGCGTCGGGGTCCCTGTCAATCAAAACAAGCTTGCCCTTGTCCAGCTTCTTTAGTATAAGCTCGCTGTGACCTCCGCCGCCCGCCGTACAGTCCACATATATTCCGTCCGGCTTAACAGCAAGAGCCTCTATGCTATCCCTTAATAAAACGGGAATATGATGAAATTCCATAATCAATAGGGAATGATGACTTGGTTTTCGCCGACACTTTCCTGCGAGGCGAGTTGTTGCTCGAGCCTAAACTTTTCTTCTTCCCAAATCTCTATTCGGTCAAATGCCCCGAACACTACTACGTTCTTTTTAAGAGTCGCATAATCGCAAAGCTTTTGGTTAATTGTAATTCTTCCGGATTTATCAATTTCAACAGTGGTTATTCCCTCAAAGGCAAAACGCTGCTGACGAAGACCCGCCTTCTCTTTAATTTTCTGACCGAGCTCCTTGAAGCGTTCCTCACTATAGGCGAAAACACAGGTGTTTCCGGGGGGCGATTTGCATATAACGAAACGCGCACCGAGTTCATCACGGAACTGTGCCGGTATGAATAAACGATTTTTCACATCAAGCGTGTGCGTGTACTCACCGAAGAACAAGCGTTTCACTATCCTTTTTAAACCATTTTGCCCCTATTCCCACCACTTACGCACATTATACACAACATAAATAAAAAAATCAATAGTTTTTGAACCTAAATTTAAATAATTCAAATACTATTGATTTAGCTTTTATGTGATTATCCGTAGTTTTTCAGGATAATAGGCTCTCAATCGACAAAACTGCCCTGTCTGCTATTCGTTTAGCCGTTTCGTCATCACAAAAATCCTTTTTGTATTGCATAACCACCTTTATTTTCCCATTGAAAAACGTCCAGGTTACTGCCATTGACTCCCCTGCGAAAAAAGGCTCAAGCATGATTATATCAGAAAATCCAAAAAGGGCTTCCCCGCTTTTTTGCTCAAGGTTATATTGTCTTACGCAAAGTGCCTCGGGTGATTTAGCCCCGCGTGTTTTGGCTATTTTTTCGGAGGGCTTTGATTTTAAGCTGCAAAACGAACTGAAATATTGTGAATCGGAAAGAAATGGGTCAAGCCCCATAAAAAATGTTATGTAGTTAAAAAAAAGAAAATTATTTATATATTTGTTATAGAGTTTTTTGTGGAATACACTTGCCTGCCTTAAAAAGCCGCCCTTCGCTTTTCCCGACGGGGCTAACACATGGCGCGTATAATAAGTCCCGCCGCAAAGCTCCTTTGGTTCACCCAGTCTTTTTCGCACGTCGAAATAAATGCGGATTTTTTTTAAGAGCCTTGCACGCTCATTCATTTTAAGTGATGACCAAAAAGCGTATGTCAGAAGAGAGAGTCTGTCAATCTTGAGCTCGCGGCACAGTTCTTTAAGTCTGTCTGCTGTTTTTTCATCAAGCTCAAAGAAAAGTTTACCTTCTTCGCTTTTTGTTTTATCATACGCCTTTTTTAGCTTTTCATAATCAGCAAGGGTATATTTTTGTTCTTTTAGTCTCCATTTATCGTTGAGCGAGTTTGTGCGGCTGAAGGTTATCGGCGTCACCGAATCCGAAGGAATATCATCAACACTGTTAATTCCCGTAATTTGGTTGGGCAGTACCGATACAAGCGAATTGTCTGCATAGCCTGCGATTTCGCCCGCAAAATAAGCAAGCGATTTCGCATCGGCAACGAGAGTATGGGCGAATACCGCTATAGCCTCACTGCCGATTAGAAAAAAATCAAAAAGCCGCTTTGTAACATCAAAGCCGCATTTTCTGCGCTCGTCAATTAACTCAAAAGCCTGTGCGCTTATATTTTTAGGTTCAATTTTAGCGGTACCGGGCAGAAGGTACGCTTCCCCATCCTCATCAAGCGTAACACTGCAATTTATCAAAGGCTCCCTTACCTCAAGCTTCCTCAGCGCCTTTTTAAAATCGTCAAACGAAAGCTCTGATTTAAGCTTTCCGACAAAGGATACAACGGGTTCAACCTCAAAAAGAAAATGGCGTGCTGAGACAATTTTAATCTTGTCCATTTCCGTAATTACCCTTCCCGACACGGTATTCTATAAGTCTTTGCTTTTCCTTCCAAAGCCTTTCGGACAGGTCTACATAGTATGCGTGCGGATTTTCAAAACGCAGCACTTCTTCCCATAGGGTGGAAACCTGCTCCAAACAATAATTTCTGATTTCCTTTAATGCAGGTCTCCTGTAGACGCACTCGCCGTTTTTAAATACAGGGACAAGAAGCTCGCGCGCAACAAAGCCTTCCACAAGCTTTCTTTTCCAGGTAAAAATCGGGTCGAAGAGTTGAAAGGGTTTAGAACTGTCTATTGTCTCCTCATTTAGTGTTAGAACGTCCGCAATAGCTTTGCCCGTCTCCATATCAAACAGCCTCCACAGCTTCTTGTCGCACGGGGTGGTAATCTTGGTGACATTATCGCTTACCATTATGGTCGGCTGTATTTTTTTGTTTATTTGAGCTTCGCAAATTTTATAAACCCCGTTAAAGACAGGAGAGCTTTGAGAGGTAATCAGCTTTTCGCCGACTGCAAAGGAGTCAATCTTCGCCCCCTGCACAAGCATATCCCGTATCAGTGATTCGTCTAAAGAGTTTGAGACGATTATGCCACAGTCCGCATAACCCGCAAGGTCAAGCATGCGTCTGGCACGCTTTGAGAGATACGTCATATCACCGCTGTCAATCATTATTGCCTTAGGCCTTTTTCCTATAGGCATAAGAATATTGTCAAACGCTTTTATCGCATTGGGAATACCGCTTCTTAGGGTATCGTAAGTGTCAACTATAAGAATTGCGTCTTTGGAATGCTCCCGAAGATAAACAGAAAAAGCCTCATTTTCACTTTCAAACATTTGCACCCAGCTATGCGTCATAGGACTTATCACGGGTATGTTGTGTTTCATAGCGGCCGCAAAATTCGATGTTCCGTCAATTCCTCCTATAAATGCCGCCCTCGCTCCGAGAACCGCGGCATCATAGCCGTGAGCACGGCGAGCTCCCACTTCAACAACGCTCCTGCCCTGTGCGGCTCTTACAACTCTGTTTGCCTTAGTGGCAATGAGAGTTTGAAAATTTATTGTATTAAGTAAAAATGTTTCAATAAGCTGTGCCTGAATAACCGGACCTTTTACCTTTATAATAGGCTCGCCCGGGAAAATAGGGGTTCCCTCGGGGATTGCCCATACATCACACGAAAACTTGAAGTTTCTTAAATAATCGGAAAAGCGACCCTTAAAGCCCTTTCCCTCTAAAAATGAAAGCTCCTCATCCGAAAACTTCAGATTGCATAAATGCTCAACGAGGGTATCAAGTCCCGCCGCAATAGCGAAGCCTCCGTTATCGGGTATATCTCTGAAAAAAACATCGAACACGGCAAGGTTGTCCTCGGCATTTGATGAGAGCAGCCCATCCGCGGTTACATATTCATAAAATTCGGTAAGAAATGCGCCGCTTAGCATAATATCACCTCGTAAGATTTATTTTACCACATATGCGTTTTGTTATCAAATAAACATTTCTGTTTGAATTGGTTTTTATTGCCAGTCGCTCTATATATATACTAAAGCTACCTTGCAATTTTAAGTAAAATATGTTATTATTATTTCGTCATTTTTTTGGAGGACAATATGAGAAAAAGAAAACAACCGCTCGGCACAAGAAACATTTGCGGAGAACGCATATCAATTCGCCGTAAACAGATTGGTATGAAGCAAAAGGATCTTCTCACCCAACTTCAAATAAGAGGAGTTGACATCAATACATCGGGATTATCAAAGCTTGAGGGACAGGTAAGAAGTGTTCTTGATAAAGAGCTTATCGTGTTGTCCGAAGTGCTTGATGTATCGGTTCTTTGGCTTTTAGGACTCGAATAAACTGGAGTGAATTTCTTGTTAGGCAATATACTTAAAAAACTCAGAAAAAACGCAAAGCTATCTCAACAGCAATTGGCAGACATACTCGGTATAGACCGTTCGACGTACTCTTATTACGAACTCAATAAGTCAAACCCGCCCATAGCAATGCTTATCAAAATCGCTAAGATTTTTGGGATTACGGTTGACGAGCTTATTGGTAACCAGGCACAATTAAGGCTAAGGGATGACTCGTCTTCATTAAATAAAACCGATAACAAGGCAGCCGAAAAGCTTTTGACAGAAAAAATAGTGCGGCTTTCGGATTTATCCGATGACGAGAAGCTTCTTGTGATTAAATATCGTCTTTTGGAGGATAAATCCTCTATCAAAAAGTTTTTTGAATAATAAATCGTTAAAATTCAACCCGAACAAGTTGTCCGGGTTGAGTTTTTTATTTTATTATTTCACCCATAATGCCGGGCACCGCAAGCGCCGCATTGCTCTCGTCCGTATCGATATGCATCGCGGGGGAGTATTGCGGACTGACTCTTACGACGACGTCGCCGAAAATCAATGAGCGAGCGTCTGAGTCAATTTTTACGCTCACAATTTGTTTGTCGGATACTCCGAACCTCTCTGCCGCCTTTGGGGTCAGGTGAATGTGCCTTTTTGCAATTATGACCCCTTCTTTTAGCTCAACCTCGCCCTTAGGTCCTACAAGCTTACATGCCCCGCTGCCGGTTATGTCACCGCTCTCTCTTACCGGTGCGTTAATACCGACAGCTCTTGCATCTGTCGCAGAAAGCTCAACTTGTGTCGCCGGTCTTACCGGACCTAAAATCGATACAGCCGGAAATTGACCCTTACTGCCAATAACCGCAACCCTCTCATTACACGCAAACTGACCGGGCTGAGATAAATCCTTTTTTGCCGTCAACTCATAGCCCTTGCCGAAAAGAATATCAAGTGCTTCGCGGGTTACATGAAGATGGCGCGCCGAGGTTTCCACTAATACCTTAGACATTATAATTAATCCTTCCTAAACTTTACCGCTGTTATTTTTTCAAAGATTCCTCTACCGATACCGCACAAGCCACGGTAGCTCCTACCATCGGGTTATTGCCCATTCCGATAAGCCCCATCATTTCAACATGGGCGGGAACGGAAGATGAGCCTGCAAACTGCGCGTCCCCGTGCATACGTCCCATAGTATCGGTCAAACCGTAAGAAGCGGGACCCGCCCCCATATTGTCGGGATGAAGCGTTCTGCCCGTTCCGCCTCCGGAAGCAACCGAAAAATAAGGTTTTCCGTTTTCAACGGTCCATTTTTTATATGTGCCTGCCACGGGATGCTGAAAACGCGTGGGGTTAGTTGAATTGCCCGTTATGGAGACATCAACGCCCTCTTGCCTCATAATAGCGACGCCCTCAAGCACATCGTCGGCGCCATAGCACTTAACCTTTGCGCGATCGCCGTCGGAATATTTAACCTCCTTCTCGACAGTAAGCTTATCGTTAAAGAAATCATACTCGGTCTTTACATAGGTAAAGCCGTTAATCCTTGATATTATCATAGCGGCATCCTTGCCAAGACCGTTAAGGATTACCCTAAGAGGCTGCTTGCGCACCTTGTTTGCCGTTTTTGCTATACTGATAGCTCCCTCGGCGGCGGCAAAGGATTCATGACCCGCAAGAAATGCAAAGCATTTAGTTTCTTCCTTTAAGAGCATAGCGCCTAAGTTGCCGTGCCCGAGACCCACCTTGCGGTTTTCCGCTACGGAGCCGGGGATACAAAACGCCTGAAGTCCGACACCGATTTTAGCTGCCGCTTCCGAAGCTGTTTTTACACCGGTTTTAAGAGCGATTGCGACACCGAGCGTATATGCCCAAACCGCGTTTTCAAACGCGATGGGCTGAGTGTCCTTTATAATTTTGTTGACATCTATACCTTTTGAAGCACATAATCTTCCGGCTTCCTCTAAGCTCTCAATAGAATATTCCTTAAGGCAGGCTTCAATTTTTGCCATTCTTCTGCTTTTGCCTTCAAAATTTACGTCATTAGCCATTTTTATGCCTCCCTATTATTCTTCACGCGGGTCGATATACTTCGCGGCATCCTTGAAGCGACCGTATGAACCGGTAAACCTCTTAACTGCCTCGTCAGCTGACATTCCGTGACGTATAGCTTCCATCATCTTGCCTAAATTCACGAATTCATAGCCTATGACCTCGTCATTGTCGTCTAATGCCATACGGGTTATATAACCTTCCGCCATTTCCATATAGCGGACACCTTTTTTATTTGTGCTGTACATTGTTCCCGTCTGGGAACGAAGACCTTTTCCCAAATCCTCAAGTCCCGCACCGATAGAAAGTCCTTCCTCCGAAAATGCAGACTGTGAACGCCCATATACAAATTGGAGGAAAATCTCCCTCATTGCAACATTTATGGCATCACAAACAAGGTCCGTATTTAAGCACTCAAGCAGTGTCTTTCCCGGCAAGATTTCCGCCGCCATAGCCGCGGAATGTGTCATCCCCGTACAGCCGAGAGTTTCAACAAGGGCCTCCTCAACTATACCTTCCTTAATATTCAAAGTAAGCTTGCAGGCTCCCTGCTGAGGAGCGCACCAGCCTATTCCGTGCGAAAAGCCCGAAATATCCTTAATCTCATAAGCCTTAACCCATTTCCCCTCCTGCGGAATAGGAGCAGGACCGTGGTGAGGTCCTTTTTTTACCGGGCACATTTTTTCCACTTCGTGGGAGTAATTCATATTATATCTCCTTTCGTATTTGTTAATTATTTAACCCATTATGATTTTACCTTGAAAATTCCTTTTAGTCAAGCTTTACAGCCTCTTTTGCCAATATATTGTTGCACAAAGAATTCATTAAAAACCGGGAATATTTTATGAAATTTCAAGCTCAAAAACATAATCGGTGGGGAACCTTCCTCCCCCGTTTCTGTAGAAATCCGCTCCGGACTCAAAAAGCAGGAAAAGCTTGTCCTTTACCCTGTCCATCCCCTGAGACATCGGAATAGCGTTAAACTCCTTTAGCATAGTGTCCTCTGTAAAACAATAAAGAGGTACGGAAAAACCATCCAATTGTATTTTTTTGTAAGCGTTCTTCAAGAATATATCCTCGTAAACCGCTATTTTCGAATCATTTTTTCTCCCGTAGGAAAGGCTGAAAACAAATCTGCCGTCGGCCATTCTTGCCATTCCCTGAGTTTGCGTGGGAATTGCGAGAAAACAATGGGGAACATATCCCTCTTCGTTTTTAGTCCTGCGCTTCTCGTCAGGCAATCCGCCCGAGAGCTTATAACCCTCACATCGGGCATAAAGTGTCTCGCCACTGGGAAGAGTCACAATATGCGGTGCATTTTCAAGCTCTGATTTTTTGTTCTCAACAAAATCGCCCGTCCATAAAATTCCTTCCTCATAATTTGCAAACGAGCCGCGTGTTCCAAGCTTAAATTTTCCCTCAAAACTGATTTCCGAGTTGTTTTCGGCTTTTTTCAAGGAGTACAAAGAAATGAAATATGCCTCACTCTCGCATGTTATAAAAATCGTGTTCTCGGAGCACGCTATGCCGCCTACATGACCATAAAACGCCTCGCCCGAGGTGTCCTTTAAGCCTACGGACGAAATTAGCTCTCCCGAGCGGTTGTCAATTAACGCAAGCCTTGAAGGGAATGCCGACTGCATATAGTATCCGCTTATAATTACAAGCTCTTCATCGGGTGAATAACACAGACCTTGCGGTATAAGGTCCTCAAGGAGTCCCGGTGTAAAAAAAACGGGGCGAGCGATCGTGAAAAAATCGGCATATTCCGCTCTTTCCGTCGGCAGAGAGTCTAAAACGACCTTAGTCTGTGTAAGAATCGGGGAAGCCTCATGGCTTTTAACCACTTCATAGCCACACGATGAAAAAGCAGCAAAAGTAAACAAAACGGCAAACAGCAAGCACAATTTCTTTCCCATTTTTCTTTTTCTTTCCTCCAAGCAACAAGCTAAAAATAAGTCTTAGATTCTCTGTCCTAAAATTAACTCAAAACCCTAAAAAAACACCTTGACAAAAAAACTCATTCACTATATAATCTAATCCGTCCCTCAAGAGGAATGAATGAGGGCCATTAGCTCAGTTGGTTAGAGCAACCGGCTCATAACCGGTTGGTCCGGGGTTCGAGTCCCTGATGGCCCACCAAGCCGGATACCAGATGTCAGACACCGGATACCGGATCTGTAATCTGGCATTTGTAGTCTGTAATCTGAAAAGGGGTATAGCTCAGCCGGTAGAGCAGCGGTCTCCAAAACCGCGTGTCGAGGGTTCGATCCCTTCTGCCCCTGCCAAAAGAAACGACAGTTTTCGACAGAAAGCTGTCGTTTCTTTTTGTCCTGCTTTTACTTTGTTTGCTAATCCCTGTGCAGCGCTTTTCGCACCTCCGAAAAGGCGTCGCCTACCTGTATGGTGCTTGAAACCATAGGAAGCTGTATTGTTATTGATTTTTTTCTGTGCAGAAATTTTTGAATTATTCTTTCGGCCGACGAGGGACTCGCAAACACACGCTCTCTTTCGGAGATTTTGTAGTCAAACGGTCTTTTTTCAAGGCTGTCGTAAAGCTCACGCGCACATGAGAAGCTGTTTTTATTTTGGGAGGCTGTAGCCGCAAGGATAATAACGCTCTCATTTCCCGGCAGGATTACAGGCGTATCCGACTGAACGGGAATTTCAAACATAAACAAATAAAGCTGCTTTGCCGTAACATCCTTGCCGGCTTTGTGTATATGAGTAGCCTCCCAGACAAATTTATCCTTTTTAATATATCCCGTCTGCCCGAGCCCTATCATATCCCAATTGCCTATACGCTCAAAGCAATCTGCGACTTTTACCGGGTAATTGGTCTCGCCGACTCTGATATTTATATTCTTGTCGCCGTTTTCGGAAAAGCCGAGGAAATAAAGCTTACTTGCCCCTTTTGGCGGTATTATCTCCTGACAGCTGCACGCGAGTGCGTTCATACCGTCCTTTTTAATATTAAACTCAATACCGCCGCACAAGATTTTATCGGGAATAAGCTCGGCGGGAATAGAAGTCTTGCCTGAAAGTTCCCCCTTGTCTTTTTCCTTGTTTGAAGTAATCACTTTCATATCATACGGGAGTGCGACGGGAGCTACATCGGTTTTTACTGAAATCTTATCTGTATCTTTAAGAGTAAGAGCGAATGTCTTAACTCCGAAAGGACTTATGTCAAAAACAAGACTTCCGTCTGAAACATCGGCTTTGGCGATTTCATTTTCACAGCCGTCAAGAGCGGCGGCGGAAATAATCCCACTGCCCATAGTCAGGCGCACATTCTTTCTCGCCTTGCCCTCACCCTCATTAAGACGAACCACCACTCTGTTTCCGTTATGCTCCTTCTTAATAGCCCGGATAATCACGGCATTGTCACTGATGCTTCCGAAGGAGTATTCTCTCCCTAGAGCTCCTTTGTGCTTTGTAGTTACAAATGCCGTAAGAGGGGTGTTAAAGCCCTGTGCCTCGGATTGCACAATTTCGGATACGCCTCCCGTATGAGGGAGTACGCCGAAGGAGAAGCGGTTGAGCCCTAAATCCATAAGATGCTGTGAGCACTCCCAGCGGTAAGAATAATAGGGAGTATGAACGACTGTGAGCCTGAGAGTGTTATTGTCAGGCTTATCCCAGCCCGCTCTTGAATCAGAGAACAAGGACACACCGAACCGCTGCGAAGAATCCGAAATGTCAGCCCAAAGCTGTGCCGGCACCTCATAAAGCCTTTGCGAGTTGTTGCCTCTTTTTATTGTACCGAGCCCTAAGTCGTATGTTGCGTTAGAGTTTTCGCAGGCAAGCGGGAATTCGACCTTTAAGAGACTTGATGTGCTGCGCCAGTCAACCTCATTGTATACCGAAACCACGGGCGAAAACGCGTCAAGAGACAATATTTGCGTAAAGCTTGACTGCCGCGCCTTCCTCGTTATCTTAAACGATGCCCTTGCGGGACCGAACTCAATGAGCTCGATTCTAGCATTGCGGGCATATTCCCCGGGGGGTACGCAAAGCTCCTTATATGTAAGCTCCCAGGCAGGCCATTTCTTACTGCCCTTGTAATCAAATAGTGCAAGTCTTATCGGCTTTTTTAAAATATTTTTGCCGATTTCCTTATAATATAACTCGCATATATCTCCCGAGTTGTTGAGCATAACGCGGATATAGTCATTTTCGAGTGTGTTACCGCCGACCTTAAGAGGCGTTTCAATTTTACCGGGCGTATTGGACGTCCTAACGTCAAAAACTGAGAAGCCCAAGGACGGAACATCGGCAGTGAAGATAACTCGGGACACTCCTTCCTTTTCGGTTTTTTGAAGCTGTGCCGGGGTTTCCTCACCGTCTTTATCAAATACGCGGACATATTTTGTGTTATCGGGAAGCTCTATGTCTGCCCAAACAGTTCCCGTTCTATCAAACTCAAGCGTATTGCTTACGACGAGAGCAGTTCCCTTGACGAACGATGTGTCAAGCCCCTGTGCCACGGCAGCCGCGGCGCCCTCGTATTCATTTGTAAACTGCTTTTGTGAGAGCATATAATCGTTCCAGTTGCGAAGGTAGCACTCCATAAAAGATGTGCCCGTAATATCATCGTGGAATTGGTGCGCAATAAATCGTTTCCACGCTTTATTAAAGGTATATTCGGGATATGTATAATCGGTAAGGTGCGCTGCAGTAACAGCGGCTCTTTCGGCGCAGTCCGCAAGTCTCTCACAGTTTTTATTCCAGCGCGTTCCTATTGAGCGGGAGGTATAGCTGCCGACTCCGTGGTCTGTAAGCGGCAGCTCATTGTCCCATACGGGCATTTTAGCCTTAATGCTCTCGGGCAGCTCGTCAATCGCCTCAAAAAGCTCCGTGGAGGAGACTGAAAGCACATCTACGTCGCTTTTGGCATTCTCCTCAATACAATCGCACACTGCTTTAACGGAGCTTTCTGCAGGAGCGCCTCCCCTGTCGCCCGTGCCGTAAAAGGTTGCAGTGAGAGGCAGACCATATTTCTCGTTATCCGCAAGCTTCGGATATACAGCCTCATCCTTGCGCACATCGCCTACGGTTCTTGCATAGGAGGAGGGCTTAATATTTGCGTAAACATATCTGCCGTCCACGCCGTACCATTTGCCTATGTCAAACGGCTGACCGTATGCGCTGCCCCACGCAAGCTTGCCCGTGGAAAAGCCCTTGAGCCCCGAATGGGCGGCAATTGACGGCAACGCATAGCCGAACCCGAAGCAGTCGGGAAGAAAAATATCGTTGGAGGTCTTACCGAATTTCTCCTTAAAATATGTATTGCCATAGAGAACATTACGGAAAAGCGCCTCGGGAGAGGGCATATTTACATCGCCGTTTTCGTAGGAGCTGCCCACCGGATGCCATCTGCCTCTTGTGACATATTCCTTAAGCTTTTCAAAAGCCTCGGGGTAATATTCCTCCATAAGCTCATATCTATACGCTCCCTCAAAGCCGAAGGTGTATTCGGGATACTTGTCGAAGAGCTTGAAATTCCGATAAAGAGTGTTCGGTATGTATTCATCTATAGTGGTTTCAAGAGTCCACAGCCACGAGGTGTCAAGGTGCGACGCGGCAATAGTGAAAATCCTTTTTTTGTCCTTCATAGTAAGCCCTCCAAGGAAATATTTTGTGAAAATTATACCATACGAAATATTTACCGTCAACATTTATCGGACGACAAAAATTAACCGCACCGTTTTTTGCGATGCGGTGAAATGTATATTACCCTGTAACTTATCCGTTAATTTTCTTTGATTTCCCGATATGGTTGAAGGCGGTTTGACAAAGGAAATTAATAATCATAAAGACATAGGGCAAGGCGCTTATCCATACGCCGAGCATCCCCCTGTTTACATAGCTTCCGTTGTCGAAAAAGTAGGGATACAGTAAAAAATCGAATACTACTAAAACGGTGGCTGTCACGATAAAGTAGCGCAGAATATTGTTCTTCGTGCGGTTTTTCTTCAAAGCGACATACAGTACCGAGGCGGCGACGGGAATTAACAGATACAATACTAATAAGATTGCTTCTTCTTTTAGAGGACTGCTTGATACAGCTTTTGCAAGTATTAATATGCTTGTAATCATAAATACCACTCCTTATGCGCTTGCTTTTTAGTTATTTACATAATTTCCCTTTTTTATAATTAGCATTTTATTCTATTTTTGTAAATTTGTAAACGGCACGATGCAAAAAATCTACTTTTTGTTGACATTAGATGAGTCTGTGATAGAATAACCATATTGATAAAGGGGGTGCCGTTATGCTTATAGGTACGCAGACCGATTTTGCCGTAAAAGCTTTCGGTGAAAAGGAAGGTTTAAGGCTTTTAGCTGAAGCGGGCTTTGACTCGCTTGATTTAAGTATGTATATTTATCCCGTTTCTGAGGAGCCTTTTACTCTTGGGGAGGACGAATTCTGCGCGTTTTTCGGAGAAATCTCCGAAATTGTTAAGAAAAACAACCTCATTGTCGGTCAGACACACCCGCACTTCCCTACATATACGGGTAATGAGCAGCAGGATGAATACCTGCTTGAAATACTCAAAAAAAACATTCGGGCAACCGCGCTTTTGGGCAGCAAATACGCCGTGATACACCCCGCTATGGATATAAAACGCAAATACGGTCAGTATACCGATGAAATGAAAGAAATAAACATAAAAAGATATCTTGCCTTATTTGATTGCCTTGAAAAATATGATGTATACTGCTGTATCGAGAATATGTTTTCAAGAGACCGCATTTTGAACCGTATCTGCCCGACTACGTGCTCTACCGCCGAGGAAATGGTTGATTATATCGATACGCTTAACACTCTTACAAACAGCGACAGATATGTTGCCTGTCTTGACATAGGGCACTCAAATCTTATTCATTATGACGGCTACGAAACGGTAAACCCCGTTGATATGATTCATATTCTCGGGGACAGAATAAAGGTTCTTCACGTTCAAGACACAGACGGAAAAAACGATTTGCATATGCCGCCGGGGTTCGGGAATATTGATTTTGACGATGTTTGCGAATCTTTAAAGGAGATAGGCTACAACGGCGTTTTCAGCTTAGAGGCGGACAGCCTTTGCTATAAGCTCGGCAAGGAGTGTGTAAAAGAAAGCGAAAGGCTTATGTACTCGATAGCGAAAAATCTCGTTAACGCTCATAATTTATAAGCGTAGAAATAAAGGCTGTATCTTGCGCAATTTGCGTTTTGATACAGCCTTTTGTTTTATTTTTGTGTGCCTGATACCGTTGTTAAGTCTAAAATCATTTTGCCGTCTTTTAGTCCGGCTACTTTTATTTTACCCTCAACAGCCGTAAGGGTTATGACCTCCACGGGGCTGTCGGCGCTTGCTATGATGATGTTTGCTATTTGGTCCTCAACTTGCTTTCGGAGTGTTCTCCTAAGCTCTCTCGCACCGCGAACTCCGTCCGCGCTTAATTTTGCTATAACTCTTGCTACACCTTCACCGATCTCTAAGGTTATACCCTTTTCCTTTAACGGCTCTTTAAGCTCGCTTATGAGAATTTCGGCTATCTTTTCATAATTCTCAGGCGATAAGTCATTGAATACGACAATTTCATCCACTCTGCCCAAAAACTCGGGGCGCAAAAAGTCTTTCAGCGCTTTCATCATCCTATCCTTTGTAGCGTCCGATTTTAACCTGTTAAACCCTAACGCGCTTTCCTTATTTTCGCTGCCCGCGTTTGAGGTCATTATTATAACACAGCTCTCAAAGCTGACTGTTCTGCCCTGGGCGTCGCTCGTCTTACCCTCATCAAGGATTTGAAGCAAAATGTTCATAACATCCGGGTGCGCTTTTTCAATTTCATCAAAAAGAATTACCGAATATGGCTTTCTCCTTACCTTTTCGGTGAGCTGCCCCGCCTCGTCATAGCCTACATAACCGGGCGGAGAGCCGATAAGCCTTGAAACACTGTGCTTTTCCATAAACTCCGACATATCCAGCCTTATAAGGGTTTCGGGAGTATCGAAAAGCTCAGAGGCAAGCTGCTTGACAAGCTCGGTTTTGCCGACGCCCGTGGGACCTATAAATATAAACGAAGCAGGTCGTCTTTGAGGCGAGATTTGAACACGGCTTCTGCGTATCGCGGCGGCTACAGCCTCTACCGCT
>MWBL01000044.1 GCA_002069015.1 Firmicutes bacterium ADurb.Bin300 | reverse complement strand
ATAAATCTTTCCTCTTTTACCCGCCCGATTTACTGCATAAGCTTACGCTCATATTTTGGACTTCAACTTGTTTAGCAGCCTTATCCTCTTAAATCAGCCTTGATATCGGGTTCGCGTTCCTCGGGTCAAGATTTTGCTACACTCTTTCTTCAGCTCGCACCTCACGATGCGCACCTTGGGCTTCGCTATGCGGTTGGCTATGAGTACCTCCGCTCCGGACTTCCACCGGTTAGATTTATGCCATACTCGGCGCACTAAGAGAACGGGCTTGTCTTTTGACAGCCCGTTAAATTTTACAATATTAAATTACTTGATAATTTGCGGCTCCTTGGGATATTCATCCGCTATACTGTGCGGGGTTAGGTCCGTTGTGTTAAGGTTCTCATTAAGAAGGTAGGTTGCATCAAAACACCATATGCTTTTACTTTCCCCCGTGGTATCCTTATAGTTTGTTACGCTCAGTGTGCCGTTATCATTCCATTTCCATTTGTAAAGCCTGTTTACCGATGTGTCGTCTGCCCATTCGTGCATTGTGTTATCGTCATAAAATCTGTAATAATAGTTCTTTCCTTTGAGCTGCTCCTCCTCAAAGAGATAATAACCGTTCCTTACGCTTCCTTCTCCTACAAGCCTCCATACATTTCCTAAAAGCAGCTGTGTTTTTTGTTCTTTTGTAAGCTTGGTATAATCCTGAGACAAGACAGTAGAGGACTCAGTGAGGGATGAGGTTTCCGAAATATCCGAGCTTCCGTTTGTACTTTGAGCTTCAGTCACTTTGCCTGTGTTTTCTGCCTTACAGCCTGAAATCAGTGAAAAAATAAAACAAATAAATATTATCGAGAGCTTTTTAATCATACTAATCCTCCAAATATTTTTTCTAATAATTAGCATAATTATAAGCATATGTCAAGAAAATTTTCTTGAAAATTAATGCTTTTTATACTATTGTGTTGTTAATAAATAATAAGGAGGTAACGCCGTGAAGGAATTTATCACTAAAGACCCCGATAATTCCCCCGAGGATTTCTTAAAACTAAACAGGGAAATAATCAACGGTACGGCAAACGGCAAGGTCCTGTGGCAGCCCAGAATAGATTGTTGGTATGATGACAGGATTTTTACACACGGCAAGCTTTCCGGACAATATGAGGGTATGAGCAGAATGGAGCTTTACCGTGAGCTTGGCTGCTCGGCACGGCTTTACGAATATAATAATTGCCTTGAAAGGTTTGAGATTGAGCCCGTTATGCGAAGAAGTGAGAAGCTGTCCCAATTGCATACCAGACACTACATAGAAACTCCCTTAGGCACTCTGACATATATTGAAAGCCGCAACAAATCAAACGGCGGATCCTATAAAAGCGAATGGATGGTCAAAAGCGAAAAGGATATCAGAAAGCTTATATGGCTTGAAAATAATACACACTGGAAATTCAACAGGGAAAACTGGATTTTGAACAATACCCTATATAAAAATCTCGGTCTGCCTTGCTTGTTTATACAGAGAATTAACATCCAGCATGCCATTATAGACACATTCGGTTATGAATGTACGGTTGAATGGCTCTATGACAATCCGAAAATTATGGAGGAATACTTTGAGGCAAGTGAAAACAGCGCGATGAGAAGCATAAACGCCCTTGCCCTCTCCCCTTTCGAGTGGATTAACTTCGGCGATAACATACACGGAAGACTTATTACAAACGAATGGTTTGAAAAATATATATTGCCTGCATATCACAGAAGATGTGAAACGCTTAAAAGAGCGGGTAAATTCACATTTGCGCACTGGGACGGCGACTGTGCCCCTATTCTGAAATATGCTAAGGAAAGCTCGCTTGACGCAATTGAGGCGATATCACCCCTGCCCCAGGGAGATGTTACCCTCGAGGAAATAAAAGAAGCTCTCGGGGATGAAGTATTCCTTATAGACGGAATACCCGCAATTCTTTTTGACGAAATTTATCCCATACAGCAGCTTGAAGCTATGGTTGAAAAATTAATTGACCTATTTGCTCCTAAGCTTATCCTCGGAATTTCGGATGAAATGTCCTCAACGGGTGACATTGAGAGAATTCGGTTTGTAGGAGAAATTGTTGACAAGTACAATGCGTCGTTGTAAAACAGTGAATTACCTTCCCTGATAAAATATTCGGGAATTTTATAATAATAAATGTTATTATTGACATTTTATGTTAAAAGACTTAGACTGATACTTATATGGTTTCAGGTTTTTGGGAGGCAGATTTAATGAGAGAAAAAATGAAGCATGCAGGCGGCAAACCTTTTTTGCTTTTACTATCGCTTCTGGTTACGGCTTTGTACATATATTCCGCCAAATCCTTTTATAACGAATACACTTGGTTTAACAGCATTTGGAGCTTAGTCTATTATACCTTGCTTCTTTGGATTTGCATTTTTATAACAGCGGCCCTTTTAAGCATAATAGGAACGAGAAAAATAGTAGGCTCAATATTTTCTTTTTCCGTGTTTTTTTTGTTTTACAACTGCTTTTTGTGGGGAGCACCTCTTTTTACGAACTTTATTTTAAACTGGAGTAAAAGTGATAGCGCTTTTTTCGGCATAATCCTATCTTCGGTTCTCTTTGCCTTTGCTGTTCTCGTTTTAATCGGCAAAATTTTCGGCAAGCGCCTGCTCAAAAAATCCTTGTGCGTAGTTATGGCTATAATTTTTGTTTTATCCTTTGCGGTTACTTTCTTGGTTATTTCTATTAAAGATGAATATTATTACAAGAATAAATTGGAGAAGGCAGGTTCTATGGATATTAGTTTTAACCCGATAAACTCACAACAGCTTCTCGTTACCGAGAACGAAAAGAACAGATGCGCCGATTGGTTTAAGGAAAACATCCTCAACGCGGGTAAAAACGGAAATGCCCCGGCTTATAATTTTAGGGTGAACGGAGTTTCATTGCAAAACTCCTTTGAGGATTGGGATTTTTCAGTTGGTGAAACAAGCACTAAGGGCGTTTATTATCCCGAAGGTAAAACAACCTTGATTACGCTGACAAATAAAAATCTCGGTCTTAAGGCGACTGTCACGGCAACCATTTATGAGACATTTGCTACCTGCGAGTGGACCGTTTACATAAAAAACATATCGGGAGAGAATTCCGGTGAAATTACAGACTTTTGTGCATTAAACTCTTCTTTCAATCTTGGAAATGACACGTCCTTGTACTATTCAACGGGAAGCGACTGCTCGGCAGACGACTTTACATTAAAAAAACTAAAGCTCTCTGAGGTAACCACTGCCCGCTTTGCCGCTACCGAGGGCAGAAGCAGTGTTGATTATATGCCTTACTTTAATTTTTGCGGCAATACAGGTCTTGTATTGTCGGTAGGTTGGACAGGACAGTGGAAAGCAACTTATCAGCTTACGGGAGATATCACCCATGCTAAAGCCTGTCAGGAGCATTTTCAGGCGTATCTTACCCCCGATGAGGAAATCCGTTCTCCTCTTGTCAGCATCTGCTTTTATGACGGAACAAACGCTCTTAAGGGATTTAACCTGCTGAGAAAATGGCAAATGGCGCTTTCTCCGAATGTGTCCAAACCACAGGTTTTCTATTGCTACTCAAATGAGCAAGATTACAGCACTACTACGGAAAATATTGAAGCTATGCTAAAGCTTGCGGATTTTGATGCACTTTGGATTGACGCGGCGTGGTATAAGCTTACTCACCGCAAATGGCATAATTCTGTAGGGAGCTGGAGCGCAGACGCCTTTAATAAAAATGTTTTCCCTGACGGGATACAGGCAGTCGGGAATTTTGCAAGGGAAAAAGGGCTTGGTCTTCTTTTATGGTATGAGCCCGAACGCGTCACAAAGGGCAGTGAGCTTTATTCAATAGGGGAACAAAATCCGGGGTGGCTCCTGAGCGGCGGTGATTTCCTGTGGAATTTGGCTAATGATGACGCGTTTCGTTATCTTTGTGCCTATATCAGCACCTCTATTAAGGATATAGGTGTAACCGTCTACCGCCAGGACTTCAATACCGATGCGCTCTATTATTGGAATTGGGGTGACAAGAACCTTTATGACGGCAGAAAGGGTATAACCGAAAACCATTACATAACAAACCTGTACGCTTATCTTGATTATCTTCAAAATGCCAATATTGGACTTGTAATTGACAATTGCGCCTCAGGCGGAAGAAGGCTTGATACGGAAATGACCCGCCGCAGCGTCGCACTTCACCGCTCTGACTATATAAAGGAGAATGAAGCTAATCAGTCCATTACATACGGCGTATCGCTCTGGGTTCCCGCAAACGGTATCATTCTTCAATTAGACGATGAATACAATGCAAGAAGCTGGATGACCGCTTTGAATAATGTTATGACGTTTAATAATGAAAACGTAGAAACCTACAAGAATTTTCTGACCCTTCATAAAAAAATCTATACAAACTGGTTTGATAATTATTTTCCGCTTACACCTCAAAACCATAATACGCAAGAATGGCTTGCTATGCAGTTAGGTGACGGTGTCGACGGCTTTGCGACCATATATAAGCGTGAAAATGTAAAAGAAAACGAGTTTACCCTTGTCCTTAACGGTCTTTCGGAAAAAAAGAACTATGTGC
Organism: Firmicutes bacterium ADurb.Bin300; assembly: GCA_002069015.1. Lineage (GTDB taxonomy): Bacteria > Bacillota > Clostridia > Oscillospirales > Acutalibacteraceae > DTU089. The sequence goes on along the minus strand of MWBL01000044.1, from coordinate 11,608 downwards.
TTTGGGATTACGACAATTCTAAGAAGCCTCTCGGTACGTTTACGGGAAAACAGCTTATGAGCGAAGGTGTAGTCTTAACAATTAAAGATACTCCAAAGGCTATGGCAGTCCTTTATAAAGTAAAATAGCAGCTGCATAAAATCCGACAGTCATCATTGCTGTCGGATTTTTCTTGCCTTTTAAACATTTGTATACCATTGCTTTAGGTAACTGAAATCGTTCAGGAAATTTTCGGGATTGTCACCCTTGACAAATTCGAGTATTATGTCTCCTGTATATTCATTAGCTTTAAGTATCGACAAAAACTCCTTTATTTTCTTCTCTCCTCTTTCGAGCGAATAACGAGCACCTAAACGACTCCAATTAAACATATGAACTATTGCCGTATTCTCAATTACGCCTTTGAGGTTTTTAATATCCCTCCCGGCAAAAAAAGGCTGCCAATATGTTTTTACATTATCCCGTCCGACTTTACGAAGAAACCTTAACGAGCTTTCGCAAGTGTCATTATATGTTCCTTTATGAAACTCAAAAGCAATTATCAGTCCGAATTTCTTTGCCGTATCGGCAAGTGTTTCTACCCGTGCGGCAAGATTTTCAAATTGCTCCCGGTCTGTATTGCTGCTGCCCTTATCCCCAAGCCACACTCTGATAACTTTCGCCCCGAGGGTTTTTGTTATTTCGCACAAGAACTCGAATTCATTGGGTTCCCCCTGCCCGATTCTGAAATAACTGCCGTATGAATTTATTCCTATCCCCTTATCCCGGCATTTTCTCCGAACATCGAGCGCTTGCGCCTTGTTCGTTACGTGTATGTCCCCTCCCCACTCGATAACCTCACACCCTGCACGATAGGCGAGAAGAATTATTTCGTCGGCAGACAGCTTCCTGAATGTAACCGAGGTAAGCCCGAGCGCCATAAAATCACCTTATTCAAAAACAATATATTTTAATACGGAAAGAATTATAAGATGAAGAGGATAAAAAATATAAAAGCTCCATTTAGTCAGCGCACTCTTTTTCCCTCGCCGTCCGTTGTACAATAAAATAAACGGTACAGCTAACAGAAAACCGAAAACATAGACATCACTAAACTCAGAAAGTATAAACTGCGGCAAGGCATAAAATGCAAGCCCAATCGATATAAACGCTATAAGCTGCGCCTTTAAGTTTGAACGAAATCGATAAAAAAATACAATCTACAACACCGCTATATACGACCAGTCCGAATTGTATGCCAATATACAGCAAAACAGAATAAATAACAGCTGAAGTGTTTTGTTGCGGTATTTCGAGCAAAAGTGAATAGCAATAAGTCCTAATAAGAGAGTAAATATAACGCTTGTGTTTGCATACCACCGAAAGCCGAAATAAATTACATAAGGAAAATGCGATATTACGGCAAAAATAATAAGTCTTTGAATATACCGCCTGACATCGGAGGTATGCGTATACCCATGGGCTATAAACCAACACATTAAAGGGGCCGTAAGCCTGCCGATAAAATGCACAAGCTGACTGCCTGCGCTCCCTGTAGTTAAGAGCCACCACGCAAGGTGATCCGCAAGCATTGCCGTAACCGCTACAGCCTTGATTTGATTTGCCGAAAGGCATTTTAGACTTCGCACGGCGTTGCCTCCCTTGTATGAGTTAGAAAACGCCTTTAAGCCATAGTGGACAACATATCCAAAGTCACTTCGTGCAGCAGTGGTTTTCCCGCGACAAGGCGGTCATATTCCTCTATCATATACTCTGCCATTCGCCAAACCTCCTGCCCGCTGCTGCCCGCTATATGAGGTGTTTGAATAATATTTTTTTGTCGCGTCATCGGGTTTGCATATGTAATAATATCGGTTTTTGTAACATCTAACAGCGCGGTGCGGGAGCTTTTTTCTCTCATAGCGCGCGCAAGGTCCTTTTCAACAACCTGGTCTCCCCTGCCCGTGTTTATAAAGGTAGCATAAGGCTTCATCTTAGAAAAAAGAGAGTAGTTGAAAATACCTATAAGCTCTTTTTTGTTTGCGAGATGATTTGAAATAACGTCACAGCTTGAAAATATAGTATCAAGGTCACAAAGCGTAACCTTCAGCTCTTTAGCCCTGTCCTCGCTTAAAAACGGGTCATAAACAAAAACCTCACACTCTAAGGTCTTAAGCTTTTCGCATACCAAAGAGCCTATTGCTCCCGCTCCTATTATACCGATTTTTGTTTTGTAATTCCCCGGCTGCCTGTAATGATGCAGATATGCCGCCGCCTCATTTTTCTTTACCGTTGCAGCTGCCTGAAAATAACCCTTTTGAGCTAAAATTATCTGCGCAAAAGTAAACTCTGCAACAGGAATCGCGTTAGCCCTCCATGCCGAAGACACCTTGATTCCCAGTTCAAGAAACTCCCCGGCAAATCTCTGAACCGTTCCCGCCGCATATAAAACAGCCTTAAGCTGCGGAAAATATTTCTTTATTTCTTCTTTTGATAAATGCGGCATTCCCCAGGTGGCAAAAATTATATCAACTTGACTTAAATAATCCTTGCGCTTGTCAAGATCGCCCTTACCGACAATAAAGTCTGCAAGCTCTCCCCTTTCTTCCAGTTTAAGCTTTATGTCCTTGAAATAAACACGTGCTGCCTGAAATTTCTGATTTGTCATTAAAACGAACTTCATATAAGCTTTCACCCCATTTGTTTTATTATACCTCAACGAATTTCTTACTTCAAGAGAATTGACAATAACGGCTCTAAAATTTATAATCATAGTATATTCATGTCAAATATATTATTGTGAGGTCGCAGTGAAAAAACTTTACGAATTCCGAAACATTACAAATCCGACACTTCTCTCTGAGCTTTTACGCTCATACGGCGTACCCTTCGGTATGCCTTGCGGCGGCAAAGGGACCTGCGGCAAATGCAAGGTAAGGGTCTTTGGTGAAACCTCGGAAATAACCGAATTTGAAAGGATGACATTAACAAAGCGGGAAATAGCCGACAATATGCGATTGGCTTGCATGACATACGCTCTTAATGATGTTACGGTAAGCATTACAGGGGACAAATATTCCGTACCCTCCTTTGAAAAAGAGGAGAAAAAGCGTATACCTTCAGACAATATCGGCGTCGCTGTCGATATCGGTACAACTACGATAACCGTTGCCGTTTATGACCTTGACAAAAAGGAAATAATTTGCTCCGACACCGAACTTAATACCCAAAGCATTTTTGGCGCGGATGTGATAAGCCGCCTTCAAAAATCGCTTGAAGGTAAAAGCGCGGAGCTTCAAGCAGCAGTCTGCTCTTGCATAACAGGAATACTTCGGAAGCTGAATCCTGAATTTAAGCCCCTTAAAAACACAGTGCTCACGGGAAACACGGCAATGCTCTACCTTCTTACAAACAGGAATCCTTTAAGTATAACAAGAGCTCCCTTTAAGGCTGACTGCCTGTTTGGCTCGGAAATTAACAGCGAGAGCCTGCCCGGATTTTCACCATTTTGTGATAAGGTTTACCTGCCCGTGTGCATCTCGGCGTTTGTTGGCGCAGACATCACTTGCGCCGCATTAGATTGCTCTTTGCGTTTTGACTTTTCAGAGTCTGACGGCAAGGCACGGATTTTAGCAGATATCGGAACAAACGGCGAGCTTATGCTTTCATACGGCGACAAGCTCCTGTGCTGTTCTACCGCTGCCGGTCCTGCCTTTGAGGCAGCAACACTTTACAGCGGAACCGTTGCCAAGGAGGGCGCAATTAACTCCCTTTCATTTCGTGACGAGAAAATCAATTATACTAAAATCGGTGATGCCAAAGAGACGGGCATATGCGGCTCGGGTGTTGTGGATGCTGTAGCCGTAATGCTCAAGGCAGGCATTTTAGACGAAACCGGGCTTATTCTTAAACAATCTCATTCTTTTCCCGATTGCATAGTTGAAGTTAATGGCGCAAACGCCTTTAGGATACCCGGCACAAACATTCTAATAACGCAAGAGGATATACGAAATATACAGCTTGCAAAGTCCGCTATACATGCCGGACTCGTTACACTTATAGACAAGGCGGGATTTAAGAACGAGAATATAGATGAGCTAATCATTGCCGGGGGCTTCGGGGGCTGTATCAACACAGAATCGGCAGCAGAGATAGGGCTTATACCCCGTTTCCTGAAGAATAAAACAAGAATAGCGGGAAACAGCGCGTTAAAGGGAGCGGCCCTCCTCTTATATGATCCCCGGGCGGTAGAGCTAATCGAAAAAATCACAACGACCGCCGAAACAATTGACCTTACGACAAGCGTAAAGTTTTTCGATGAATATATTTCAGGCATGGGGTTTACCACACCTTAATGTGTATTTACAGAAAAATGCCGTTCTGCACTTAAATTGCAGGACGGCAACTTTTTTCAGGGATTTATTCTAAACCTAATAGAGTTTGCGACTCTTCCATATCAAGAGTTTCAACATTTTTTAGCGTGCGCTGAATTGTGCGCGTTTTCGTCTGCGCCGTGTCTATAGTTCTTCCTGCCGTATCGATTTGCTTTTTGACCCTGTCAAGGATAATCTCAAAGGATTCGTACTGTGATTTGACAGCTCCGAGTACTTTCCTGATTTCATTTGCTTTTTCATTGATGGCGACTGTCTTAAAGCCTACGGAAAGGGAGTTTAACAGTGCCGTAATTGTAGTGGGACCCGCAACCATAGTACTGTATTTATTGTGCAGCTCCTCCATTATATTGTTTTTAGAGGAGGCTATTTCCGCATACAAGCCCTCCGTGGCAAGATACAAAATTGCGAATGGAGTTGTTTTCGGAACTCTTATGTACTTTGAAAAAATATCCTTTGCTTCCCTTATAACAGTCGCCTCAAGTGCCTTCCTTGCCGCCGCAACCTCCGCGGCTTCCGCTCTTTCTCCGGCATCGCATAGCCTGTTATAGTCTTCAAGCGGGAATTTTGAATCTATCGGCAGATAAATTATCTCACCCTCAGCCGATGATGGAATTTTTACAGCAAATTCAACCCGCTCCGAATTATCGTCAGGAGAGTAGTTTTTGACATACATATTCGGAATTGTCTGAGCTAAAATATCCTCAAGCTGATACTCTGCCCAGTTTCCCCTGACCTTTACATTGGTCAGCATTTTATTGAGCGATGTAACCCCGCTTGAAAGCTCCTTCATCTCACCTAAGGACTTATACACGTTTTCAAGCTGGTCGGAAACGGTTTTAAAGGAGGAATCAAGACGGGAGGCAAGCGTTTTGGAAAGCTTTTCGTCAACAACCATACGCATTTCGTCAAGCTTCTTTTCGTTGCTTTGCTGCATTTTCTCAACCGCTTCCCTGACAATCGCGGTCTGCTTTTCATTCTGCTGCATGCTTTGTAATCTAATGGAATTGAGCTTATCGTTTATGCTTTCGGAAAGGCTCAGCCTGCTCTCATAATTCTCCTTTGTCATTGAAGAAATCTTTTCCGAAACACCGGAAAGAGAGGCTGTTATTTCCTCCCTGTTAATGCGAAGCTGCTCATAAATATTCGTTTCGCTTTTTGTACCCGGTCTTAATAAAAGAAAAACACAGACAGCCGAAAAAGCAATTGATATTATCTGCAGAATAACAATAATGATATCCATATCTTATCTCACTTTCGCTTGTAAGCTATAGTCAGTTCTCCCATCCTTTTGCCCTTTCGACGGCCTTTCTCCAGTTTATCATCCTCTTGTTCCTCTCCTCGGACTCAATATTCGGGGAGAAAATCTTATCAACCTGTCTTATTTTTTCGATTTCGTCAAGACTCTCCCAAAAACCTACGGCGAGCCCTGCCATATAAGCGGCGCCAAGAGCTGTTGTTTCAACAAGCTTCGGTCTGTTTACACGTGTACCGAGCATATCTGCCTGAATTTGCATCATTATGGCGCTTACGCTGGCACCTCCGTCAACGCGAAGCTCTGAAAGCCTTATACCGCTGTCCGCCTCCATCGCTTCAAGAAGCTCTGTTACCTGAAACGTAATGCTTTCAAGCACGGCACGCGCAAAATGTGCTCTGTTAACGCCCCTTGTAATGCCCACTATACAACCTCTGGCATACATATCCCAATGCGGTGCGCCCAGTCCCGTAAATGCGGGCACAAGATAAATGCCGTTAGCGTCGGGAACACTTTCGGCAAGCTCATCACATTCGCTCGCCCTTTCTATCATCCGAAGCTCATCCCTGAGCCACTTAATAACCGAACCGGCATTGAATGCACTGCCCTCAAGGTCGTAAACGATTTTACCGTTTATGCCCCATGCTATACCCTCAATGAGGTTGTTTTGTGAATGAGTCCTTTTCTCCCCTGTATTCATCAATAGAAAACAGCCTGTTCCGAAGGTATTCTTTGCCTGACCGGCATTAAAGCATGCCTGACCGAAAAGCGCCGCCTGTTGGTCTCCTATTGAACCGCTTATGGGAATTCCCGAAAGCTCCGAAATGCCGACAGCCTCGCCGCAAACCTTGCCGAAAACCGCACTGCACGGTACAGGCTCGGGCAGTAAATTCATCGGTATTCCGAGTTTTGAGCAAAGATATTCGTCCCAGCACAGCTTCTCAATATCAAACAGCATCGTCCGCGCGGCGTTCGAATAATCTGTTATGTGCACTTTTTTCCCGGTTAAGTTCCAAATAAGCCAGGTTTCGATTGTTCCGAACAAGAGCTTGCCTTTGTCGGCAAGAGCTCTTGCCCCCGGGACATTGTCGAGAATCCATTTAATTTTTGTTCCCGAAAAATACGCGTCAATAACAAGTCCCGTATGCTCCTTTACATAAGGCTCAAGTCCTTCTTCTTTAAGCTTTTCGCATTCGGGCGCCGTTCTTCTGCACTGCCAAACAATAGCATTGCATACAGGCAATCCTGTATCCTTATCCCACAAAACCGTTGTCTCTCTCTGGTTTGTTATTCCTATTGCCGCAATTTCCTCTGCCTTGACACATCCTTGGGCAAGCGCGGCGGTAATGGAGCGAAGCTGAGTTTCGAGTATCTGCAAAGGGTCGTGCTCCACCCAGCCAGCTTTGGGATAAATCTGCTCAAATTCAAATTGCGCCTTTGATTTTATAAGCCCGTTTTTATCAAAAATAATTGTCCTGGAGCTTGTCGTTCCCTGATCAAGCGCCATTATAAACTTCTTCATAAAAACTCCTTTCTGTTTCAATTAAGCTGTTTAAATTATACCAAATTAATACGCAGCAGTAAAGGGTATTCTTGATTTATCCCGCCAAAATCCTCACCTGATATTTGCGTATTTCTTGACACACCCGAAATATTGTGTTATAAAAAGATGAAGGGGAGTAGCTTATAATCCGATAATCAACAGCCGTCTGCTGATTTTCCGCGACTGGTTATCGGCCCTAAAGGGAAGCAAGACCTTCGACTTGCAAGGTCGAAGGTCTTTTTATACTCTCAGGCAATACTATCATTCATTAAGGAGGACTGATTCAATGAAATATTACCTTGAGGAAATTTCAGCGGTTTTCGAGGACATAAAAAGCGGCGAAACCGGTCTGAGCTCGGACCAAGCCGCGGAAAGACTGCTTAAAAACGGCAGAAACAAGCTTGATGAGGGCAAGAAAAAATCTCTTACTAAACGCTTTCTTGAACAGCTTTCCGACCCTATGATAATAATCCTTATAGTCGCTGCTGTTATTTCGGCGGTTACGGAGTTTTATGAGGCAAGGTCCGCCGGCAAACCATTCTTTCCTACCGATACACTGATAATATCAATTGTCGTGCTTATAAATTCGGTCCTCGGCGTGTTCCAGGAGAGCAAGGCGGAAAAGGCAATTGAAGCGTTGCAGGAGATGTCTGCCTCCACCTCAAAGGTCATTCGAGACGGAGATATTGTTTCCGTCAAAAGCGAAGAACTTGTAGTGGGTGACGTAATTCTTCTTGAAGCAGGCGATGCCGTTCCCGCCGATTGCCGTATTTTTGAGTGCGCGAGCATGAAAATCGAGGAAGCTGCCTTAACCGGTGAAAGCGTTCCCGTAGACAAGCTCATAAAAACCCTTACAGGCAGTGAAAAAAACGAGATAACCCTTGGTGATCGCAAAAACATGGCATATATGGGCAGTACTGTAGTATACGGAAGGGGCAAGGCTGTTATTACCGCAACCGGAATGCAGACTGAAATGGGTAAAATTGCTGACGCCATAGCAAACGCTCAAGAAGGCGCGACACCTCTTCAGATTAAGCTTTCACAGCTTTCAAAAATCTTGACCTATATTGTTTTAGGTATTTGCGTATTCATCTTTGCTTTCAGCATTTTTATGGATTGGGGGACAATAAGCGCAAGCTCCGGGGCTCAAATTTTTAATCATATGCTCGGAATATTTATGATAGCCGTCAGTCTCGCCGTTGCCGCCATTCCGGAGGGTCTTGTGGCGGTAGTAACCATTGTTCTTTCCATCGGCGTTACAAATATGTCCAAAAAAAATGCAATTATCAGACGTTTGACAGCCGTTGAGACGCTCGGCTGCGCACAAATAATCTGTTCGGATAAAACGGGCACACTCACCCAGAACAGGATGACTGTTACGGACAAATACACTTACGATGAAAAACTGCTCGCCGAGGCTATGGCGCTTTGTACGGACGCAGAGATTTCAAGTGACGGCTCTGTCACGGGAGAGCCTACCGAAGCGGCTCTCGTCGTATATGCAAACTCCCTTTCGCTTAATAAAAACGACCTTAAACTAAAGGCACCGCGTATTGGAGAGGCACCCTTTGACTCGGTGAGAAAAATGATGTCCACCGTTCATTCTTACGGTGAAAACGGTGAGATTATCCAGTACACTAAAGGCGCACCCGACGAAGTGCTTAAAAAATGTACTTTCGCAATAGCCGGCGGGGAAATTGTTGCTTTATCAGATGAAATAAAGGAAAAAATCCTTGAAGAGAATAAAAGAATGGCGGATAAGGCGCTTCGCGTTCTTGCGTGCGCCTGCAGGAAATATGACAGCGTGCCCGACGCTTACGAAGCCGACAGTCTTGAAAAGGACCTTATTTTTCTCGGGTTGACGGGAATGATAGATCCCGTACGCCCGGAGGTTAAGGAGGCAATCGTTGAGTGCCGCTCGGCAGGTATTACCCCGATTATGATTACGGGAGACCATAAGGATACTGCGGTTGCCATAGGGCTTGAGCTGGGAATAATTGATTCCCCGGACAATGCCATAACCGGTGCACAGCTTTCGGAGCTTTCCGATGAGCAGTTCGAGGAAAGGGTAGAGCATATTTTCGTATACGCGAGAGTGCAGCCCGAGCATAAGACGCGTATCGTAACGGCTTGGCGAAAAAAAGGCTATATAACCGCAATGACGGGTGACGGCGTTAACGATGCTCCTTCAATAAAAAGCGCAGATATCGGTATAGGTATGGGCATTACCGGAACAGATGTTACTAAAAACGTGTCGGATATGGTTCTTGCAGACGATAACTTCGCTTCGATAGTCTCCGCTGTTTCCGAAGGAAGAAGGATATACGACAATATCCGTAAGGCGATTCAATTCCTTCTGGGCTCAAATCTCTCCGAGGTGCTCGCAATATTTTTCGCAACTCTTTTAGGCTTTACAATCCTTAAGCCTGTACATCTCCTGTTTATCAATCTTGTAACAGATTCCTTTCCCGCTCTTGCTCTCGGTCTTGAAAAGGCCGAACGCGATATTATGAAACGCAAGCCCAGAAATCCCAAGGACGGTATTTTTGCCGGCGGTATCGGTATTGACATTTTCTATCAGGGCTCGCTCGTAACCGTTCTTACTCTTTTAGCTTATTTTATCGGAGAGTTTATACAAAACGGTCACTGGCAGTTCAGAAACATCTCCCTTGAGGGTGGCGCCGAGGGTATGACAATGGCGTTTCTTACAATGTCAATGTGTGAAATCTTCCACTCGTTTAATATGCGCTCACAAAGAGGAAGCGTTATTTCAATGGAAGTTCGCGGCAGTCACAATATAACCTTGTATGGCGCCATGCTTGCCTCTCTTATTCTTACAACACTTATCATCGAGGTTCCCGCTTTGAGAGATGCATTCCAATTCGCGCCCATAACTCATCTTGAATATGCCCTTTCGTTGGCTCTTGCAATTTCCGTAATCCCCATAGTAGAAACAGTGAAGGTCTTTCAGCGGCTAAAAGGGCGCTCCTCACGATAAAAGCTATTTTGGGCTGTGTTTTATGCAGTAATTTCAAGCATTAACACAGCTTTTTCTTTGTTGACTAAAAACTTGTAATTGAATTAGCGGTATGGTAAAATAAAAAATGAATTACTAATAATAAGAACTTTAGGGGGTATTGCCGTGCTGGAGCTTCTGCAACAGGTTCAAAGCATTATAATGATTATTGTCATCCTTTTTTCCTCTTTGTTTGTGGTAGGAACAATTCCCATTACTGTTACAATGCCGCCTCTGCAGCCGGGTGAATACGGTCAATGGGTAGACCCCTTCATCGGGACGGGAGGATACCCTTGGGTTGGAGGCAACCTTTTCCCCGGAGCTTTGTCCCCCTTCGGTGCTGTTAAGCTAAGCCCCGATTCAGTGACTGCCGAAGGTGAGACATTGTTTAATTGGGCTACGGCAGGCTATAATTATGCGGATACCTATCTGCTTGGGTTCAGCCATACAAGGCTTTCGGGTACAGGCTCTCGTGATATGGGGCATTTCAGGGTAACTCCGCAGGTTGAGGGAACAAGCTTTGATGAAAGACTGTCAAAGCCTCTGCCTTTCTCCCACGACACGGAAACAGCAACAGCCGGGTATTATGCCGTATATCTGCCGTCAATCGGCTGTATGGCGGAGCTTACGGCCTCCCCGCACGTAGGAATGCACCGCTACACCTTCGGTACAGACAAGGACGCCCATATTTTTATCGACTCCACAAGCTTTTTGTTCGGGGGACGCGCAGAAGAGGGAATAATCCGTGTAAACCCCGACACGGGCGAAATCACGGGAGAAGCGCGTCTTTTCGTCGGGTTTTCGGGTAGATATGACGGACTCAAGGCATATTTTTCGGCTAAATTCAATAAGTCCTTTAACTCCTTCTCAACCTGGTCCGAGGGCGAGAGCATTGAGGGCAGGAAAGAAGCGTCGGGTAGTGACTGCGGAGCCGACATCAATTTCGGAAACATAAAAAATGAACCCCTTGAGCTTAAGCTTGCGATAAGCTTCGTCAGTCTTGACAATGCATGCGAGAACATGACCGCCGAGGCGGGAGAAAAGGATTTTGAGGGTGTAAGAACCGCCGCGCGTGATACTTGGGATTCTTACCTTTCGAGAATTGATATTAAATCGGAAAGCGACGAAATTAAAACAATATTTTATACGTCCCTTTATCATTCAATGACTATGCCCTCAACATACACGGATGTAAACGGACAGTATCTTGGGTTTAACAGAACAATAGGGACTGCGGACGACTTTACGTATATGAGTGACTTGTCTCTTTGGGATACTTACAGAAACACTCATCCCCTTTATATACTGATTGCGCCCGAAATTCAGCGCAGCTGTCTTAAAAGTCTTCTTGCCATGGCGCGTATCGGCGGCACTCTTCCCCGTTGGCCGTCGGGAGGAGGTTATACAGGCTCAATGTTCGGCAC
>MWBL01000043.1 GCA_002069015.1 Firmicutes bacterium ADurb.Bin300 | reverse complement strand
GGGGGATTTTACGTCTCTGCCGTTATTTATTCCGACTTTTTCTTTGACTGTATGGGCAAAAGCGACGCCGCCGTTATCAAGCTTGACAATAAGGGCAAATTGCTGTGGACCGTGCCAATTTCCGGCTCCAATATCGAGTACTTCCCGGGCATCACGCTTGCAAGCGACGGCGACGGCTGCGTTATAGTCGGACGTTCAAATTCAACCGACGGCTATTTTTCCGGGGATTTATCCGCAAAGGGAGAATACGATGCATATATAATAAGAATGGACGACGACGGGCTCGTATACTGGGGCAGTCCTTTCAGAGGGCAATATGATGACAGCTTCTCGGACATTATCTGCACCGCAGACGGTTATGTCGCCGCCGGCTTTTCCAAATCATCGATACGCGATTTAAGAGTCGTTGGCAACAACGGCGGGCAAGACATGGTAATAGCTTGCTTTTCATACGGCGGAGACTTGAAGTGGGCCAAGGGCTTCGGGGGAAGTCACGATGATACCGCAGAAGGGATTTGTGCTGTTTCGGGCGGATATTTCTGTGCCGGCAGGACTTATTCCTCAGATAACGACCTGAAGGATATTTCCGGTCAAAAAAGCAACGGGGAGTACGCAGTCGGAGTCCTGTTTAAGTTTGTATAATGATAGGGTAAATTATGAATAAAACTTTTTTTACCATTGACAGTGCAGGTGATTTGCCGCAGGGTATAATAGAGCACTGCGCTGATATTCAAGTAATTCCGCTTTACATCATTCTTGGGGACAAAAGCTTCCGGGACGGTATAACCGTTTTCGCCGAGGATATTATTGATTATGTCGAAAAAACAAATGCCCTGCCGAAAACTTCGGCCGCTACGGTGGGCGATTATTTTAGCGTCTTCTCAAGGCTTACGGATGAAGGTTTTGATGTCGTTCACATATCTTTATCCTCAAAAATATCCTCCTCCTTCCAAAATGCACTTATCACTTCTCAGGATTTTGATAATGTATATGTTGTCGATTCTCTTTGTTTGTCTTCGGCAATGGCCCTGCTTCTCTTAAAGGGTTGTGAAATGCGAGACCTCGGCTTTTCCGCCGAAGAAACGGCAAAGGAGCTTGAAAGGGCGAGGAGCTCGGTTGTAACTACCTTTATTATTGACAAGCTCGACTATCTCCATAAAGGCGGTAGATGCTCGGCTCTTTCCGTTTTAGGCGCAAACGCTTTAGGCATTAAACCTTGTATCGGTATGCACGAGGGTTCTCTTCATGTGCAAAAGAAATACAGGGGTCGCCTCTTACAGTGCCAGCTTACTTATATAGATGATATTTTGACTTATTACGGCGACAAAATCGACTACAGCACTGCAATACTCGGTTATACGCCCGGTCTTTCTCCCGAGAACGAGAAATTTCTTAAAAACCGAATCAAGGAAAACCATTCCTTTAAGGAGATTTTAGTCGCTCAGCCGGGCTGCACAATAACCTCCCACTGCGGTCCTAATACCTTGGCGGTCTTTTTTATGATTAACGCTTAAGAATTGAGGATATCTGATGTATCGGTTCAACCCCGATTGTTGGGGCGGCTGTGTTGCCGTTCCCGATTCTATACTTGAAAAATATTTAAAGCTCGCTTCGGGAGCCTGCTTTAAGGTTTTGCTTTACCTTTTAAAAAACGATCCTCCCGAATCCGCTTCGGCAATAGCCGTTGCTACCGGTCTTTCTGATGACACCGTAGCAGACGCTCTCTTGTATTGGGAGAGGGAAAACATACTTATTCCTTTCTCTGCAAACTCCTTGAAAAAGCCCGAAGTCAAAAAGGACGACTCCAGGCAGCAGTCGCAGCAGTCCTCGTTAAAAGAAAAAGCTATAGAAAGACCCGCCCCCTTGCTCCCTATAAAGCCTCCGACACATACCGAAATAGCAAAAAGGCTTTCCGAGTCAGATGAACTGAATTTCATCTTCAGTGAAGCGCAGAACGTTCTTTGTAATACTTTCGGCTATAATACCCAGGCGATTTTGCTTATGATTTACGATTATTTCGGATTCTCATCGGACGTTATACTTATGCTTGTTCAACATGCCAAATTGCTTGGCAACACTTCATCTTTAGGTATAAAAAAACTTGCTGAAACCTGGGCAAAACAAGGTGTTAGCACTCTTTCGGATGCCGAAAAAGAAATCGGCAGGCACAATAAAGCACTCGACACTTATTCCATTCTTTCAAAAAAATTCGATTTCGGCTCAGCTACCCCTAATGATACTCAAGCGAGATATTTGCACAGCTGGCTTGAGAATTTCGAATTCGACGCCGGTGTAATATCTCTTGCCTTTGAGAAAGCAGACTGTCAGGGGGCGAAGAATTCGTTTTCTCACGCCAACAAAACACTTAGACAGTGGTATTACAAGGGGTATCGCAACGCCGAAACAATCTCTGCCAAGGTATTTCCGTCTGGTAAATTTAATAAGGGAGAGCCTGAGCGCTCCTATGACAAAGTTAAGATGGCGCGTTCGGTCATATATGATTGGATTAATAAACCGGAAGGCGGTAATGTTGAATGAAATACACCCAGGAAGCGTATAAAAGGGCACAAGAAGAGCTTAAAAGACGACGCGAAACCGCGGAAACGATCGCTTGGCTTCACCGCGAAGAGGTATTGAAAAAATGTCCCGACCTTTTAGTTATAGAAGAGCATATGAAATCTGCCGTGACCGAGGCAACCTCTTTGCTTGGGGAGGATACGGACATAGAAAAAGCAATAAAAAAGCTTCGTAAAAAAAATCTTCAGGCACAAAAGGAGCGTGAAGAGCTGCTTAAGGTTGCAGGTTTCCCTAAGAGCTATCTTGAGCCTCAATATGAATGTTCTCTTTGTGAGGATAAGGGTTATATTGACGGGCATTATTGTTCCTGCCACTTAAATGTATTAAAAAGGTATGCGTGTGAGGAGCTTTCAAAAACCTCTCCATCTGCAGAATGTACCTTCGAAAATTTTGATTTATCCTTCTATCCGCTTAAAAAAGACTTGGAAACAGGTGTCAAAATACGCGATTGGATGAAAAGCGTGCTTAATTACTGCAAAAACTATGCAGAAAGCTTTTCGCAAAAATCCAATAACGTGCACTTGTGCGGAAGAACGGGTTTAGGCAAAACACATCTTTCTCTCGCGATTGCCAATGCGGTTACTCAAAAAGGATATAATGTTATATACATAACCGCTCCCAATATGCTCAGGTCTATTGAAAAGGAGCATTTTTCAAGGGACAGTGAGGACACAAGCCAGGAATTTTATCTTGATTGCGATTTGCTTATTATTGATGATTTGGGAACGGAATTTCAGACTCCTTTTTCAGATTGCGCACTTTTCAATATTATAAATTCGCGCATTCTTTCCGGGAAACCCGTAATTGTCAACTCAAACCTTTCCACCGACGAGCTTGAAAAAAAATACGGTGAGCGCCTTGCCTCAAGAATAGGCTCCTATGACCTTGTTACTTTCCGCGGCTCGGACATCAGGCAGCTTAAAGATAATCGAAAGGATTGATTTTATGCTTTTGGGTATACCCCCGATTATTTCGCCCGAACTCCTTAAAATCCTCAGCGAGATGGGTCATGGAGATGAAATTGTATTAGGCGACGGTAATTTCCCCGCTTCTTCCAACGCAAAAAGACTGATTCGCTGTGACGGACACGGAGTTTGCGAGCTTTTAAGTGCAATCCTTAAGCTTTTTCCGCTTGACTCTTATGTCGAAAGCCCTGTCGTACTCATGCAGGTAGAGCCCGGCGATACCGTAGTACCTGTTATTTGGGATGACTATAAAAAAATCGTGAACGCTTCTAACCCTGAAGCAAAGATTTCCGAAATACGGCGCAATGAATTTTATGAAAGAGCAAGGTCTGCATACGCCGTCATCGCAACGAGCGAGGCGGCTCTTTATGCAAACATTATTCTTAAAAAAGGTGTTATAAAATAACAAGGCAGTTTATATAGCCTTAAGAATGGGAGATGTATTAATGAATTATCCGAAAATAGGGATAAGACCTATTATCGACGGTCGCTGGGGAGGTGTAAGAGAGAGTCTTGAAGAAAAGACAACCGCAATGGCTAAAGCTGCGAAGGAGCTTATTGAATCCTCCTGCTTTTACACCGACGGAACACCTGCTCAAGTAGTTATTTCTCCGTGTACAATAGGGGGCGGGGCAGAAGCGGCAAAATGTGCCGACTATTTCAGCACACAAAACATATGTGCTACTTTGTCCGTTACCCCTTGCTGGTGCTACGGCAGCGAAACTATGGATATGAACCCCCTTACAATAAAGGCTGTTTGGGGTTTTAACGGAACGGAGCGTCCGGGCGCCGTATATCTTGCCGCAGTCATGGCAGCTCATGCCCAAAAAGGTCTTCCCGCCTTTTCAATTTATGGGCGCGATGTTCAAGATGTTTCTGACAATACTATTCCCGATGATGTTAGGGAAAAACTCCTTCGCTTTGCCCGCTGCGCCCTTGGCGTGGGTCAGATGAGAGGTAAAACCTATGTCGGAATCGGAAATGTTTCAATGGGAATTGCAGGCTCTTACTGTGACGCTTCATTTTTTCAGAAATACCTTGGAATTCGCTCTGAATGGGTTGATATGTCTGAGGTGCGCCGCAGAGTAGAGCTTGGTATTTACGACCAGGAAGAGTTCGCGCGAGCTCTTAAATGGGCAAAAGAAAATTGCCCCGAGGGCTTTGATAAAAATCCTGCCGTTAAAAAAGAAGGTGTCGATTACGTTCAAAGCTCTCGTGAGCGAAAGGATTGGGAGTGGGAATTCGTCATTAAAATGACTCTCATTTGCCGTGACATTATGCTTGGTAATCCCAAGCTTAATGAAATCAAGCCCGCCTCAGAGGAAGCTAAAAAAGCAGGCGCCGTCTCCACAGGCTGGCACGAGGAGGCTCTGGGCAAAAACGCAATAATGGGAGGCTTCCAGGGTCAGCGTCAATGGACCGATTATATGCCCAACGGCGACTTTACGGAGGCTATACTCAATTCGAGCTTTGACTGGACCGGGAAAAGGGAGCCCCTGATTTTCGCCACCGAAAATGACGGTCTTAACGGCGTTTCCATGCTTTTCGGTAAGCTTATTACAAACAGGGCAGTAATGTTCTCGGATGTCCGTACATACTGGAGCCCGCAAGCCGTAAAAAGAGTTACGGGTTATACCCTTAACGGTAAGGCGGCAAACGGTTTTATCCATCTGATTAACTCGGGCGCCACTGCTCTTGACGCCACCGGTGCAAGCCGGGACGAAAACGGTAACGGCGTGATGAAAAGATGGTGGGAGGTCAACGAAAAGGACATTAAGGCTATGCTAAGCGCCACGGACTGGTGTCCCGGTGATAAGGGTTATTTCAGGGGAGGCGGATATTCCTCTCACTTCAAAACACTGGCGGAAATGCCCGTTACAATGATTAGATTGAACATCGCCGAAGGCATAGGTCCTTTCCTGCAAATAGCCGAGGGCTATACCGTTACGCTTCCCGACGATGTTCACAAGACTCTTGATATGAGAACGGATCCCACCTGGCCTACTACTTGGTTTGCCCCTAAACTAACCGGCAACGGTGCCTTCAAGGATGTGTATTCGGTTATGGCTAATTGGGGCGCTAATCACGGTGCTATCGCCTACGGTCACATAGGTACTGACCTCATAACGCTTGCGAGCATGCTGCGAATTCCCATAGCACTTTCGAATGTGGACAATGACGAGGTGTACCGTCCGCACTCTTGGGGCGCGTTCGGCACAAATGAACTTGAAGGAGCCGACTTCCGTGCGTGCGCCGCATACGGTCCGCTTTATAAATAGGTCCTTATTTTATAGCCGCAGTGCTTACTGCGGCTATTTTTGGCTATGTGACATATCAGTGATGCAGCGGCTCGGCGTGTAATCTATGCCGATGAGGGGCGGGGCGCGGAGAACGTTGAAGCATTTTCTCTGCAATTGACAGAAAAGGGCGGAGACTGCGAAAAGATCGGACAGGTTGCGTGTGACATGTCGGGAGCGTATATGAGCGGCGTGAATTTGTGCTTACCTAAGGCGACGATCACCATTGACAAATTTCATGTCAAACAGCTTATGCTGAAAGCGATGGATAAGGTAAGGCGTGAAGAGCAGGGCAAGCAGCACAGCCGCAGACGAGACGCAGGAAA
This sequence comes from Firmicutes bacterium ADurb.Bin300, assembly GCA_002069015.1. Classification (GTDB taxonomy): domain Bacteria; phylum Bacillota; class Clostridia; order Oscillospirales; family Acutalibacteraceae; genus DTU089. The sequence goes on along the minus strand of MWBL01000043.1, from coordinate 10,359 downwards.
AAAGCTATTGATGATACCCGAAACTCGTATGACCCAAAATTAAAGCGAAAAGCTTCAAGCAATCAGCAAGGAGTTTCCGAAAACAGGAAGGGCCTTCCGAATGGTTCAAAGTATTGATACCATGTATGCCTGTAAAAATTACGAAGACGGCAAGCTGGTCTTTAACAAATTAGTTAGTTGGTTGCGACGCAGCAGATTAGAGCCTATGAAACAGGTGGCGAACACACTGAAAAAATACAAGCAGCAAATACTATCATATTTTTTTCACCGTCTCACAACGCAATTGCCGAAGGGATTAACAGCATGATTCAATCCGCTAAACGCCGCGCAAGAGGATTTCGCACCATCGGGGGATATGCCGCCGCCATTTTTCTTGCAGTTGGCAAGCTAAAGCTTTCCTGTCCCGCACTCTTTCCTTAACTTTTTACGGAAAGAAGAAAAGAACCTTATTGATGCACGTATTGATGCACGTAATTGACATAAAGCAAATAAAAGAGTATATTTAAATGACAATTAACTTACAGAATATGCATCGGAGAAAACAATATTATAAAGAATATAAAGAACGGAAAAAAAGAATGAATATTTTAGTTTTTACCCATTACTTTTTCCCCGAACAATTCAGAGTGAATACACTTTGTAAAGCTCTATCGAAAATGGGACACAAGGTAACGGTACTGACAGGTTATCCGCAGTATCCTCAGGGTAAGATTTATGACGGCTTTGGCTTTGGTATTCCTTATGAAAAGGAATGGAACGGAGTTGCAATAGAACGAATAAAGGTATTTCCGAGAGGGAAAACGCCATTGGGCTTGCTCAATAATTGTATGAGCTTTGTATTAGAGGGCAAACGCTGGGTTAGAAATTGCACCACAAGGTTCGATGTCGTTTTCGTATTCGGGGTTTCTCCCGTAACTGTAGGTCTGCCTGCGGTAGCCTACAAGAAAAAATTTAATACACCTTTGTTTTTTAATGCACAGGACCTTTGGCCGGACAACGTTGAAGCAATTTTGGGAATACATAACAAGGCAATACTTTGGGTACTCAACAGAGTTGTTGATAAAATATACTTAAACAGCGACAAGATACTGTGTTCCTCCCGTTCATTTGTGAAAAGAATAGCTCACAGGGGCATTAACAGTGATAAGCTCGTATATTGGCCGCAGTTTTGCGAAAAGCCCGTTTTCAGTCAAACCGAAAAGCCGCGCGAATATAACAGCGAATTTTTCAACATTGTTTTTGCCGGAAATCTCGGAGAAGCTCAGGGTCTTGAGCTGTTAACCGATGCCGCGGCACTGCTGAAGGATGAAAAAATTCGGTTTTACCTTGTGGGTGACGGCAGGGCAAAGAAAAAACTGATAAAAATCGTAAAGGAAAAGGGCTTAAGCGATACCATTTTCTTTTTAGGAAGAAAATCAGAGCAAGAGGCAAATCTTTATGTTCATTACGCCGATTGCTCCTATCTTTCCTTCAAGGACAGAATGATTTTTGATATGACAATCCCCGCAAAGCTTCAGACTTATTTAGCCTGCGGCTCACCGATTCTTGCGGCAGTAAGCGGAGAAAGTGCGGATATCATTACTACCGCACAATGCGGTATTATCTCGGAAATAAATCCACGGTCTGTTGCAGACTCCGTTCACGAAATGATTAGTCTCAAAGAACAAGGCAGCGCTGAAATAATGCGCAAAAATGCAGAGGAGTTCTTTAACAAAGAGTTTGAGGGGAATAAATTAGTTAATAATTTAGTTTGTATGTTTAAAGATTTTTTATAAAAAGCTGTCAAATATCATCAAGGACGTATCAATAATGAGGCTATGTATGATCGCACCCGTTCCACCCCCGTACGGTGGAATATCAAACTGGTACCTGCTTTGCAAAGAATATATTGAATGCAGTCTGCCGAATGTGGAAATGACAACCATCAATATTGCTCCCGCGAAAAGGTCTACCGAAGGCAGAAATATTTGGGACCGCGTAATAGGCGGCGGGTTTGACCTGATAATAAAGCAAAAGGCTTTACGACGGCTGATAAAACGGGATAAGCCTGACATAATTCATATGACTACAAGCGGCGAGCTTGCCTTAATTCGCGATATTGTCTTATTAAAAACGGCAAAAGCCCGTGGCATACCGACAGTTTATCACATTAGGTTCGGGCGCATTCCGAAAATCTCGGGAAAAAACACCTTGGAATGGAAGCTGATAAAAAAAGCTATGTCCCTCTCGTCGTTAACCATAGCCATTGATTTTAGGACCTTCAGTGCTATAAAGGAAAAAGCCCCCGATGTAAGTGTAAGTCTGATCCCTAACCCCATAGACTTTTCAAAGTTACCGCCTCTTGAAAAAAACCGCAACAATGAGATCGTTTTTCTCGGCTGGATAATAAAAACAAAGGGAGTCGAGGAGCTTATCAAGGCTTGGAATGCCGTCGGCAGAGAATACAGCGATTATTTACTTAATATCATAGGACCGGGGAATGATGAATATATAAAATCCCTTAAGCAGAAATGTACTGTCCCGAATGTTTGTTTCAGCGGTGAGCTTGCACATGAGAAAGCGATAAATTTAATTTCACAATGCTGTATTTTTATATTGCCCAGCTATACCGAGGGATTTCCGAATGCTGTTTTAGAGGCTATGGCGTTAGGAAGGCCTATTATAGCCTGCGATGTCGGAGCGATACCGGACATGCTCTCGGGAGATTGCGGTATAACAATAAAGTCCAAGTCCTCAAAGGAAATAGAAAACGCTCTGAAAACAATGCTTGAAAGTCCCGAGAAAGCGGCGATATTCGGTGAAAAAGCAAGAAGCAAGGCTTTTTCGGAGTATTCCGTAAACCGTGTTTTTGAAAAATATCTAAACGCTTGGTCAGAAGTAAGCGGGGTATTGATATGAACTTGTATAAGGTATATACTTTGCTGCCCCGTGCGTGGAACAAGCTTGTAAAATCACCTGTTATACGTCTTTCCTTCGGCTCCTGCGGTAAAAATGTTGTTATAGGGAGGGGATTTACCGTTTACGGTCCCGAAAACCTTCTTGTAGACAGCTTTGTCAGCTTTGGAGAGAACAATTTAATAATGTGTACCCGTGCCAAGGTAATTATTAAAAGCAATGTAATGCTCGGACCGAATTTGACAATTATTACGGGCGGACATAGGCTTGATGTTGTAGGAAGATATATGAAAAGTATTTCAAACGATGAAAAGCTGCCCGAAAACGACCGTGACATTGTTTTTATGGGAGACAACTGGATAGGCGCAAATGCAACCATCCTTAAAGGCGTTACAATAGGGGAGGGCGCTGTTGTAGCCGCAGGGGCAGTAGTAACAAAGGATATTCCGCCATATGCGGTTGCTATGGGAGTACCCGCAAAGGTAAAAAGAATGCGTTTTGACGAAGAAACAATTAAGGTCCACAAATCGAAAATACAAAAAAACGAGGTATAAAAATGTTCACTGATTTATATGAAAACCTTCTCTCGGGGAAAGAAAAGCTTTCTCTTGTCGGTCTTGGTTATGTCGGAATGCCCATAGCCGTGTCTTTTGCAAGAAAAATCAATGTTTTGGGATTTGACCTTAACAAGAAAAAGGTCGAACAATACAAAGCGGGAAAAGACCCTACTAAAGAGGTCGGCGACGACGTTATCTCAAAAACAACGGTTGACTTCACCTCGGATGAGACGCGTCTTCGCGAGTGTAAGTTTCATATAGTAGCTGTTCCGACTCCCGTCAGCTCCGATCATACGCCCGATCTTTCTCCGGTTGAGGGCGCAAGTGTCATTGTCGGTCGTAACCTGACAAAAGGCTCCGTAATCGTTTATGAATCAACCGTATATCCGGGTGTAACGGAGGATATCTGTGTGCCTATTCTCGAGAAAGAATCCGGCCTTACGTGCGGTGTTGATTTTAAGATAGGCTATTCTCCCGAAAGAATAAACCCCGGCGACAAGGTGCATCGCCTTGAAACAATAGTCAAAATAGTCTCGGGTATGGATGAAGAAACGCTTGAAACAGTTGCGAAGGTTTATGAGCTTGTAGTTGATGCGGGTGTTCACCGTGCCGAAAGCATTAAGGTTGCGGAGGCGGCAAAGGTCATCGAAAACAGTCAGCGTGATATTAATATTGCGTTTATGAATGAGCTTTCGATTATTTTCAATAAAATGAACATCGATACAAAGTCCGTTATAGAGGCGGCAGCGACGAAGTGGAATTTTCTTCGGTTCAGTCCCGGTCTTGTCGGAGGCCACTGCATCGGCGTTGACCCGTATTATCTGACATATAAGGCAGAGCAGATGGGTTACCATAGCCAGGTAATCCTTGCCGGCAGAAGAATAAACGATGATATGGGCAAATATGTTGCCGAAAATCTTGTAAAATCTCTCATTAAGGCAAATATTAGCGTTAATAATTCAAAAGTTGCCATTTTAGGCTTTACCTTTAAGGAAAATTGCCCCGATACCCGAAACACAAAGATAATAGATATTTATTATGAGCTCAATGAATACGGCATTACCCCGATAATAGCAGACCCTATAGCAGACGCTGACGAGGCTTTGCACGAATACGGCATCGAATTTATCAGTATGGACAGCATTAAGGATGTTGACGCTATTATCCTTGCAGTCGCTCACGACTGTTTCAAAAATCTCAGTGAAGCTGACCTTGCGAATTTTTACGGTAAAAACAAAAAAGTATTGCTTGATGTAAAAGGTATTCTTGACCGAAAGGAATACAATAAAGCGGGTTATATTTACTGGAGGCTGTAAGGATGAATTACAGGGAGCTTGTTTTTCCGAGTGAATCGGTTTTTCTTGTAACGGGCGGTGCGGGCTTTATCGGCTCAAACCTTTGCGAGGCTCTTCTCAATATGGGGTATGAGGTTCGCTGTCTTGACGATTTATCAACCGGCAAGCGTGAAAATGTTGAGATTTTTTCCGATAATCCACGGTATACCTTCATCGAGGGTGACGTAAAGGATTTTAACACCTGCCTTTCGGCAACACACGGTGTAAGCTATGTTCTGCATCAGGCAGCCTGGGGCAGCGTGCCCAGAAGCATTGAAATGCCGCTGTTTTATAATCAAAACAACATTACGGGAACTCTCAATATGATGGAGGCTTCACGAAAAAGCTCAGTAAAAAAATTTGTTTTTGCTTCAAGCTCGTCAGTCTATGGCGACGAGCAGGGTCTGCCGAAAACCGAGGGCAGGGAAGGAAAATTACTTTCTCCATATGCGCTTACAAAAAAAGCGGACGAGGAGTACGGAAGACTTTATACAAGGCTGTACGGGCTTGAAACCTTTGGCCTGAGATACTTTAACGTATTTGGCAGACGGCAAAATCCCGACGGTGCTTATGCCGCGGTTATTCCGCTATTTATAAAAATGCTCTTAAATGACGAGCAGCCCGTAATAAACGGCGACGGAAAGCAAAGCAGAGATTTTACCTATATCGAAAATGTCATTGACGCAAACTTAAAGGCGTGCGCCGCGGGAGGAGAAGCGGCAGGGGAAGCTTACAACATAGCCTATGGCGGCAGGGAATACCTTATAGATGTTTATTATACGCTTACAAAAGCTCTCAAAAAAAATATTGAGCCGAAATTCGGCCCTGATAGGGCAGGGGATATTAAGCACTCTCATGCCGATATATCAAAAGCGAAAAGTCTTCTGGGGTATGACCCCGAATACAGCTTTGAGAGGGGACTGTTTGAAGCGATTGCGTGGTATAAGGATAATATAAAGCCTGCTTAAGGAGCATAAATGAAGAATATTATGATTATTACCCCCTCACTTTCCGGAGGTGGTGCCGAGCATCTTGCGGCTGATTTATCAAGAGAGCTTGCCGATAAATATAACGTTGCCCTCGTTGTTTATCAAGAAAGCGAAAAGGAATACGAATATAAGGGAACACGATATGACTTAAACCTTTTTTCCGACTCCTTGGAAGGGAAAATAACATGCGCCCTTAAAAGATGCACTAAGGTTAAAAAGCTCAAAAGAAACCTAAAAACAGACCTGTCAATTTCCTTTTTGCCCCAGGCAGACTATGTAAACGTATTTTCAAAACAAAAAAACGAAAAGGTAATTATCAGCGTAGTCAGTAATATGTCCCTTGTTTTTCCCGGAGGAATTAAAAAGATTTTCAGAAAGTTTGTCTTAAAGCATGCCGATCATATTGTAAACGTTTCCGAAGGCGTAAGGGAGGATGTTGTTAAGACGTTCAAAATCCCGTTCTCAAAAGCCTCGGTTATTTATAACTCTTGTGATATTGACGCTTTAAGACAGGACTTTAACCCCGATTTATTGCGCTCTCTTTGCAAGCCTCTTAAGGGTCCTTATATAATTACCGCGGGCTCTTTCAGACACCCTAAGGGTCACTGGCATTTAATCAAGGCTTTCTCTTTAGTTGTAAAAAGCTATCCGCAGTCCGCTCTTATTATTCTCGGTGACGGTATTTACAAAGACAAGTATGCAAGCCTTATTGACCTTTTGGGCTTAACTAAAAATGTTTTTTTGCCCGGATTTGTGAGTAATGTCAATGAATACTTTAATTGTGCCGATTTATTTGCCTTGTCTTCCATTTATGAAGGCTTCGCAACCGTGCTTGTGGAGGCTCTTGCGTGCGGCTTACCTATAGTCAGTACAGACTGCGAATTCGGTCCGCGTGAGATTCTTGCCCCCGATACTCCGGTAACCGCTAAAGCATCGGATATACAAAAGGTCGAATATGGCATACTAACGCCCCCTTTTGATAACACCCCGATTCAAATAACAATCGATTTGTCCGAAGAGGAGCTGAAATTCGCCGAGGCGATTATCCTTGCCTTAACCCAAAAGCGTGACCAAGCCTCCCTCGACGCCGCAAAGCAATATTGCCGCCGCTTCGGCTTCGATGCAATAGCCTGTCAATGGGACAAATTACTTGAATCTCTTTTAATTTAGTTTTATTTCACAGGAGATTAAAATGACGGAAATTTTTCGACAACTATTCCCGATAGGGACATATTGGAGCTGGCTTACATTTTTTATGTATTTGTTCGCGGCTGTTTTGGTCACGGAATTATGTAAAATTGGCGCGGCTTATTTGTCTGTCCCGACTCGTCATTCCTTTAACCCTAACCGCCTTTTTTATTTTATGGCATTTGTAATTCTTGTCCTGCTTGCTTCTCTGAGAACGAGCGATGTAGGGCGTGATACCTCCGTATACGTAAACTATTTTCAACAAGCAGTCACCTTTAATTATGATATTAGAAACTTCTTTACCTTTTCAGATACAGAGCCTGCTTATTTCCTTTATATTTATCTGCTGCGGCGATTTACCGACAGCTATACGGTATATTTTATCATTACATATATGTGGGTAGCCGGAGCCTATATTTCTTTTATCAGGAGTAATTTTGACGATAAATCGGATTATATATTCTTACAGATTTTTATATTTTATTATGTTTCAAATATGTCGGGGGCAAGGTCGGGTATTGCAACGGGATTTTTGTTGTTTTCCTTAACCGCCCTGAAAAAAAAGCATTTCCTCAGGGCATTGCTCTTAACGGTAATAGCCTCAACCTTCCATTATACGATGCTTTTTAATTTCTTTGTAATTTTTATTGTTTGGCTCTTTAACAAACGAAAGATGATAAACAAAAAATGGATTTTGGCTGCGGTTGCCGCTGTTATGATTATTATAGCCAAAAGAGACTTTACGGAATTTCAGAATTTCTTAAAAGACACAAAATACGAGTATTATTCCTCCGTAAATATGGACGAGCGCTCGCTGCTTGGCAGTATTTTTATTTTAACCACGTTTCTTTTTTGCTTTATTTACTATAAAAAATTCGCCCTGTCAAGCCGGTCTAAAATGGCGTTGGTCCCGTTTTTATCAACGCTTTCTTTGGCTGTTGTGTATCCTGTTATATTTATTACGGGAGCATACAGAATTCCGTATTATTACGTCCTGCCTCGACTTGCAGCGTGGTCTGAAATTCACCGCTTCAATAAAGAGCGTTTGTCAAAAATGACAAGAGTTTTATATATGTCATGCGAACAGTTTTTTGTAATAATGTATTTACTGTTTTTGTTTACCCGTTCCTCGCTTGACGGAAACTTTGAATATCATTTTATTTTCGGCTAATAACCAAGTAAGGCGCTTGAAGGGTAATAAATGAACAATAACCGCAAATCATCAAGTATAATTCTTTCGTTGCTGTGGGTTTTTCTTGAGAGAACAAGCGTACAATCAATCAATTTGATTGTACAGATCCTTCTTGCCCGTGTACTAGCCCCTGTGCAATTTGGTAATTTAGCCGTTTTGATTGTTTTTATCAATATTTCCTCAATCTTTATTCAAAAGGGCTTTTCGGTTTCACTTATCAGAAAAAAAAGTGTTGACGAGCTGGACTTAAACAGCGCTTTCTGGACAAGCCTTTTTGTCGCCGTAATAATATATATGGCTTTTTTTGCTGCCGCACCTTTTGTTGCCTCCATTTATAAGACTCCTGTTCTTTCGGGCGGTCTTCGCATAATTTCACTGACCATACTTTTAAGCTCCCTTTATTGTGTTCAAAATGCAATCCTTATTCGCAATATGAAATTCAGGATTATTTTCGTCAGAGGTCTGATTTCCGCCGTCTTTTCAGGCGGCTTGGGAATTATAATGGCCTATAGGGGCTTGGGTCTGTGGGCATTGGTTGCTCAAAATGTCTCTCATCAGCTTTTGCTTTGCGTGATAGTGTGGGGTAAAACCCGGTGGAAGCCCCGTTTTCAATTTTCGCTTAAGCGTTTAAAAGAAATATTCGAGTTCGGAGGAAAGCTGCTTTTATCTGAAATAGTTGTGTATTCGATTGAAAGCCTGCGGCCTCTTTTAATAGGAAAAAAGTATTCCGCCGAGGCCCTGTCTTATTACGACAGGGGGCATACATATCCCGCATACCTGATGCAGACAATTTACACGGCTTTAAGCAATGTCTTTCTTCCGTTCTTTTCAAAAAAGCAGGACGAAACAGAAAGGCTTGCCGCTCTCGTTGAAAAAATTGTATCCGTTACCTTTTTTATAACAACGCCGTTACTCGTGGGAATAACCGCAATCTCAAAGCCGCTTGTGAGTCTTCTCCTGACTGACAAATGGCTTGCATGCGTTCCTTATCTGATTATATTCTGTATATATCAAATCCCGTATCCCATTCAAGGAATTGCAAGGCAGGTTTTATATGCAAAGGGAAAGAGCGATTATGTTCTTTATTCGGAGATATTCAAGGGGACACTTGTTATCGCACTTTTGTTAATATTCTTAAACAGGGGAGTTTATTTGATAGCCCTGTCTTCTCTTATTTCCTCCGCGGTTTCCGCTGTGATTAATCTCGCATTAATAAAAATCATCTTACCCGTCGGCATAGGCAGAATAATAAAGTCTATGGCACTAACTTCTTTACATTGCGGCATTATGTATGTTCCTGTTTGGGCATGCGGTCTTTTAGAGCTAAACAGCCTTTCAACTCTTTCAATTCAGGTTCTTGTCGGCTTGTCGGTCTACTGCTTATCGGCGGCAGCTCTAAAAGACGAAAATCTTAAGGTAACTTTAGGTTTGATAACGGGTTTTCTGAAAACACATATACTTAAAAAGAAAAATTAATATTTTTGTTGACAAAATAAAAATGTTTTGTTATTATAACTGTAATAGCGTGACTATCACACTATTACAGTTGATGTTTTTTGAGGTGTTAATAATGATAGTTCTCGATTACAGCGCGAAAACGCCGATTTTTGAACAGATAAAAGAGCAGATTATCTTTCTTGTTCAAAAAGGTGTTTTCCTGCCAAATGTCAGACTTCCCTCGATTCGCGCCTTAGCCGCACAGCTTGGCGTAAATGTCAACACAGTAAAACATGCCTACCAAGTGCTTGAGGAAAGCGACATTATATACAGTGAGCTGGGCAAGGGATTTTTTGTTGCTCAAAACGCCGCTGATAATAAAAAAGTAAAAGGTGAAGCTCTTGAAGTGGTACGCGCAGCAGTAAGCTCGGCGCTTTCAATGGGAGTAAAAAAGGAAGAGCTTTTTAATCTGATTGAAGCATTATCCGAAAATATTTGAGAAAGGGTCTGTTTTTATGATTGAGATAAGGAATGTTACAAAACGCTACGGGGATTTTACTGCGATTGAGGATATTTCGTTTTCTACACCACCGTGCTCTATAACAGGGCTTGTAGGATATAACGGCGCAGGAAAAACCACTTTGATTAAAATCGCGGCAGGTATTTATAAGCCGGAAAACGGCACGGCTCTTTTATCGGGAGAGGATGTTTTCGATAACAACAACGAGCGCAAGCGTTTGTTTTATGTCCCCGACGAACTTTATTTT
>MWBL01000042.1 GCA_002069015.1 Firmicutes bacterium ADurb.Bin300 | reverse complement strand
ACGGCGGTTATTTTTGGATTTCTTATTACGACACTTCGCTTACCGGTTACGACTCCGGCTCAGGAGCGTATTCTAACTACGCGACATTTTATGTCCCAAGCTCCAAAGAAAATTATGAAAACAATTATCAATATGACGGCACGGTAATGACCTCATCCTTATCTTACGGTATCAATACGGTTTACAGTGCCAATGTTTTCACCTCAAGGGGTGAAGAGCTGTTAAAAGCTGTAGGATTATCAAACTTTTATAATACTAATGTAAACTACGAAATAAAGGTTTATAAAAATCTCAGCTCATCTTTTTCTTCTCCCGCCTCCGGTACCTTAGCAGCTACAAAAACCGGAATTTTGGAATACTCCGGGTTATATACAATCCCGCTCACGCAAGCTGTTAAGCTTTCAACAGGCAGTTTGTTTTCCATCGTTGTCAAGCTGACTGTTCCCGTCGGGAAAACCGCTTATATGGATGTTTCCACTTCAAATAATGTACCGGTTGACTCTTATACAATTTCCGACACAAATGCGGTACTCCCTACACAAAGCTACCTGAGCTCTAACGGCAGCGGTTGGACCGATTTGGTCGGCAACGGCTACAATAATCGTATTAAGGCATTCACTTCTAAAGCTTATTCCATAACAAAGGCAAGCACTCAAAACGGTAGCTTTACCGTAACGGACGGGATAGGCTCCGTTCTGTACGCCTCAAAGGGAGACAAGGTTTATGTTAACACAACTCCCAATTCGGGATATTCCGTATTTAACGTTTATGCTCAATCATCAAGCGGTCAAATTGACATTTTTGCCGATTTTGCCAACCGCACATACTCTTTCATTATGCCGCCGGAAAATACTACGGTAAACACCAAGTTCGGCTCACTTATTTCAAGCTCGTTGCAGGGCATTAATTCACCGGAAGATATTTGTCAACAGACAAACTGTATATTTATCGGTGTTCCTTCCTACCTGTCTTATTATGGGACCGGGTCTAAAATCACGGCAAGGGATAATGCTACGAGCGCCGAAACAGATTATGTCGTTGTTATCGGCGGCGATTTAAACGGCGATTCTGTATGTGATGCACTTGACTGTATGCTCGGCGATTTGATGCTCAACGGCAAGCAAAACGCCGACGGCTTCGCGCTTTTAGCCGCGGGCTCCGATAGCGATACAATTGAAATTGATGACTATCAGAGAGTTTTGAACCGTTCAGTCGGGAAAAGCTGAGCTAAAATTGATTTATTAAAAAGAGACGGTACTTTTGTACCTGTCTCTTTTTCAATTTATGTTATCTAATTTGACTAAATCACCAAAGCACCTCGGGGTATTCTCCGCTTTTGATTTTTTCGAGTATTGCGCTTACTACCGATTCTTTATCTTCTTTATATGTCACTCCGAACCAGCGTTCATTCGTAGGAATAACCTTAACGGTACAAAGCTCTTCATGAAGTATATCCCGAACAATATTCGGGAGAACCGATTCAGCCTTTAAAGGATTTTCAGGAACCTCATTTTTCAAAAATTCATAAAATCGTTTCTCGATTTCTTGAGGCATTTGGGCACCGAAACACCACATATTCATTGAAACAAATGAATTTTCGTCAACATCAACCCAAGTGTCGTCCTCAAGAGCGTATTTAGTCTGTCCGTCAATACGCATAATCTTAAGGCGTTCGTTTATATCGACAAGATACCCATCCTGTCCCACATCACACACACCCCTTGCGACGTGACCGCTTCTTGATAGAGTGTTTTTAAGTATATACCCCGCCATAGCGAATTTATAAGGCTTCTTGTCGTCGGGTTTTTCGGCGTCAATCCAATTTGCCATAGCCTTAAAAGTACCTTTGCCGTAAAAATCATCGGCATTGATTACAAGAAACGGCTCGTTGACAACATCCTTGCAAGCCAAAATCGCTTGACCCGTACCCCAGGGCTTTTCTCTGTTTTCGGGAACGTGAAATTCTTTGGGAATATCCGAAAGCTCCTGAAACACATATTCCGTGTTAATTTGCTTTTCAATTCTTTTTCCGATTGCCTCGTAAAACTGTTGTTCAATCTGTTTTTTAATTATAAAAACAACTTTATTAAAGCCGGCGCGCTTCGCGTCATAAATCGAATAATCAATAATGAGCGACCCATCGGGTCCTACAGATTCGATTTGTTTCAGTCCGCCGTATCTGCTGCCCATTCCCGCTGCCATAATTACAAGTGTTTTGTCCAATATCATCTCTCCTATTTCTATATATTATCCATAAGCTCACTGAGTTTTTTGATGCCTCGCTCAAGAGCCTCATCGGAAACGGTTGAATAATTAATCCTAAAGCAATTTGAAGATGCATTTTCATCAGGTAAAAACGCCGAACCCGGAACAACTGCGACTTTATAATCCAGCACAGCCCTTTTACAGAAGCTTGGCATATCAATACCACTCGGTAAAACACACCACAAAAACAGACCTCCCTGTACGGGATAATAAGATATTCCCTTGAGCACAAGGTATTCGTCAAGGAGGTTTTGTGCAAGATTTGCCTTACGCCTGTATATCTCCCTTAGGCGCCCCAAGTGCTCACTAAAATCATATTCGGTCAAAAATCTATGACAAATCATCTGGGCAAGGATATTCGTATGAACATCCTCACCTTGCTTCGCGACTACTAGTTTTTTGACAATCTCGTTTGGGGCGAGTGCATAGCCTACCCTCAGTCCCGGTGAAATTACCTTTGAAAAGCTTCCCGCATATATTACTATACCGCGGCTGTCAAGCGATTTGATTGAGGGTATACTCTCGCCCTTAAAGCGAAGCTCTCCGTAAGGATTGTCCTCTAATATCAACACATTATATTTACATGCAAGCTCATATACAGCCTTGCGTTTTTCAAAAGACATCGTAATACCCGTCGGATTTTGAAAATTCGGAATAGTATAAATGAATTTTGCGTTTTTGTTTTCTTTTAAGGATTTTTCAAGACCTTGCAGGGATATTCCGTCGGCCTCTATATCAACGCCCACAAGCTTTGCCCCGATGCTCCTGAACGAGTTTAGGGAGCCTATGAAGCTTGGGTTTTCACAAATAACTTTGTCACCTTCATCGCAAAGTATTTTCGCCGTAAGCTCCATGACCTGCTGACCGCCCGAGGTAATTAAAACATCGTCAAAATCAAATCCTAAACCTTGATTATCCTTAAGATACTTTCTTAAATATAAGCGTAAGGGAGCATAACCTTCCGTTATATTATACTGGAGTGCTTCAATGGGAACGGCACCGAAAATATCAGAACAGATTTTTCTTATCTGTTCTATCGGAAACGCTTCAGGGGCCGGGTTGCCTGCGGATAGCGAAACTACCTCAGGGTCTGCCGCATATTTAAATATTTCCCTTATGGCACTGGGCTTTAGGTTTAAGAATCGTTTTGAAAATCTATAATCCATAGCGACCTCCATCGGATACTAGAATAACCGCCTCTATATTTATAACACCTGCTTTTTAAATTGTCAATTCTTAATAACCTGATAAATATAAATTGACATATAAAAAAAACAGTAGTACTATATGAGCATTAAATTTTAGGAGGCCTTTTATGTACAATCCTTTTGACAATGTAATCCACACAATAAAAAAAGCTTCGGATATTCTCGGATACGAAAATAATGAATCTGAGTTTCTTGAATATCCCGAGAGGATTATCTTGGTCTCCTTGCCTATTAAAATGGATGACGGAACAGAAAGAATATTCTCCGGGTACCGTGTTCAGCACTCTACGCTCAGAGGACCCGCTAAAGGCGGTATTCGTTATCATCAGGATGTATGTATTGATGAAGTTAAAGCTCTTGCCGCTTGGATGAGTTTTAAGTGCGCCGTCGCCAATATTCCCTATGGTGGAGCAAAAGGCGGAATAACCGTAAATCCCGCAAAGCTTTCGAAGACTGAGCTTGAAAGGCTTACACGCAAATTTACCGAGATGATTTATCCTGTAATCGGACCTAATAAAGACATTCCCGCTCCTGATGTAAATACCAACGGTGAAATTATGGCGTGGATTATGGATGAATACAGCCGTTTAGCAGGCGAGCGTACCCCGGCGGTTGTTACAGGCAAGCCATTGCCTTTAGGAGGAAGCTTAGGCAGACTTGAATCTACAGGCGCTGGTGTTATGCTCAACACAAAATACATATGTGAAAAAACGGGTATTCCGCTAAAAGGGGCAAGAATTGCCATTCAAGGAATGGGTAATGTGGGCAGTATTTCCGCCCGGCTTCTTAAAGAGCAAGGCGCTAAAATTGTTGCTGTCAGCACTGTTTTAGGCGGATTTTACAAAGAAAGCGGTCTTGACATTGAAGCTATTCTCGACTATCAAAACACAAAGGACAGACTGCTAAAGGGCTATAATGAGAAGAACCTTGTCAGAATTTCAAACGCAGAGCTTCTTGAAATGCCTGTTGATATTTTAATTCCATGCGCTCTTGAAAACCAGATAAACAAAGAAAATGCAGAAAATATTAAAGCAAAAATTATTATTGAAGGCGCAAACGGACCCGTAACTAATGAGGCAGACGCGGTTTTAGATTCAAAAGGTATTATCGTTGTTCCGGATATTCTCGCAAATTCTGGCGGTGTTATTGTATCATATTTTGAATGGGTCCAAAATCTACAAAACTACTATTGGGAAGTGGAAGACGTTAATAATAAGCTTGAATTGAAAATACAAGGGCTTTCAATGATGTCTATGAGAAGGCAAAGGAAAAAAGCGTTTCTTTGAGAATGGGAGCTTATTGCGTTGCTATTAATCGCATATCGGAAAGCAAAAAGCTAAGACGCCAATAATTTGATAATCGGGGCGACCAACGTCATCCCGATTTTTTTTTGACAAATTAATAATTAGATTAATTCAGTCTTTCTTTGATTTCAGCGATATTGGGCAAGGAGGGAATTGCCCCGAGTCTCGTTACTGATATCCCTGCCGCCACCGAAGCAAAACGCATTGACTTTTCAATGCCGCTGCCCCTTGAAAGCGCACTGCAAAAAGCCGCCATATAAGAATCGCCCGCGGCGGTTGTATCAACAACGGGAAGTCCCGTCTCGAAAGCTTTGCAAAAGATAAAGTCTTTTCCGTCATAGCAGACTGAGCCTTTTGCGCCAAGCTTTATATGAGCATACTTTACACCGAACGAATAAAGCTCCTTGCACGCTTCCTTTATATCATTCTCAGTTTTGATTTTAATTCCCGTGAGAGCTTCCGCCTCACTTTGATTAGGACTTAAAAGAAATGCTCCCTTAAAAATGCTTTTATCCGTCTTCATTCGGATAGGTCCCGCGTCAATAACCACCGGAACACATGCCTTTTGTGCTGCGAAATTCAGTCGCTCTACGCTTTCAAGAGGTATTTCAAGCTCAAGCGTTAAAAATGAAGCACAGCTCAAAGACTTTTTTGCCGTGTCAATGTACTTATCACGAAACAAATCGTTTGCACCGGGATACACTGCGATTCGGTTATTTCCCTTATTGTCAAGCATTATGTAAGCCGCGCCGGTACCTGCATTGTCAAGTCTGAAAACCTGTGAGGTGTCAATATTTTCACTCTCAAATAGCTCAAAAAGAATATGAGCAAAATAATCATTTCCGATACAGCAGGAAAAAATAGGGTTTTCACCGAGCCTTGCAAGGGCAACTGCCCTGTTAGCTCCCTTCCCTCCGGGAAAAACGTCTTGAGAGTGCGCCATTACACATTCGCCTTCCCTAAGCTGCTTTGCAAGACGAAGAACGACATCCATATTCGCACTTCCGACGACCATAATTCTTTTAGACGACATAAAATCACCTTGTTTAATATATCATTCAAAGCATTGGTTTACAAGTCTTTCGTAAATTTATTTGACAATGTTTTGTTGGTGTCGTATCCTAATAATTACTAATGTATGATACCGAAAGGATTTACGGCTATGCAAAACGGACTCGGAATAGGAATGCACAACGTGTGGAGATTAACCAATGCAAAATCAAGGTCAATAAGTGCCGAAAATTTTACCGGAGAAAAGGGCAAGGCGGGAATGGCTGTAATGGGAAGCGGTGTCTTGTGCGCAAGGGAACTGGGTCAGGGCTGGAAAGTTTCGCCAAGCGTTCTCATTGGACCGCACGAAACGTTCACGCTTGCCGATATTAAGGGTCAAGGTGCAATAAAACACATTTGGTTTACCGACAGCATGCCCGGCAAAAACGCTTTTTCTAATAATCGTCGTATGATTTTAAGGATGTATTGGGATGGGGCAGATACTCCAAGCGTTGAGGTTCCTTATAATGACTTCTTCGCAAGTACTGATAATTGCCGTTATGCTCCGCTTTCCTCCCTGCCCGTAACAAACACCCCGAAAAGGTCGTTTAACTGCTTTTGGGAGATGCCCTTCAGAAGCGGCGCGAAAATAACTCTTGAAAATATATCGGGCGAAACAATTACTGTTTATTATCAAATTGATTATACGCTTTGCGATATTCCCGAGGACGCCGCATATTTTCATGCACAGTTCAGACAGGTAGAAAAAATGAAGCAGGGCGATGTTTACACCGTTCTCGATAACGTTAAAGGAAAAGGACAATATGTAGGAACATATATGTATTGGAAAACGGCTCGCGAGGGCTGGTGGGGCGAGGGCGAAATGAAATTTTATCTTGATAAAGATACTGATTTTCCTACCATTTGCGGCACCGGCACAGAGGATTATTTTCTCGGTTCATATAATTTTGATGTAGGCGGAAAATACGTAGAATTTTGCACTCCTTACTCGGGGCTTTCAAAGGTCAATCATCCTGATGACGAGGCAGCAATACCCGACAGCGCATATAGAATAGGTCAAACATTTTCGATGTATCGCTGGCACATTACGGACGCAATCTTTTTTGACAGCGACATAAGAGTAACCGAACAGGCGCTCGGCTGGCAGGAGGGCGGTAAATACTATCAGCTTGAAGATAAAATTTCAACTGTGGCTTATTGGTATATGGATTCAATCTGTAAAAGCTTTCCGAAACTGCCCTCTGCCGAAGAATTGAAGCTTGATTATTAACCGAAAGGAATAGAAAAAATGGATAATAATATACGCTGGGGAATCGTCGGTACCGGAACTATTGCACGTCGTTTTGCCGTCGCTGCAAAAAACACTCTCGGCGCTTCACTAAACTGTGTGGCATCAAGAAGTATCGACACCGCAAATGCGTTCGCTGACGAATTCGGAATTGAAAAACGCTTCGGCTCATACGAGGCTATGGCAAAGTCAACCGATATTGACGCGGCTTACATAGCCGTTCCGCACGGCATTCACGCCTTCGCATCAAAGCTTATGCTCAACAATAAAAAAGCGGTATTATGCGAAAAGCCTATCTGTGTCAACGAGCAAGAGCTTTTAGATTTAATTGAATGCGCAAAGACAAACAACACCTTTTTAATGGAGGCAATGTGGGCAAGACTTGTGCCGGGCACAATTGAGCTTATTGGGCTTGTTAATGACGGGATAATAGGCAAGGTGCGGGGAATTGAAGGCGATTTTTGTTATGATATGACAGACGAGCCCGAGCATCACGCCTTTAAGCCTGAATACGGCGGCGGCTCACTTCTTGATGTAGGAGTTTATGCACTCAATTTTGCTTCATGGTTTGCCCGGTCTCCTGTTTCAAAAATAACCGCTCTTGCCGACATAGGAAAAAGGACACGTGTTGACGAGCATTGCTGTATTCTCGTTAAATACGAAGACGGACTTATAGCCTCACTATCCAGTGCAATGACCGTAAAAAAACCGAACAGCGGGTACATCTACGGCGAAAAGGGATTTATACATGTTGACCATTTTTATGCACCCGAAAAGCTTGAAATAACTATTTTCGGAAAAGAAAGCAAAACTATCGTCAAGCCATATTACGGTAACGGCTTTGAGGAGCAGATAGCACATGTTGGCGAATGCTTGAATAAAGGAAAAACGCAAAGCGATATCCTTCCTCTTTCCCACTCCCTGTATATTACACGCCAAATGGATTTAATACGCGGGCAAATCGGCGTCACTTACCCTCAGGACAGTTAAATCGAGTAGAGGCTAACCGTTGAGGCTTACTCACATCCGCAAGACCTCCCGAGGTAAGACATAAATCTTTCCTCTTTTACCCGCCCGATTTACTGCATAAGCTTACGCTCATATTTTGGACTTCAACTTGTTTAGTAGCCTTATCCTCTTAAATCAGCCTTGATATCGGGTTCGCGTTCCTCGGGTCAAGATTTTCTACACCCTTTCTTCAGCTCGCACCTCACGATACGCACCTTAGGCTTCGCTATGCGGTTGGCTATGAGTACCTCCGCTCCGGACTTTCACCGGTTAGATTTATGCCATGCTCGGCACACTAAAAGAAAGAGCTTGAGCAATTCTTCACTCAAGCTCTTTTATTTATTTGTGTTTCTCTCCCAAAACACCCCGTCACTATAACCTTGAATTTTCGTGTTTATATCGGCCAGTTCAAGACGATATTGCGAAAGCGCGCTATAGAGCTTGCTTTTTTCTATTCCGACAAAATGACGCTTAAGTTTTTTTGCGGTAACTGCGCAAGTGCCCGAACCTAAAAAAGGATCAAAAACCATATCGCCTTCGAGAGTGCTTGCTAAAATGAGCTTGGCAAAAAGCTTTTCCGGTTTTTGCGTGGGATGCTCGGTATTCTCCCCCATAGACCAAAACGGCACGGAGATATCATCCCAAAAGTTTGATGGGCAAGTATCCCTGAAATTACCCGATTTTGTTTGCTTCCAATCCTTTGGCTGACCGTTCTCCTTATATGGTGCAATAACGCGTCTTCGGAGCTTAACCGCATCTAAATTAAATCGGTAATCACTTGAAACGGAAGTAAACCATATATCTTCCATTGAGTTTTTCCAGTTTCTTCGGGCTCCTCTCCCCTTTTCTCTTTGCCAAGTAATGCGGTTTCTTACAAAAAGATATTTTGAAAGAACATCACCTATTATGAGGCTTGATTTCCAATCACAGCAGACATAGACTGAAGCGTCGGGCTTTAAGAGAGGTAACGCACTTTCTAACCATTTAATCGTATATTCGCGGTACTCACTTTCGCTTTGCATATAAAATTTTCCGCTGTCATATTCTTTGCTCAGGTTATAAGGCGGGTCAACAATCATTAAATCCGCAAAGGACTTTGGTAGAAGCGGCATAATATCAAAGCAATCCCCAAGGATGACTTTGTCACAAAGCTCACCGCTCACTGCCAAAGAATTTTCAGTAAGGCAGCGGTTACAATATGTCTCTATTTGCTCTTCACTTAAAGTGATTGTTTTATTCCTTACAGATTTCATGATTTTTTAGGGTAAAAGCCGTAAAAATGCATTATATTTATATCCTGCGGCATATAAAGACCATGCGAGCCGCAGCCAGCGTCAATTTCATGACATCCGTGGTCCGGAGCAAATGCCAAAACGCAATTGTGTGAAGTCCAATTCGTTTTTATCAAATCAGATATTTTTCCGAAGGTTTTAACATTTTCGCTCAGAGCCTGAAGCGCTTCCTTGCCCTCGGGCGCTACCTTGTGCATTCTACTGTCATAACTCCCATTGTACAGAACAATTAAATCGTGCTTGTCCTTTTCAATCAGCTCAAACGCCTTTTCGTTAGCCTCCCCTTCCGTTTCATAAATAAAATAATCCATTTCTCTTTCGAGGAATATCATAGAAATACTGTCGCCTGATGTTGACACTATAGCGGGCTTTCTTCCGGCCCTAATAAGAACATCAAAAACAGTATCCGTCTTGAGTACGGGCTTTGTGTATGTGGTTATTCCGTGTTTGTCGGGAAAGGCGCCTGTATACATGGTGGCAAAGCACACGGGAGTAACAGACGGCATTACAGAGGCAAGAGGAATTGCCAAGGAAGTGTTAAGCAGCACCTCTTCAAACATATGGGTATATTTTTGAAACAACCATAGCGCTATTGCATCCGGATTATACATGAATACCCTGTCTGCCTTTTCTCTTCCAAATCTATAGTCCGCCGCCTTTAATAAGGAGGAAAGCGGCTTTTCAGCCAAATGAGTCGAAGGCAATCCCATCATACCCGTAATCGCGGAGGATACCGCGGAAATTGACAACGTGTTAAAAATCATTTCGTCCATTTAAGCTCTCTTTCACTAAATCATATCTTAATACAGAGAAATTTTCTTCATCAGTGTTTCATCCCGGGAGGCGGTTATGTGTATTTTTATTTCATCGGTTACAAAGTTAACGGGGCAGATTTTTTTGTTTCCGATAGTAAAGCCCGAATACACACTCCCCCAGTCTCCCGATCTGTTGCGTTTGTATATCTTAAAGGATTCCACCCTTTGACCCCGGGATATGTCCTCTTGAAGAACAACATAACTGATTTTCTTTTTCTCGGGCAGCGCCACCTTAAAAGCGCACTGTGTTCCGAATAGCCTCTCAAATTCAACAGATGTCCCGCTTGACCTTATGAAGTCATCCGAAAAGCTGTTTTTTATTTTATCTCCCAGCTCCTTTAACCGTTTGATATCTCTGCAATCAAATTTCCCGCTTGGCATTGGGGGTATATTAAGTATAAATGACGCATTTGCCCCAACAGAATTAATGTATGTATCAAACAGCCTTTCAAGCGAATGAGGCTCCTCATCGGGGTGATAAAACCAGCCGGGTCTTATGGACATATCCACCTCCGAAGGACAAAAAACAAGACCCCTTGAATAAACAATATTAGAAATTACTCCTATGTCTTTATCCCAATTATTCATATGGGACAAATCCCCTTGCAAAAGCGCACCGTTTGTCTGAACCTCGGCTCTGTGGCACAGCTCGCACGGCACTACAGCCCACTCTGCCTGTCTTGCCTTGCCGGACTCGTTTCCGCACCAGCGAATATCGGGTCCGGCGTCATTAAAAATGGTTGCATCCGGCTGCAGTTTTCGTATAATCTCTATATAGCCATTAAAATCATATTCCTGCCTCTTTCCATTAGGACCTTCTCCGCAGGCGCCGTCAAACCAGACATGAAATATCTTTCCGTAATTTGTGAGCAGCTCAGTAAGCTGATTTTTATAATATGTGTTATATTCGTCTGTTCCGTAATATTTTGAATTTCTGTCCCAAGGGGACAAATAGAAGCCCATCTCAATACCGCCTCTTTGACAAGCTTCTGCAAGCTCCCTTACAATATCTCCCTTGCCATCCTTGTAGGGACTGTTTTTCATACAATGCTCTGTGTATTTTGATTGCCAAAGGCAAAACCCGTCGTGATGCTTTGCTGTAATTACGACACCTTTTATTCCAGCCGATTTTATAGAATCTACCCATTCGTCGCAATCAAGCTCAACAGGGTTAAAAATTTGAGGGCTTTCATTCCCCAAGCCCCATTCAAGATTTGTATATGTATTCGGGCTAAAATGAATAAAAGCATAAAAGCCTACCTGTGAAAAAGTGTGAAGCTGACGTTTAGAAGGCTTGACATTTGCCGCCGCTTTGATAAACTCGAGATAACCCATACATTTACTCCAACATAAATATTAAATTCTAATTAAATATACTAAATTCTATCCTAAATTCTATCCTAAAAATTTTTAAAAGTCAATCGGATATCCGATATCTGAATAATAAGGAGAATTATATGAGTAACAGGGAGAATTTTAAAGCGGTACTGAATTTCGTAAAGCCCGAGCGTCTGCCGGTTATAGAATGGGCATCATGGTGGGACAAAACAGTGGATAACTGGAGAAATTTCAATCCTATTTGCCCAAAAGAAAAGCAAGAGCTTTTCAGATTTTTCTCCCTTGACAGGCATGAGCAATTCTGGATTTCGCCACGCGGGAAGGAGTGCCCGTCTGCCGTGTTTCACGGTGCTTCAATAATAAAATCTTACCAAGAATACAGGGAAATAAAAAAGTATCTTTATCCGCAAGAAAATCTGAAAAAGCTTGAAAGAAACCTTAAATCCGTTAAAGCCGCGCACGATTCGGGAGAAATTGCGGTTTGGTTTACATTAGAGGGCTTCTTTTGGTTTCCCAGAACGCTCTTGGGAATAGAAAATCATCTTTATTCCTTTTATGATGAGCCTGATTTGTTAAGAAATATCAATTCTGATTTAATCCGGTTTCATAAAAATACGTTTGAGGTCATATACGGTGTACTCTACCCGGAATTTATGACATTTGCCGAGGATATGTCTTATAATCACGGCTCAATGCTTTCTCATGAGCTGTTCAATGAATTTATTAAGCCCTGTTACGATGAGCTTGTACCGCTTATTAAAAAGAACGGTACAAAGGTTCTCATAGATACTGACGGTCAGGTAGAACCACTTATCCCTTGGCTTATAAACTGCGGCATAGAGGGTTGCCTGCCCCTTGAAAGAATGGCGGGAGTTGATGTCAACCGAATAAGAGAAAATTTTCCGCGATGGATTATGATTGGCGGCTATGATAAAACTGTTATACATAAGGGAGAAAATGCAATGCGGGAGGAATTTGAAAGACTCCTTCCCACAATAAGGAGCGGCGGGTTTATCCCGAGTGTGGACCACCAAACTCCACCTGACGTTTCCGAAGAAAACTACAGGATTTTTGTTAAGCTTTTACATGAGTACGCAAATATTTGACAAATAATAACTGCCGAAAGCTTGAGGTTTCGGCAGTTTCGTATTTATTGTACTTCGAAATTGTCTTTTGACGCACCGCAAATCGGGCAAACCCAATCCTCGGGGATATCCTCAAATTTTGTTACCGGAGCTATACCGCTGTCCAAGTCACCTTTCGCCTCGTCATAAATATAACCGCAAATGGTGCATTTGTATTGTTTCATATATAATACCTCTCAATAATTCTCGGCAATAATTTCGAAATATGCCTTTGGGTGAACGCAAACGGGACATACATCGGGAGCCTCTTTGCCTATGTGAACGTGTCCGCAGTTTCTGCATTTCCAGATTTTCTCCCCGTCTCTTGAGAATACTATTCCTTCCTCAATGTTCTCAAGAAGCTTAAGGTATCTTTCCTCGTGATGCTTTTCGATTGCGGCAACGCCTTCGAAAAGTTTTGCAATTTCCTCAAAGCCCTCTTCGCGCGCTTGCTTTGCAAAGGTTTCGTACATATCCGTCCACTCGTAATTCTCTCCCGCTGCAGCCTCCTTAAGGTTAGTCACTGTATCCTGCACACCGTTGTACAGAAGCTTAAACCAAATTTTTGCATGCTCCTTTTCGTTTTCAGCTGTTTCCAGGAAAAGCTGTGCTATTTGCTCATAGCCATCCTTTTTCGCCTTGCTTGCATAATAGGTATACTTGTTTCTTGCCTGACTCTCTCCTGCGAATGCAGCCATGAGGTTTGCATGCGTTCTTGTTCCTTTTAATTCTTTCATTCGTAATTACCTCTCTTTTATTTTTATTACTACTTAAATTTCTGCCTTCCAAAGTCCGTGGAGATTACAATATTCATAAGCTATTTCAAGCCGGTCGTCATCCGTTAACAAAAAAGTCGCTTGGGGCTTTCCTACAGGGTCAAGAATCTTGCGCTGACCGCCCTTTGAGGTTTGAATATAAATCCAGCTGATGTGATGTTCGGGAACCATTGGATGAAGCGTGCTGCCCACTTCGATTGTAACCATATTTCCCTGTGTTTTTATCACAGGAACATGTTTTTCTTTTGCACCGTCAGATGTGTTCGCTTTAAGCTGCGTCATTTCTTCTCCGCAGCAGATTACGGGTACACCTGATTTTTCAATAAAGCTTATTATGTTCCCACAATGTTTGCATATGTAGAATTTTTGTCTTTCTTTTGCCACCTTTATCTTCCCTTTCTATATTTAGTTATATTTATTGAGCATAAGCTCAAATTTTCGTCTTTTCCTTTTTACCGTTTTTTAAGACAGTTCTTGCAACAGCCCTTAAAAAAAACGTTTTTATCAGTAATGATAAAGCCTGAAAGTTCATCCTTGTTAACATAGTTATTATTAATTTTAAAATCGTATATTTCACCGCACTGCTCACACTTGAAATGTCCGTGGTCATGCATATTAAATTCATATCTTATTTCATTTTCTTCAATCGTAATTTCTCTTATAAGGTTTGCCTTGTAAAAAGCCCTCAGTGTGTTATATACGGTTGTTTTTGAAAGAGTGAGAATTGAGCCTTTAAGGCTTTCATAGATCTGCTGAGCTGTAGGATGAATAAAATTGGACGCCAAATAGGAATAAATCATAACACGTTGATAAGATGGTTTAATATTATTCCTGGTCAAAACCTCGGCAGATTTTTTGTTAATATCCATGAAATGATCCTCTCAAAACAATTGTAATGGTTGTCATCTAACAATCATTACAACTATTAAATCATAAGTATTCTCTTTTGTCAATAAAATTTTAATTTTTTTATTAAAATATTATTCTGCGAGTCGTTATATACCGCTGTTTCCAATATGCGACATCAATATTGGCTATTTTCACCGTATCTCCCGGTTTTGGGCTGTGTATCATTTGACCGTTGCCGATATAAATACCTACATGGTCAACTTTCCCCGTGCCGTCAATAGAAAAAAACACGAGATCGCCCGCCTTTTTGTTTGCATTTGCCACATATACCCCTTGCGTTGCTTGTTGATAAGATATTCTGTTCAATGTATATCCGACTTGTGAAAAACAATAATAAGTGAGACCCGAGCAATCAAACCCTCCGTTATTCCCTTTATAAAGACTATGAATTATATTATGCAAGGTCGAGGGTCCGCTTCTTACATAAAGCTTAGAGACCGTTACAGTACCACTCGAGTTGTAATCGGATGTAACGTAGGTCTTACTTACCCAGCCGGTTCTCCCGTCGGAAAGTCTTATTCTGAACCAACCTCCGGATTCGCTTATGACTGTAATTCTTATTCCTCTGTACAAGGAATGAATAACAGGATTTGATGTTGAAGGACCGTTTCTGACATTAAGTTTAGATGCCGTTACATAAAATGATGTGCTTCTTTGCGACTGTGAAAGGCTTGTCGCTGTTGTTGCGCTTGCGGCATGAGTTTCAGCGGTTCCCGCATATAACGGGACGATTGCAATAACGGCAGCTCCTATCATAAATCTGATAGCATTAATTTTTATATCGGAAAATTTATCCTTTATCAGTTTCAGAGCCTTACTTTCGAGGTCCAACGGCTTTTCGTCCTTTTCCGAAAGAAAATCGTCTGCAAATTCAGGCGCATTCTTATCTAACACAATTTCCAATATATATCCGTCGCCGTCCGGAACAAGTCTGAAATTCTTAAATATATCCATATTACACTTCCCTAAATAAATACATATGTTTATTATTATTTTTTAATTAACATATATACAAAAAAAGAACCGAGGAAATCTCAGCTCTTTTGTCTATTAGGATAATAATGTGTATTTACAGGAGGATAATTAAATTAACTTATTAGTCAATCTCGTTTTTTGATTTGAGGCGTCTTCGAGCAAGTTCCATGAGAATTTTATTAAAGAGCATCGGAATACCTGTTAATATGATTGCCAAATGTACATCTCAGATAACTTGCGAAATTTGCTCCTTGTGCATTCTAACAGTTGAAATTTTTTTGTTCTAAGCTCTATCTGCAACAAAAATATGTGCAAATTCTGTTTCCGTTTGATATTGAAGAAGCAGTCCTGCAGCTTTTATAAGCCCTTTAATTTTATACGGATTGTCGGGATACACCTTGATTTTGCTGAACCCGACATCGATATATTCATCCTGATTCTTGTCAATGGAGAGAACAAATCTTCCGCCGGGTTTCAGTAATTCGGCAATTTTGTTAAGTGCTGTAAGCTTATCCGAAACGTGCATGAAGGTAAGAGACGAATAGATAATATCAAATTGTCTGTCAAATTCATGCGTTAAAAAATCACCGCAAATTAACAAAACATTTGAAAGTTCCGCAAGATTTTCTTTGGCACGTGCAACCGTTTTCGAGGATATGTCTATTCCGTTAAATTCCCCGCACAGCGGCGAAACGCGAATTGCCAACCTGCCTGTACCTACTCCGATTTCCAGAACACTTTTTTCCTTTGACAGCCGCATTCCATCAATAAAATCCTGACCATCCCATTTATCCATATATTCCCGAAGCACAGCAGGGTCATTAACCGGATCATTGTTTTCGTCTATCAGTAAATCATAATAATTAATTAAATCCAAATTTAAATTCAATCGTTAGCCCTCCTTGGTTGCGATTCACGGTGATTAGTTTTTTATAGCTCTGCAAAGAATTACGGTTAGCTTTGCGAGTTCTTTTGATTTTTCTCTTAATATATTTTCCGCCATGTTTCATTGCCTATCCTTATACATATGTTATGCGGAATCAAAAAGCTTTTTCAAATGATATGCTGCTTTGCAGCTTAATATTATGAGCATTATCTCATAGTGCTAAGTGAAATTCTATACGCGTCCAAAACTGTCTCAATATCACCACTGCGCAGCAATAGAACTCGCCGCAAGGCGAATAGAACTGAAAAAACCTTGTCAAATGACAAGGTTTCTGGTGGGAGAGAGTGGATTTGAACCACTGAAGTCACTGACAACAGATTTACAGTCTGCCCCCTTTGGCCGCTTGGGTACTCTCCCTTATTTAGGTATTCTTGGAGCTGGTGGACGGACTTGAACCCCCGACCTGCTGATTACAAATCAGCTGCTCTACCAACTGAGCTACACCAGCGACCCGACGCTTTGATAATATAGCACAATTCGATTTTTCAGTCAATACCCTTTTTAAATATTTATTCGTCTTCCTGTAGTGTTACAATTGATGTGAGACCAAAAGTATAGAAAAAGTGATTGAGTTCTGTTAGAATAAGTTTTGACAAC
>MWBL01000041.1 GCA_002069015.1 Firmicutes bacterium ADurb.Bin300 | reverse complement strand
CTCTGCCTGCCAATATCCCGCCGTGTTTTCGTGGCAGGGGATTGTTTGGGCAGCTCCGTAGATTGCGTGTGTCTTTTTGAAATAAACCAGTGTAACTATCTTTATGCGTTCCTCGGCGTTTGGTTGGTTTATATTTTTGGCTATGGCGAGGTTTACCGCCTCAATTTTCCGCAGTTCATTTTCTTGTAGGTCTTTGGGATTTTTTTTTACAAGTTCCGGGTATTCGCAAAGTATTTTTTTTACATAGTTCCACCATCCCGGTCTTTTTTTGGTTGCCATTCTATCACCGTCCCTTTATAATATATTTTTTATTTTCATGCCTATTGTTTTTGCGGTGTCTATTTCTGCCTGCATTCCTTGGCTTATTCCCTCACCGAAGTACCATAATTCGTCTTTTTCGGGGTTCATACGGTATATAAAATCAATGCCGAGTTTCATCCCGGTTTCTCTTTGAATAGGTATTTCGTCTTTTAAAAATTCTGTAAAGTAAAGATGGGGAGCAAAGGGGATATACCCCTCTGCCACGACCATGCTGCAGTATCCCGCCGCCTTTGCTCGGTTGTTCTCAATGTCGCCCCTTAGCGGACTGCAAACATAAATAATTTTAACCATTGTCAGCCTCCTTGGTTAGCCCCTGCGGAAACTCACGGAGCATATTTTCTTCACCCGTAATCGGCATTAGGCTGTCCTTCATAAAAATTGGCACGTTGGAAAACTCGCATTGTTTGGCGTGATGGCTTTTAGAGGTAACGAGCGGTGTGGTTAGTGTTCGTTTTGCGCTCCACCCCTTTCTGTGTCTTTTAAAAACAACATGATATGGCAGCCCCATTATTTCAGACCATTCGCTTACCGAATGAGTTACTCCGTTATATGTGATGAACAGTGTATTTCGTTTGTTATTAGATTGTTCACGAGGCGTCGCCCATCTGCAATTGTTCGGGGAGTAATTCCCATTTACATCAATTCTATCAATTGTAAGTCCTTCTTTGTAGCCATTCGATAATGCCCATTTTTGAAATTTCACAAAATCGTTTTTCCACTCCTCGCACATTGTTATACCTCTTAAAGAATAATACTTTTTATGTTGTGAGTCGTTGCCATAACACCGCCCTTTTATATGATGCCATACAGAATACAATTTTGTATAAGACTGCCCATGCTTAACTGCATACTTATTTCCTTTAGCACCCTCTGATATAAAACGCCCTTTATTATCTCTGTCCGCCCATTCAATCTTTGTTTTGTTCACACCACCTCACGCACCTTTCTGTTCTGCAAAAGCATTTTTAACATTATTTCGTTCAAGTCTAAAAAACATAAACCCACAGGGTCGTATTGCTTGCAGGTTTCACCGTTTACCGTAAGGTCGCAGGCTATGCTCCAACCCATAACGTGTTCTTTTGGGTATATGGATATGTCGATATCTCCCTTTGCAAATTTATCGAACCCATCCGAGCCGTGGAGGATATCCTGTTTTTCTTTCTCTGCCATTATTAAAAGTTTTGGAATTTCTCTTTTACTGCATAAAAAGTAACTGCTTTTTTCCTCGTTTTTTTCGTATAAAGTGCTACTCATTTTCAGCACTCCCTTCGTTTTCTCCGGGCTTTTCATCGAGCGTGTCCATCAGCACCGTATTTGCGTTCCCACAGTATATGCACGGCTCATTCTCTCTGTCCGGGGCGGACGTGTACTGGTTGCCTCCGCAGTTTTTGCATTTATATCTGTTCATGTGCTTTTTCCTCCCCAACATAAAACGGAGTGCTTGTTGTCAAAAATACGGGAGGGTGCTGTTTGGTCACTACATGAAGCCACACTTTACCTGTGAACAAGACCTGCAGGCGCTCCTTAAATGTCAACCTCCAACAACTGGCTATCCCTCTGTCCGTGGTTGTTGCGAGTAGGTTTTCGCAATTGTCGGCAGTCAGCACTACATTAGTCCATTTGGTCTGTATTGGCTTCATCTGTTATCACCTCGTCTTTCCATAATCCTTTTATCTTTTTGATTTTATCCTTGAATGTTTCATATCCGTGTATGTTCTCGGGTTTAAGGTCGGTTTTTGTAACAACTACCTTTTTTCTTTTTGGTTCGGGGTCGGACGATGCTTCTCTTGCAACCTCAACTTCTACAAAATCTCCGACCTGCACTTCTGTGTCGCTTAGGTATGTGTAATTTCTGCCCCTTGGGCTTCCTTCGTGGTCTAAAAACTTACAGTAAATCAGCTTTTGCATTGTGTTTTCCTCTCTTTCGTTTAATATTTTGTGTTTATGTAGTCAAGAACCAATCCCTCGCCCAGTCCTTGCTTGTTTGGTATCCACATTCCGTTTTTGTGTTCTCCGCCGTTTATACAGTAGTTATATCGCCGTGGATGTGTTTCTTTCATCCGTTGGAAGCGGTTTTCTTTGTCGAGGTGGCAGCCGTACATACAGAACATACAACCCGTCCGTGGCTCGCCTGTTAAAAACAATTTTCCAGTTGGTTTATTTGGCTTGCGTTTATAATTGGTCATCTGCTCTACAATCTCGCCGTAAATGGGGGAGTATGGTATGCCTGTTATTTTTAAATATTGCAGTATATCCTGCTCCGTCCAAAATCCGAGCGGTTTGGATATTTGCCTATCGCTTTCAAAAGCGTTACACCCAGTTTTAAGGTATCCGTCTTTTCTTTGTCTGCTGTCTGTTGCCATAGTTCCAATTATGGCTTTTCGCCCTGTTTGCTTTTCGTAGTCAAGCAGTGGCTTTTCTTTTATGTAATAGCAGCATCTATTTGAAATTTCGAACGGTGCATCAAGCAGAAATTCCCACCTTGCATAATGTGTCCTTTTATATTCGCTCGGCGACCCATCGGGGTTTAATCCTTTAAGTTTGTTTATGTAAGACTGCTTTTTCTCTTTGCTGTGTCTTGCTCCATAAACAATTTTTGAAACTTCTTTACTTATGAGCGGATACCCATATGTTTTTACTACTTCATAAAAATTCAAACTCGGACGTATTGTTTTTACATTTTCCTGCGTTTCTGCAAAATCCCTAACCTCGGGAAATTCAAGACCAGTGTTTACAAACACCGCAGGAATATCCGGGTATATTCTTCTTGCTAAATCAAGCAGTACCGTGCTGTCCTTGCCACCGCTGAAGGAAATATAACACCCCCCCCTCAAACGTCATATACCATTCCATTATTTTGGTTTGTGTTACTCGTATCTTTCTTTCAAGCGACCATGCCTGCATTATTTTAAGGTCGTCTTTTGTGTATTTTGGCTCCTTCATACCTCATTCCCCCAACAATCCCAACCGTCCGCATATTGTCTTGCGAATAATTCAATCCTTGGAAGGTCGCCGCAAATGTCAACAATCTTGTTTCTTATTTCGTCCGGCTTACGGCTGTGTTCTCTTTTTGGGCTATGTATTACCGATAGCGTGTTTCTTACTAATGGCTTGATGCGGTTTTTCTTGCTTTTTTTCACTCCTATTATGCATATCTCTGCATTTTGTCTTGTGTAGTATCCCATGCCCCATGCAGGTGTGCCTTTGGCTGTTGTTTTTACCCAATTAAAACCAAGCCCATAATATATAAATCCCCATTCCTTGATTACTTTCAGCCCCATTTCAAGCCTTGGGAACGTAACCCACAGAAACAATATTGACGTGTCATCGCTAATCTCAGCCACAGGCAGTGCGCATATATCCTCTATGGTCATAGTCGGATAGTGTGCGTGTACCACACGGTTGCCACTTCCGCTTTCTTTGTACTCCCACGGTGGGTCTGCGTATATTATGCTGTACTTGTTGTTTGTGTTGAAAATGTCGACCTTCATTCCACCGCCACCTTTTCAAACTCATAGACCCACACCCAAGGGTTAGCTTGCCATCCATATTTGGAGAGGTCTTGTTTTTTGATGGTGCTGTTCCAAGTTTTTATAAATGCAGATTGTAACTTGCATTCACGGGCCGCTCGGAAGTCTTTGCATTCTCCATTAAAGTGATAGCAGTGACTGCACGTATCAATTCCTTCTGCTTTTATCTGTGCTTCGGAAATATCTTGCAATCTCTCACACCTAACACCTGTTACTTTCAAAAATATCCTTGCAGCTTCTTTCGGCATATGTATTGACGGATACCATGAAATCGGAACATTTTCAGAAACTTCGGGCGATGCTTTATATTGGTATCTTTTTGGCCTTACCCAAACTGGAGACCACGTTTCCCTTGCATACAGGATGTCGCCGACTTGATATGGCGATTTTCGTACTGGAAAATCCACTATATAATCCCCATGTGATTCAAATGTTGCATACAATCCGCAATGCACTGCCGTTTTTTCTAAATCTCCATCGTAACAAACTTCCGGGTTTAATTCTAATTCGATAAAATCACAATCCGGCAAGTCTTTTACAACTCGCCTTGTAACCGTTTTCCGTCCGTCCAGTGTTGCACGCACCATTTCTGTATTGAATAAAATAGGTTTTGCTATTTGCAGTATCTCTTGTCTATTCATTTTATCGCCTCGCATTCCGGGCAGACATCTATCCATTCGTCACTTTCGTCCTTTTTGCTTTTCCACCCGTTGTCTTTTTTGAAATTAACAGCTTCATAAAAATCAAAAAATGTTTTATTGACTTCCTCTTGGCATATGTCGCATGACAGCGTGTATGTTTTTCCAAATTTGTTAATCATTCCACACCCTCCAATCTTCGACCGCAATTAGGACAATGTGTTATTACTATGTGTGTCCTGCTTGGTATACCGTTTATAAAAAGTTCCACATCGAGAGTTCCTTCTCTATTGTTTATTGACAGGCTCTGCAGGCGGTTGTTCTTACTGTCCTTGGTTTCAAAAAACACGCCGTTTTCTCCGCAACACGTTTTTCCGCACCAGTAGCATTCTGCTTTTTCTTCTGCCTGTGTTTCCTCCCCTTGTTCCTCCGCTATGTCTTTTTTAATCTGTGCTTCATCATTTGCATAATTGCACATATCTTCGTACTTCTCATATTGGCTGACCGTTAAAGGCTTAAGTGTATTGTGTATAAGTTTTGCGTGTGGATTCTTTTCTCTGTACAGTTTGCTTATAAACCTGCTTAGTTCGGCTGTGGCATCAGTATATCCGTCTATCTGCCATGCCAGTGCATATTGTGCTTTTCGCACCTTTTCGTCTTTCGATGGTTCTCTGATTAATAAATTTGGGTATAATGGGATTGTCATTGTTCGCACTACCTTTCGTTATTTATTTGTTTGCCTCTGTAATATTTTTTAGCACATCGTGTGCGCACGGTACCGCTATGCTGTTGCCAGTTCCTTTGTATCGGCTTGTGTCGCTGTCAAGTTTGTTGTACCATTTAACAAGGGCTTTCTTTGTCGGTATTTTTGTTCCTTTTTTCCCGGTGATTTCTTTGTCGAGCATGAACACCCCTAAATAAAAACTGTATTCCTCGTCTGTCATGTCTTTAATTTTCGGCAGCTGTGTCCAGTTGTCCGGGTAGCCCTGTAGACGTTCGCATTCGGT
Source organism: Firmicutes bacterium ADurb.Bin300 (assembly GCA_002069015.1). GTDB lineage: Bacteria > Bacillota > Clostridia > Oscillospirales > Acutalibacteraceae > DTU089. The sequence continues at coordinate 11,516 of MWBL01000041.1, read as the reverse complement.
TGGGGTTAATCTTCGCACTATGTACCTTATCGGTGTTGGCTGTGCTACTGCTCCGGGGCCTCTTGCTACCAATGTTTGGGCTGTTCCGTCATCTTGTATTGATATATCAAATTGTGCGTTCTGTCCTTGGTTGTAACTCGCACGGTCTAATGCATAAACCACGGCGTGTTTGTCGGTAGATGTAAGCGAAAAACTCACGTTTTCATTTACTCCGCTTCCTTGTGGTCCGTTTTTATCCGCTCTGCCTATCATGTTGCCTTGAATGGCGTATGCTACTTGTGGTGTATCGCCGTGACAGTTCGCTCTTATTGTTTCCGCTGTACCGTCTGTTCTGCAGTGTCCTCTGTTTACAAAGCTGATAGGAGACTCCTTTACTATGCACGGTCTATTATCTCCCATTTCCGCCCTTAGTGTTCCGCATATGTCTTGTTCGCAATGTCCGCCGACCCTGCTCGCTGCCCCCGGTTCAAAGCACAAAACCTTTTCTTTGGCCACCTTTTCGACCACCATTATGCCGCCTTGGTTACACGCAGGGTTTCCGCCGTTTAAATCGAGCGTTCTTGCTGAGTCTGCTTCGTATATTCCGCTGTGTGGATTCGGGCTTTTCATAGAATTGCTGTCAAACGACGATATTCCATACGCCTTTTTGCTCATGACCATTGGCACATTTCCTCCGCCGGTCCCCATCCTGCCAGTCAGTGTCTGCACCGTTCCGCTGTCGTCAATTTTTACCCTGCTGTCATTAGGGTGATTCTCTATCATGATTGGTTTGTTAGGCATTTCTTGCAGTTCTTCTGTTTCAATGCCTGCTTGTTGCTCCAATGCTGTTTTTAATATCGGCGGCAGTTCTTTTCCGCGCGTGGCTGCCCTTCGCAGTATGCCTTGACAGGCTTTAGGACTTAAAAAGTATTTCTCCGGCACATCCTCCTGTAAAATCTCCAACAAGGTAGATTCTCTTTCGTCTTTGGGGGACTCCCCAATGTTTGGCATCGTATTGCCTCCAAGCGACACTAACTGCCCCCCTCGTACCATTCCGGCTGTTGCCCATCGTCCAGTTGCAGGCATTGGAATTTCGGTCTTTGTGATTTCTTCAAGCACCGCTCTAAAATCAAGCCCTTTATTACTGCTAAATGCTCCGGGAACGTTTTCCCACACGATGTACTTTGGATACTCTCCATTGGTTGCTTCCCTCATTTCGTAGATTATTCTTACTGCCTCTCGAAATAAAACGCTTCGTTCGCCGTCCAGTCCTACACGCTTTCCTGCTACGCTCATGTCTTGGCATGGCGAGCCAAATGTTATAATATCAACAGGCGGTATTTTCGTTCCGTCAATTTTTGTAATGTCACCCAGTTGCTTGGTGTGTGGCCAGTGGTGTTTCAATCTTGCGGCGCAGGCAGGGTCTATCTCGCTATTCCACAAGCAGTCAATATTAAGTTGCTGTCCTGCATACTCAAATCCGCCGATGCCTGCAAATAAACTACCCATCGTCATGTTCATTCTTCTAACCCCCAAACCTTCTTAACGGTTGCCATGTAATCAAAGCCGCCATAACCTCCTATTGGTACTTTCCATGCACTCGGCAGTTCGTCTGCTCTGAAGCTTGCTTTGCCTGTTATGACCCATTGCATTCCCATTGCACGGTATGCAATGTTCTTTTGCTGTCTTTGCCTCGTTTCTATGGCTGCTTTATAAAATCGCCAAGGAATTATAAATGCCGAGTCAAAGTTGAAGTTTACGGCTACAAATGCAATTGCTCCGTCGTGGTCCCAGTCATCAAGGTAGGCTTGTTGGTGGATTTCCACCCGGTCAAACCTCATATTGTCTGCACTGTTATGCTTTGCCTCGAATGCTACCGGGTATTGCTTGTATCTGCCTATAAAGTCCACCGTTGCTTTTTCTTCGACCTTGCAGGATACTATTGCTCCGCTTGCGTTTCTAATCGGTATAAACTTTGTATTTTGCTTGTCTATAACTGCATCGCCCTGCATTCTGTATCGCTCGTTTTGCATAATTATTATTTTTTCAAAGGTCATTCCCCGGTTGGCTTGACTTCTGTTTTTGTAGTATGCGGTCTGCTGCCTTTTAATTTTTCTCACCTCTTTGTCAATAACAGAAGTACATTGTGTATGTGTACCCGTTAATTTTTTCTGTGATTTTTTTATAAACGCCTTTCCCTTGCTTGAATTCCGCCTGCCACACCACCGTTCCGTCGCAGAACCGTTCGCCCTCTAACAGCCTTTTTGCGTTGTTGATTGCTCTTTGGGTAGGCTCTTTTTTTATCGCACCGTTCCAAGTGGGGGCGTATTGTCCTTTTTGGTATATGACCTCTTTTATCGTGTTAGGAAATCTCGCATCATCTACCCGGTTTAAAACAACGTTGCCTGTGAGTTGCTGTGCCTCGTCTGACATTATGCCTGCTTCTGCGTTGATTATCCTTGCCAGTAGGTCTAATTCTTCAGCGGTGTACTTTTCTTCTGTGGGTGTCGGCGGCTCTATGATTTCCTGCTGTATCTCCGCTGTCGTTTCGACCTGCTCTGCTTGGCTTTTGTCGCCAGTGGTATGGTATGTAACGCCAGTTAAAATTAAAATTGCGAGTAAAATCGCTACTATGTTTCGTGCTTTTTTCATCGGTTCACCCCTTCAATCTGTAATTTTTTGACCTGTCATAATCAATCACAAGGCAGTAATCTTTTACCCGTTGGTATATTCTGCTTCCGACCGCCTCGTCAACGTCTATTAGGTCGTCTATTAACCTTTCGCTTGAAATGATAGTTATTAAGTCCTTGTTGTTGCATCGGTAGTTCAGAAGTTCAAACGCTATGTTTATTTCCGCTGTGGTTGGTTGCTTGCCCCGTTCTGTTTTAAAAAAATCGTCAATGTATAAAACAGGCACTTTCTTGAGTTCGTTTATTTTCTTGCTGTATACGTCGTCCTCGGTAACAACCGCCTTGATGGACACTATCTCATCTCTCCATAGCATATATTTTGCTGCTTTGCCCTCCGTCAGAAATCTTCCGACCATTGCGGTGCATAAGTGCGTTTTACCGCTGCCTACTTGCCCTCCTGCAAAAAACCATTTACCGTGATAGTCTGTCAAAAACTTTTCCGCCATTGTTTTGGCTTTGCGTTGCCATGGTTCGGTTGCTATGTAGGATTCGAATGTGTATTCTTCCATCAGTTGTTTTAGTCCGCTGCGTTCTATCCTTGTATAGAACCTTCTTGTTTCCATGCACTTGCAATCCCTTATTGCTTGACTGTTATTCTCGGTCAATACCACTATGTAGCCTTTGTTTTTGCATATCGGGCAGTCAAAACCTTTTAGATTGCCCTCGCTTTCGTTTTGCCACCGCACTTGCCGTTCAGCGTATTCCCGGTCAGAGTACTGTGCCGTATTGGGGTTTTCTATTTTCCCCTGTATTTGTGCTATTATTTCCGCCATTCGCTCCAAATTTCACCCCTCCTTGGTTTTGTGCTTTCGATAGCCAGTTGGTTATAAACCTGTTTATTCCCGTTTTGGTTTTTCTCCGCTGAGGGTTTGCGTTTATCCACCCTTTCATATTCCGCAGTTCCTGCATAACGTCAACGGCAGGGTATAATTCTGACCACTGGTCTATGTCCTTTTGGGTTATTGGGTGCATTGATTTGTCGTTAAGTGTTAATTCGATAATCGGTGTTTCTTTGTTGCTGTCCGGGGCTGTTTCAGCGCCGGGCATACTATTAGATTCTTTTAACTTATCTTCTTTTAATTTAACTTCTTTTATATTAGGCGTGACTGTTTCGTGATTGCTCACTGATTGCTCACTGATTTGTTCGTGAGTGTTGTTTTCCGTTGTTGTCGGTGGCTTTGGCAGTTCTGATGGCGTGGGTCTGTTTATTGTTTGGTGTTTATTAAAATTTGTAACCGTATAATATTTTTGCTCGTCGTGTTGGTATAGTTTGATTAATTTAAGGCTCGCCAGTTTGTCGAGGCTTTTTTCAAAATCGGAAATTCGTAAGTCGTCATATGGAAATATTAAGGACTTTAGCAATTTCGGATTTGCTCTCCCTATACCTTCGTCGTCTGCGTTACTTATCAAACCCAAAAATAACAACCGTTCCATCATGCTGCATTCGCCTGTCTTTTCGTCCGTCCAAAATGACGGGGCTATCATTCTTTTTCGTGCCATTTATAACTTTCACCCCGTTCCTTTTAAGTTTTGGATTAACATACAAACACCTCTTTGCCTGTTAATTTTTGCACAGCCGTCTTAAATTCTTCGGCTTGGCTGTTGTTTTCGCTTAAGTGAATTAAATATATTTGCTGTACCTTGCTGAGGTCGTTTGCTTTTAAAAATTCCAGTAAGTTGTCTATGCTCATATGGCTCATCCTTAGTCGTTCCTTGAGGCTTGCCGGGATGTATCCGTGTGCTATGCTGTAATCAACAGCTTCTACGCTGTAGTTGCACTCTGCCATTATGTGTGTTATGCCGTCAAACTTATATTTCACCATGTATGTGTCAGTAAAGTACAGTAACCGCTCGCCGCTGTGGTTGCTGTGTAGTAAATACCCATAATTAACGCAGTCGTGGTCGCACTCAAAAGGCAATATGTAAAATGTGCCTACCGTAAATCCTTTTAGTGGACGTATCTCTTTGCAACGATGCCCTTTTACCTTTTTGACCGTATAAACCTCGGACGGGGCGTAAATATCCAATCCTGCCCGTATGCAGTCGCTAATTGATTTACAATGGTCATTGTGTTGATGGCTGATTATAACTCCGCCTACCTGCGATAATTTAAACCCTGTGCCTATCTGCAGTTCTTTTATGGGTATTCCGCATTCAAGGAGCAGGGGGGTTCTGCCGTCGGTTATGTAGTATGCGTTCCCCTTGCTCCCACTTGCTATTGCCTTAATAATCACGGCAAGTCATCAACCGTCGCAGGCTTTTGTTTATCGCTTATCACCTCGCCTGTTTCCGGGTCAACTTTAATGTCTATGCTGTTTGCGGCGGACAGGTCAGCATTTTTTGACTTTTTGATTTTTTCCTGTACCCACTCGGGCAGTTTTTCCAGTTCCTCATCGGGGCTTTCGTCCATGTCGTATAAAACCATTGGATTCTCGGGTTTCCCGACTTTTATTCCTTTTGGTAGCTGCATAATGCTTGATATTGCACTGTAAACCTTGCCCTCTGCGTTTGTTTCGTTTATTACGCTTATCATGCAGGCTGTTCCGAGTAATGTGCCGACATCAAATGTTCCCTCCATTTCTTCGGGCGTGAATTCTCGCCCTATCCACGGTCTGATGTCTTTGTACATATTGCTTTTTGTTGCAAAGCTTGCGGTGTATTGCTTGCTTATTGCCCGGCGCTTCTTTTCTCCGTCAATGTCTATTCGCTGCTCGTCGTCGTCCAACTCCCAAATAAACAGTATTTTATGCGCTGTTTTTTTGAATTTCTCGTTATACTGCATTCCAAGGTCGGCGATGGTATAACATATTGCTGTGTAGGTCCCCTCGGGTATAGGGGGAAAGTCCGCCTCCGATTTCACTTTAACTTTTAATGACATTTTGCTTCCTCCTTATTTATTTTTGTGTCTGCCATACTAAACACTTCAATTTCTTTTCCTTCCCCTGTGACGACAATGTCGCCCTTGCCAAGTGTTCCAAATAATCCGAAAGCCGCCCAGTCGCACCCATCCTTGCTATCTTTGGTTGGCGACCCTTTTCCTGTGTGTCTGCCGATGCAGGTTTGATATATATCGTTTGGTTCTGCTCCTGCATCTTTGAATTCCTGCCCTGTGCTTACCTTTCCGCAAGCAGGGCATTTAAATGCCCATTTGGTTTTGTCGTCGCCAAAGCGTTTTTTAAGTTCGGCGAGCCATTCTTCCTGTGTGTATTTCATACTGGCACCTCTATTCCGTGTTTTTTTAATTCTTCGACCCAAAACGTTTTTATTTCGTCCGTACAATGTTCCATTGCATCCTTCCATGTAGGGAACCGTCCGTGTTGGTCGTAAAATTTATATTGGTATGCGAGGCTTTGTTGGTTATGCGGTTGTTCGGGTTCGTGTTTTGTTGCACACTCGGGACACGTTCCGTCTGGGACTTTTCCTAAGATTACGAAAGGCTTTAAATGTCCGCCCTGCTTTGTTTCTTCCTCGTCGTCGGTAATTGGCAGGACACGCTCGTAATATTCCGAGTTTTTTCTCTCTATCGGTATGTCCTCCTCGTAGTAAGTCGCATAACTCTCCCAATCTTCATAACACGTCGGGCATAGCCATCTCTGTTAAGCACTGGCACTAAATATCCGCTTTCCGATGTGCTGTTGCAAGTGTCGCAAATACCAAATCCGCCGATTTTGCATATTTCTGCTTGTGTGACTTTATACGCAATGTAACCGACCCTTGTTTTTAATTTTTTCATGTCAGCACACCTCAATTCTCAGTTCTTTGTCGGGTTCACTGACTATCAAGGATATGATTTGCGTATCGCTTTCCTTGAGCCTTACTATGCTTTCCCGGTTGTCAATAAACAGCGGAAGGTATAAATCCCAGTGTTTGCTTAATGCGTTTATGATTTCAATTCCTGCGTTTATTCGTGCTGCGTTGTTGGCGACCGCAAATGGTACAAGCCCGTTTTGTGTCGGCACCAAGACCTCGCAGTCCTCTTTAACTCCGCCGTTTATCTGCTGAACAAAAAGGCGGAATTTTACGCTGTTAAATTTCTCATTGATTTTTTCTGTTATCATCGCCACCTTGGCCTTGATGAAACACTCGCACAAATAAACCCCGTGCTGTATATGTTCGTATTGCTCGCTTAGGGTTTTCTCGTTTTGTTCAAGTTCGGCTATTCTTTTCTCTTGCGCCTCCGCTACGGTAAACTTTGACTTTAGGTTGGTCTGTTCTTGCAGTTGCTCCTGCAGGTCGTCTATTTGCCCTTGTAAGGCTTTTTTTGCTTCCGTGGTGTTGTTTGCCCCTGTAAGTATTTTGTTGCGCACCTCGTCGATTTCAGCTTGCATTTTGGTGTATATTTCGGTGGATTCAAACGCTACCGCCGTTGGTTGATTGCTTTGTTCGCTTGTTATCTTTGCCTGCAGTTTCGTGATTTGCTCCTTTATGTCAGCTTCTTCATCCTTTGCTTCCTGCAGGGTCTTTTCAAGGAGTGCTATCGCTTTCTTGGAGCAGCTTGCTTCTATTTCGTTCCTTATCGCCTCCAGTGTGTCGCTTTTGGCTTTATTAAACTTTTCTTTTGCACTTGCTATTTGCTTAGCAGGCAGGGCCTGTCCGCAGGCGTAGCACTCGGTGTCGCCCGTCCATTCCTTTTCCTGTTCCGTCTTAAAGTCGGCAACCAATTTTTCGCGGCTGCTTGTAAGCTGTGTTATTTGCTTTTCGGTGCGTGATATTTTTTCTGTGATGTCGCTCTGTTTATTCTCCAGTGCAAAGCGTTCATTTTTTAATTGCCTTAACACGACCCCTGCGGTTTCAAGCCTTGCGTTCTCGTTTGTTAGGTGCTTGTTTTTCTCTTGCGACAGTGTCAGTTCAAGGTTCGACAGTGTTTTTCGCAGTTCGGTTATGGCGGAGTCCTCGCTCATGTTAGCAATTTGCTTTTCAATGTCTGCTTTTTGTGCGGTTAGTTTGCTGATTTTTCCGTCTATATCTTTCTGTTTAATCCCTCTTAGGTCGGGGATAGCTTTTTGTGCCTCGTCAATTCTTGCAGGGATTGTTGTTAGTTCTTTGTTGATTTCTGCTCTTTTGCTATTGGCTATTTTGATAAAATCATCTACTGGATGGTAGCTGTCGCTTGTTCCGGGTATCAGCAGAAAGCTTTTTAAATCCTGCAGTTCCGGGTCGGAGGCGATTACATCGTCATCCGTTACGTCGCCGCAAATTTCAAGCAGTACTTTTCTCCTGTCCTGCCACGGCAGCTCCTCGGGAAAGAAAGAGGTCATTGTTAGTATTTTGGCTTGGTCGGGTGAGCATATTTCGTCGACACGTTCTTTGTATTCCCGTTCTGAAATCGGCACCCCGTCTATATAGTAGTCTGTGGTATGTCCGCTGAATTCGTCGGTTGCGCTTCCTCGTTTGCGTTTCCATATCTCGCTCAGTGCTTTTGTGAATGTGTGTATGCTCCCGTCTGCCAGTTGCAGGGTAGCCTCGACCTTGTTTGTTAGGTAGTGAACGTCTTGTCCGTTCGCATCCTTTGTTTTGGGTGTAAAGTTTTTAATCCCTGTGCTTGCCTTGTCAAACAGTAGCCATGTAAATGCGTTGTAAATGGTGGTTTTACCCGTTCCGTTGTCGCCGTAAATCTTAGCGTCTTTTCCGTCAAGGGTTACCGTTAGTTCTTTTATGCCTTGGAAGTTTTCAAGACATATTTTAAGAATTTTCATGTGTGCTTGCCTCTCTTTCGGTTTATATTTTAGGGATTGACATTTCCCTAATTTGTGATATAATAAAAATGTGTTTGTCGTACTGTTCGCATTGCGACAAAATCTTTCGTTGACAAGTCGGCTATCGCAGTCGGCTTGTTTTTATTGCGCTTTTTCATCTTGGGTTACCTCCGCCCATATTGCTTTCATTTCTTTAGGGATGGTTTTTATAAAGTATGTAACCAAAATTGCGAGGGGGATGAGTAGGAATTCTCCGCCGATTGCACCGCTATATCCACGTTCGCACTCTGCGTATTGTATTGCCTGCGGAGTTAATGCCGCCGCTATGGTTATCGCTAATATGTACGCCTTGTTTTTGTTCGCCCATCGCAGGGCCTTTTTTATACGCATTGTCCTTTGCATAATTCGTCGACCTCCTTCATTGTTTGCATAAAGTTTATGGTTGCTTTCGACATCTGCTGTTCGTGGTATACGTCTGCTGCCAACAATACAAGGTAATCCTCACCGTTGTTCTTGTTAAACAGTTTGTTTTGAAAATTCAGCTTGCGCCGGGCGTAGCTTTCGCATTCCTCCCACTCCTCTTGTGGTATGGGTTTCCCGATGTGGCTTTCCACTTTTTGTTTTAATGTTTTTTCGCAGTCGCATATCTCTCCGGGGTCTAAGTTCGCACCGCATCGTGAGCATTGTGTGTACATCATGTTGCCACCTCCTTTTGGCTTGTGATATCGCCTACGATTTGTTCGGGTGTCGTTCCAAACATCGCCAGTACAGCCTCTGTAAACGGTCTTGTAACCTTTTCTGCGGTTATCGTTTTTGTGTGTTTTACGCTGTTTATTTCGCCCTTTGCGTTAAACCTTACTATGCTTTCTTTGGGCATGGTTAGCATTGTATTTTCCTCCTCTTTTTTTAACAGATTTTCAAGGATTCAGATTACAGATTGACAAAAGCGGAACGGAAGCCGAGGGAGTAGTACGAGACGGAGCGGTCGCCGCACAAGCGGCAGCTGAACACGCCAGCGCCGTCGTCGTCGTAGCAGTCGCCGCCACGATAGCAGAGTCTTTCGCCGTCCGACCATACTCCGTAATATTCGGTTAGTTCTGTATCGTCCGTCGGGAAGAGCGCCAATTCTTTAAGCAGTTGCGGTATTTCAATGCTTGCCTTTGTGTCTTTAAACCTGCAACACAACCAGTTTGTGTCGGGCTTGTCCGTTCCGATGACCATGTTTTCGTCGTCATCCTTGGTGTAGTATAGTTCCTGCCCGTCATGGGTTATCGGTTGCCATTCTTTGCTGTCTGTTGCTTGGCTTATATGCTTTGCTGCGTTGTTGTCGGGTATAATTTGAAGCTGACCGTCAACAGTTCTTATTCCTCCGACCCATTCCAGTACGTTTCCGTTTAGGTCGTATATTCCGTCGTATGTGTGGTCATGACTCCATGTCTTTGGTCCCGTGCCTGTTAATATTAAACCGCCGTCATAGGTCGTTGCCTTTTCGTCCGTGTGTTTCCAGTCCTTGCCGTACGCATTATTGCCGTGAGGCATTGTGTTGTTTTTCTTGCACCACAAAGCTATCGCCGCCCACTCAGCGTTGGTCATAAGGTGCCAACCGTCGCCTTTGTTTTCGCAGTATTGCCTTGCTTGGTCGAACGTTACCCGTGTTTGCGGTTTTTGCAGTGGCAGTGAGTATGCTCTGTCGTTTACAACTATGTTTTGGTATTTGCTTATAAAAATCTCGTCTACCTCTTTGCCGTCGATAATGAATGCCGGGTGTGTTTCTTCTCTGCCGCCGTCGATTACATCCGATACCTTAAATTTTGGTATCCTCACCATAATGCTTGCTATGCCTGCGTTGTCGGTTTTGATTACTGTGTTTGTCATTTTGCCTTCCGCCTTTCGTTATTGTTTTTTATGTTTTCCTGCTTTTCGATGGCTATGGCTACTTCCTCTATACTGGTTTTAACCCTCGTTAGGATTTCCTTTACCTTTTCGATTTCCGCCCATTCGCTCTCGTCTATTACACCGTCGGCTACAACTGTGAATATTAGGCCGATTGCACTTTCTAACTCTTTTGTGCTGTTGTGAATTCGTATGCTTGTCATCTAATGGTAAAAGTTCAATCTCCGCCACCCTGTCCTTACCCAGTGGGCATTCGTTTGCACAATACCATGACCGCAGTTCGGGCTGATTGTATGCATCCGCCATCAAAGCCACGACATCGGATGGTGGTCTTATTAGGTCTAATTCGTATTTTTTGAGGCTGTCCTCGGAAATGCACCCGAGTTCCTCTGCTGCCCCTGCTCTACTTAGTAGCTTTTGGTTATACTGCCCGGCGTGTATTCGTGCTTGACAATACCTGTTATTGGCGGCGACGGTTACTTGCTTTGGCATTTATTTCACCTGCTTTCCGTGGCATGATTTGTTTGTGGGATTAATCGGGAATGGTTTCTGTTTCAGAAACTTCATCATCAAAAAAAATATCTTCAATGCTCATGTTTAGGAATTCAGATATTTTTCTTGCATCGTTCAATGAAAAGCGGACGTTCCCCAATTCCTTTTTGTAATATGCCGCCCTTGTTTCAAGTCCGAGAATTTCAACCATTTTATCAACGGAGATGTTTTTTTCTCCTCGGATTTGTTTCAGCTTGTCAAACATACGGTTCACCTCCTTACGGGTTTCTGTTTTGGCTACCTTGAATTCATTATAAGTTCTTTTACGGAATTTGTCAAGCGTTTTATAGGAAATATTTTCTTTTGTGGAAACTTTGTTGATTTCCATATTGGAAACTGATATAATATTTAAGGTGGTGATTTTGTGCGAATTAAACAATTAAGGATAAAATCGGGGTTAACCCAAAAACAATTAGCTGAAAAAATAGGCACTTCGAAGTCAAATGTATCAAAATATGAAAACTTGATACTTGAACCCAATATTCAGACACTATGCTTGATGGCTTCTATATTCGACGTATCAATTGAATATTTAATCGGTAAAAACGACGACCACAAAGCCATATCTAAAATTGAAAAAACCGTTGTTTCTGCTGTCGGTGAATTGTCACCGGAAGGCCAACAAAAAGCTATTGAATATATAGAAATGTTAAAAACTCTTGAAGAGGTGGAAACGGGTAAGAATTGCATTGATTTCAGAGAGAAG
>MWBL01000040.1 GCA_002069015.1 Firmicutes bacterium ADurb.Bin300 | reverse complement strand
ATAATTTGTTTGTAAGATTAACACAACTTATCATTACCGTTAAGTTATTCGCCAAAAAAAATTGTTTTTATTTCATCCGCAGTAAGTTGGAATTCTTTAGCTATAAGTTGCGTTTCTGCATGGGAAAATGCCCTATTGCTGTTTTCTTTCAAATTGTATGCAGGAATAGAAATATTCAACAATTTAGCCATATCTTTTTGTGTGAGATTTCTGCGGACGCGCTCTGCTTTTAAATTAAAATTAGGCATTGTATCACTCCTTTCTTATTGTTTGTGTTAATCTGTTTTCGATTATATATCTTTTGGGTTAAGTTGTCAAGCATTTTTGCAAAATAAATTATCCTTGCCGTTGATGTTATTTATTTTAGCGTTAAGCGGTGTTATAATATGGGGTGGAGGTGGTTTTTGTGGGTACTTATCAAAACAAATTTTTTGCGACAAGATTTCAAAAATTACGCACAGAAATGGGCTTAACACAAGAAGAATTGCTGGCCCAGTTTAATAAAATATTTCATCGTGCCTTAACAGCGGCCGCAATTTCTCAATATGAAAACGCAAAGCGAATTCCCGAAATTAGTACATTGATAGACTTTGCCTCCTTCTTTAAGGTTAGCGTTGATTATTTGTTGGGAGTTGATACCAAAATCGAACCCAATAAAAAAGAGGACTCCAAGATTGACGAATTGTCGCCGGAGAGCCAACAAAAAGCGATTGAATATATAGAAATGTTAAAAACTCTTGAAGAGGTGGAAACGGGTAAGAATTGCATTGATTTCAGAGAGAAGGCTTAAAAAGACAATTGCGGAAGTATTTTATATTTTGGGATTAAAGGAGGATTTGTGATGGATTTCTTGGAAAAAATAAAAAAACTATCTGAGCGTGCGGAAAAAATAAAAGATTCGCTTGAAACAGAAGAGGCTACTAAAATGTCATTGATTATGCCGTTCTTTCAAATGCTCGGATATGATTTTTCCGACCCCGAGGAGGTCGTGCCGGAATACACGGCAGACTTTGGTGTAAAGAAGGGAGCGCGGATTGATTATGCTGTTTTGCGTGAAGGGCTTCCCATTCTTTTTATTGAGGCTAAGCCATGTGGCGAAAAACTGGAGAAGCACGGCTCTCAACTTTTTGCATATTACAATACTACCGCTTCCGCTAAATTTGGAATACTGACTAACGGGATTGTGTATCGTTTTTATACCGACCTCGAGAAGTCCGGGCTGATGGATGATGCTCCTTTTCTTGAATTTGACATCCTAAACATGAAGGATGAAATTATCGGCGAAATTAAAAAGTTTTCAAAGGACGATTTTGATATTGATAAAATATGCAGCACGGCTTCAAAGCTAAAGTATGTTAATCAATTTAAGCAGTATTTTGCTGATATGCTTGTTGCTCCGTCTGACGAATTCGTGAAGTTCTTTATGGGTGCATCGGAAGTTTATACGGGCGTTAAAAATCAAAATGCCATTGAAAAGTATCGCCCTTGGCTGTCGCAAGCGTTAAATGATTACATATCCGAAGTAATGAAAGAAAAAATAAACAAGGCTATTAATGCACCTGCTCCGACCAGTAGCGAACCTGCTACTTTAAGCAAAATAATTACGACCGAGGAAGAGTTGCAGGGCTTTGCGATAATTCAAAATATTTTAAAAGACACCGTTTCTGTTTCTGATGTTGCTTACAAGGACTGTCAAACCTACTTTGCTGTTTTATACAAAGGTATAACCACTAAGTGGATTTGTCGCCTCAAGCTAAACGACGGCAAGCAGTTTATTGTGTTTCCCGATGATGAAATGCAGAACGGCCGTCATGTTGAAATCGGTTCAATTTTTGACATATCCAATTATAAAAGCGATTTGATTTATTCTGTTTCTCGTTATTTGTGAGGTGTTGAAATGAGCAAAGAAAAAGGGGCTTTAATCGGAGGAGCGTTCGCTTTCGCAATAATAGCCATATATAAACTTATTCAAATCTCCCCGGCTTTGGCATTTTTTATGTTTATTGCCGCCGCAGGCATAGCGTGGGGCTTTGTTGAGAATAAAATATCACCGGGCAATCAGAGCAGCCCCACGGCTTGTCCGTCCTGTGGGAGTGCGAATATTCAAATAGTCAACGAAACACACACAAAGGGGAGGGGTTGCCTCGGCAGTCTTATTCATTTTATGATTTTTCTTTTTGTGTGGTGGATTTGGATTTTTGTATGGCTCTTTGGCGGTCGAAAAACAATAAATAAAACTAAGGCTATTTGCCTTAACTGTAATAATCAGTGGTATATTTAGGAGGGTAGGAAATGAATAATAAAAAACCGTTTTCTTTAGAGGGCTTTCTCGTTATTGACCCTAAAACAGGGGAGTTGACCCCATATGAAGATACGATAAAAAAGCCAAAGCCTAAGAATAAACCAATTGACAAAACAAAAAAGCCGAGCAAATAAATTTTGACAGGGGTGTAATTATGAAGGCTGTTATTTATGCCCGTTTTTCTTCTGACCTTCAGCGCGAGGAGTCGATTGAGGCACAAGTGAGGGCCTGCTCTGATTATATATCAAATAAAAAATGGGTTCTATCCGACACATATATTGACCGTGCTATGTCGGCTCGTTCTGACCAGCGCCCAGAATTTCAAAGAATGATTGCCGATGCCAAACAACGCAAATTTGATTTTATTGTTATTCACAAGCTTGACCGCTTTTCCCGTGATAGGTACGACCATGCGTTTTATAAGCGAGAATTAAAACTTGCCGGAGTTCGGCTTATATCTGTTCTCGAAAACTTAGACGACAGCCCCGAGAGCGTTGTCTTGGAGTCTGTGCTTGAGGGGTTCTCCGAGTATTACTCTCGCAACCTTGGCAGGGAAGTCATGAAAGGGTTAAAAGAGAACGCCCTGCAGTGTAAACATACCGGGGGCGTTCCTCCGCTTGGGTATGATGTTGGGGCGGACGGGAAGTACATTATTAATGACCGTGAAGCCGTTGCGGTCCGCTATATCTTTGAAGCGTACTTGAGCGGTGATGGATATGATTCCATTGCTCGTTGGCTTAGCACAAATGGCATAAGGGGCAAGCGTGGCAGTGTGATAGCAAAAAACAGCTTGCATGATATTCTGTGTAACGAAAAATACACCGGGACATTTGTGTATAACAGAAGCACCGCAAAGGATGCCGCAGGGAGGCGTAACGGCCACAGCAACAAAAGCAACGATGAAATTATAAGGATTGAAGGTGGTATTCCTGCCATAATAACTAAAGAAATTTATAATAAGGCGATGGATAAAATGCAAAAAAATAAATCCGGCACACACCGGGCAAAAGAGCCGTACCTGCTCTCGGGGATATTGTTTTGTGGAAAGTGTGACAGTGCGATGGTTGGAAGCAGCCGGGGCAATCCTCGCACACCGACCGAAACCACAAAAAAATATTATCAGTGCAATCGAAAGGGGCGGACTCGTGAGTGTGACTGCCAAGCTGTCAACCGTGATGTTATCGAGGGCGTTGTGTTGACCCATCTTGAAAAAATAGCCGATTCAAAAACAATAAACGACATTAGTGCTTGGGTTTCTGAAAACGTCAAACTATATAAAAAAACTTCTGCGGACAAGCTGAAGGAAATAAAAAAGGAATTGTCGGCAGTTTCTCGTGATGTTGAAAAGCTGCTTGATAAAATTATTGACGGCTTGGACAGCGAGGCGGCCCGTCAGAGACTTGCTGGACTTGAGGCGCGAAAGCTACACCTTGAAGTTCAAGTGACCGACCTGCAGGTGTTTACCGAAACAACCACAGGGGCAAATAAAGCGGAAATAAAAAAATACTTGTCACAGCTTAAAAAAATAAAATCCCTTTCACGGGAGCAACAGGCGGCGGTTATAAAGCAATTTGTCAGCCGTATTGAATATTATCCGCCCGATGGGGACGGAGGAGACCCGGTGCGGTCTTGTAAAATTACCACTCGCTTGGACTCTCTGTTGGCAGGGTGCGAGGATAGAGAACGACACACTCCTGCTTTTCTTAGCTTTCTCACCAGTTCCTGCAGTGTTTCTATGTCGTTTGTGTAGGTGAGTATCGGGCTTACCAGTTCCACGCTGTATTCTCGGCTTGCAGGTACTGTTCTGCCGTTTTCTTTCCTTTGGCAGGTTATGCTTCCGTCGCTCATTATCTGCCATTCTCGGTCGTCCGGGGCGGTTACTTTGTAGCAGTCGTAGCTATTGTAAGTCCTTTGGACTGTTCCGCCGAGGTGGTTTGCTATGGTGTTTGCTGCTGTTTCTCTCGTTATTCCCGTCATTTCAATTTCAATTCCGAAGCGTGTGTTTGTCATCGTGTTTGCCTCCTTATTTTTTTAATCTTTCGTTACACTCAGTATAAACCAATGGCGGTATATAGTAAAGACAATTTTGCTTTAATACTACACAAAAAACCACTTTAAAATCAAAGCATATTACACAAAATAAAAAGACCCCCAACACAAGGTGTGTCAAGGGTCTTGTTGCTTTTTGTTAATTGTCAAACGCCCCGGTTCTGTCAAGAATTACAAGGATGCGGAGCATATCGTATTTTAGGTTTAATTTGCCCTCCTCGTCGCCTTTTAACGCTCCTTTATCCATCAGCTTGGTTATCGTCGGTCTGGCCCACTCGGGCATATTGTCGTCTACCCAAGCGTATATAAACTCAGTGTTCTTTTTTTCTGCCGATTCCACTCTTTTTGTGAGTTCTTCTACCTTCTTGGTTAATGCTTCGACCTGTGCATTCATTTCTTCATCCTCCAGTTCGTTTATAATTTTGCTTTTAAATCCTGCCCATGCCGCTTCATCCACATAAGGGGCAGGGCATATTTTGCCCGTAACATCATAATGCCGGATAACTCTTTCAATGGGTATTCCGTATTTCTCCATTAAGTATCTTATTAATTCAATGGTGTTGTTTACGGTTGCTTCCTCGAAATACCACGCACCTGCGGCCGTCTTTTTAACGCACATTTCAATCCCTATACTGTTTGAGTTGGTGCAGATGCCGTGAAACGCATGACCGCCGGTCCCCTGCAGACCGCCTCCGCAGTGCCACGCCCTGTCGTAATCCTCCACGCTCTGCCATATACTCGTTTCGTCAACAAAATAATTGGCCGAGGCTTGCAGTTTTTCCCGTGCATAATAATCCACATTGTTTTTGGCTGTGGACACTGCACCCACATAATGCACCACGATATACTCGTTCTTTTTGTTGCTCATAGCCGTAAAATTTAACGGCGTGATTTTTTTGTTAATCGGAAGCATTGCTTTGCACCTCGCCCTCCGTCTTGTCAATTACGCCCTCAACAAGCACGGCATCAAGCCTGCCCTCTATGTATCCTTTTATTTTATCGTTTGTATGTATCTTGGTTTTCAGCTTTTCCAGTGCTTCGTCTACCAATACCGAGAAGGTATCAAATGTCAGTATTTTTGAAATAACGGGGAAGGCCTCAACAAATGCGTTATATGCTCCACGGAGTTTTAAAAACCCGGTGCCTCCGCCACACTCCTTTTCCATAGCCGCGCAAATATCAACGAGCCACTCCACAATATTTCCATGCCACATACTTTTCAGCTTGAAATATATACCCAAAACCAAAACCACGGCGACAATAATCACCTGCCACCATTCTGTTAAAAAACTAATTACTGATGTCATTTTGCTCGTTACCTCCTTGTTTTATTTTTTAATAAATAGAAATTCTTCGATTGCAATTGGCGCGCCATGCATTACAAGGTCATCATCGTATTTTTGACACACATAATCTACCTTGTTTTGCACGTTATCGTTTATTATAAGTTCTTTAGTTCCGTCCGGCATCCGTATGCCAAGAATGATTTTACAGTTTTCCGCACCGTTAGCAGCATCTACAAACCGTTCTTTTAATGTTTTATACATTTTCCTTGCCCCCTTGTTTTATTTTTTGAAAGTTTTCAAAGCCTGCCTTGGTAAAGTACCCGGTAACAACCACGCCGAACGGTGCCGCCACTATTCCGAGGATGTTTACACCTATCTGCAGCTGCTCGGGCGTTTTTCTCGTTATGGCCCACACCAATAGCACAAATCCAACCGAACCCACAAACAGGGCGGTTATAATAAGTGCCAGCAGTTTTGAAAATTCTATTTTTTTGCCTTTTCTGTTCATAGCATTACCCCTTTATAACAAGGGTCAATATTGCCCCCAAAATCGCGCCGACGACCCCTGTCAAAATACAACCGACTATAAGTCTTTTGTAATACTTGAAGTCCTCGGCAGGGACCTGCTTCAATTCGTTGATTTCACGCCTTTGCGTTTTTTGCTCCTCGAGCATATTTTCCATGTTGGTTGCGAGTTTGTCCACGGAATTCACCAGTTTATTAATTGTGGCTTGTTGTTCCTCACATTCCTTCACCCTATGCTTAAGGCTTGATATTTCGTGGTCGTGGTCGTTTAGTTTAATTGCTACATCTTGGTCCACCTGCTTACACCTCTTATCTCTTTATAAATGTCATATAAATTGCATTAAGTTTATTTCTTAATCCGTAACTGTTGAAATGCTTCATTAACCCTTTAAACGATTGAAAACTGCATTGCAGTCGCTCTCTTTCAATGTGTCCGTTTGCATATTGCCACATTAGCTGCTTCACTCGCTTCTTAATTCTTCTAAGGCTTTTTCGTTTCAGCTTTTTGTGCGTGGAATAAATACGAAACCCCACAAATTCAACGCCTACATTTATTGGCCGTATAGCTGTTTTCTTGTTTAGCTGAAGGCGTAACTCATCATTTAAAAAGTTTTCGATTGTTGCTTTTATTTCGTGCAAATACTTTTTGTCGTTATGCAGTATGATAATGTCATCCATATAACGCAGATAGTAATGCAGTTTCAACGTGTGCTTTGCGTACTGGTCTAACTCGTTCAAGTATAAATTTGCGAACATTTGGCTTGTCAAATTCCCGATTGGTATGCCAACCTCGGAGAGCCTGTCCTCTTTCTCGCACTGGTCAGCATCTATTCCTGTAGGTATTCCGAATTTTGTATCGTCACAGTTTATAATACTTTCAAGCAGTTGCATTAACCGTTCGTCCGCTATCTTTTTTCGCAGTATTTTAATAAGCACCTCGTGGTCTATCCTGTAAAAGTATTTTGATATATCTAATTTCAAATAATAGTATTTGTCCGGCTTTCTGTCTGTTTGCCTCAGCCAATACTGTAGGCGGTCTGCTGCCTTGTGCGTTCCTTTGCCTATCCTGCACCCGTAGCTGTCCTCAATAAAACGGCGGTCTAAAAGCGGATTGAGTTGTCTGTAAATCGCCCACTGCACCACACGGTCTTTAAAATCAAGCGCCATTATGAGCCTTTTCTTTGGGTCATATACATAAAATTCCTTGTATCTGCCTACCTCGTATGTATTCCATATCAATTCGTTTTGTATTTGGATTAGATTCTCCTCAAGGCTTGCACTGAATTTTAATACATCCCTGCGAAACCGTTTATTTTTCCTTGCGCTTAGGTATGCTTGGTATAAATTCTCAAAATCGTATATTTGCTCGTAGAGGTTTGTTATTTTTGCCATTATTCCTTCTCCTCACGTTACGCTATGCGTGACAGCCCTTTAGGTAGCCTTCATAGCAATTCAATGTTTAACTTACGGTGTCGCCGCAAGTAGGGAAATGCACCCCTTTATCCCCACGCACTGCCATACCACCCTTGGGTGATATGTTTCGGGCTTTTGGGGTTAGAGCGGAACGGAAGCCGAGGTTGTTGTTCGAGTTGGAGCGGTCGTTGTTCAAGTTGCAGTTGAACACGCCAGCGTTGTCGTTGTCGTTGTAGTTGCCGCCACGATAGCAGAGTTTGCGGCACATTCCCCAAGGTTTAATTTGCGGTTTTAATCCAACCACCAAGCATTCGACCTATTTCATTTAACAGCTTGCTCCAGTATTCGTATTTTCTGATTGGCAGGTATTTGGTGTCCTTGTCGGCGGCGAGCCTTATAAATGTACGCAGTATGTCCAGTTCCACATCAATCTCATATAAAAGAGGCTTTTTGTTTCTCGCTTTGTTTGCCCGTATAACGAGTTCAAGGATTTTATACATACTTCGCTTTATGTCGCCTGCCAAGGCATACCGCCCCATTTTAGGAAACTGCAAAAGCGCAAGGTTACCATATTTTATCATGTCGTATGTCTTTTGTAATATTTTCAACTCTTCCAATTTTAGACCGCCTTTCCGTGCTGTGCTGATTCGGGGCGGCAGAGCCGCCCGTTAAAACAGATTACCCGATTGTCAGATTACAGATTGACAAAAGCGGAACGGAAGCCGAGGCAGCTGTCCGAGTCGGAGCGGCCGCCGTCCAAGTCGCAGCCGAACACGCCAGCGCCGCCGTAGTCGAGGTAGAAGCCGCCACGATAGCAGAGCGTTTCGCCGGAGTCATAGGTATAGAAGTAATCATCCCTATATGTGCTTGATTCATCCGCCGGGAATAATGCCAGTGCTTTTGCTAATGCTGGGATTGTTACTCCGCCTGCCGCTGTCATATCCTTGAAATAGTCGCCCAAGACAATGCTTCCCGAGCCATACTTGAGTGCGCCTGCAGTTCCCGGTGCAACCAGTGACCCGTTTTGAGCGATTGCTTTCCACAGCGTGCTTGATGCCGACTGGTCGATTGCCTGTGCTGCATCATTGTTTGCTATAATTTGAATTTCTCCGTTATTAAGTCGCACGCCTCCGACCCATTCATTTACATTTCCGTTAAGGTCAGCAATGCCCGAGAAGTCATTGTTGTGGAACCAATCTTTCGGGCCGCTTCCTGTAGCAGTCAAAGGATATTCGTCATATCCCCCCTCGGGGTCCTCCGGGTCATAATATTCACGGTATGGCATCGGAGCCCCTCTGTCATATGTATGGTAATAATCGCCGTATTCATAGTTGTTATTGCCGTAAGGCATACATTCGTGCTTTTTGCACCATAATGCAATGGCTGCCCATTCTGCATTGGTCATCAAATGCCACCCAGTTCCTTTTGATTCGCACGCCGTCCTTGCTTGGTCGAATGTTATATAGTTTTTTGGCTGTTGGTACGGCAAACTGTAAGCCTTGCCATCCACCACAATATTTTGATACTTGCTGATATAGATGTAGTCTTTTTCCTCCCCGTTCACTATAAAAGCTGGATGGGTTGTGGACGGGCCTCCAGTAATAACATCGCCAATTTTAAATTTAGGAATTTTAACCATTACGCTTGGTTTGCCTGCGCTGTCAATTATGATTTCGTTGTTTGGTGGCAAAGCCTGCCCGTTAATGCTTTGAAATAATCCATCTTGAGATACCAGTTTAATATCTGCCATTTTTATTCACACTCCTCTAAGCTATTGATTTGATTTCTGATTGCTTGTCTTTCAGCGTGTACGCTTACTATGTCGTACGGTGCAGGCTGATTTGTCAAAGAGCATTCGTAGCACTTGATTATTTTGTAATCAGTTTCAGCCAACCTCTTTTTAAGTCTTTCGATTTCGGCAAAGTTGGGGTATGCTTCCCATCCCCTTATTACCTTGTTGTTGCTTACGGAATACACAGGCTTGTAATTGTGAATTCCTGTAGGCTTCTCCGTTTCCTCATACGGAAGGTATCCGCCCTCCGACAGTTGCCCTTGTGTCATTCCTTTTGGGGCGAATTCTACGCCGTGAGGGTCTTTTAATTTTGCGTATCTGATTGTTGTTGCCATTGTTTTTTCCTCCTTATTTTTATATTATTTGTTGCAGTATGGCATTGCCGTTGCTGATTGTAAATGAATATTTTATGCCTGTTATATCGTCAGTTACAGCGTTTCCTATGTATTTCAGAAAAGGAACGCCCAAAAATGTAACCGCCAGCAAATAATCGCCTTGCCCGTTTTCGCGCAGCACTGGGTTGCCTTGCTCGTCAACATCCATTAATGTCGTGCCGTACAGTGCTGTATCGCCGACATAAACAGTTTGACTCTCGTTAAAATACGGCAGTTGCTCCTTTGGTACTTTGCCATTTGATAGGTCGGCCTTATTCTCGCTTAAGCTGCTGATATCGTCTTGTGCGGTTTGCACCTGTCCTTGCAGCGTTTCTATGTTGTCGGCATTTTGCTTGCCCTTGTTTCCTGCGTATGCCGTGGATGATGTTTCTCCGAGTGCGAGGCTCTGTGAAACTTCCGCATATTGCGTGCCGCCCCACCTGTATGTCAGATTGGTTTCGGTATCAACATAGATTTTCCCGGTTTCACCCGGCTGCGGAAAAGTCGACAGCGTACCTTCTATAATATCATCAACATAGGACGGCAATTGCGACGACGGCACCTTTCCTGCGTCGTCCAGTTCGGCTACTCCGTTTGCTGCTCCTTTTTGGGTTGTTGGTATTTTGGTGCTGTCGGCAATGGTTATGTCTGCAGTACCGTCAAAGTCAACCCCGTTGATTTTCCTTGCGGTTTTTAGCTTGGTTGCGCTCAGCACTTCTTTATTGCTGTCGGCCGTATTGTCTACGTTCCCAAGCCCCACCATTGCTTTTGTTATTCCGCCTACCGTTCCTGTGAATGTAGGGTTGTTTATTGGTGCTTTCAGAGCCAGTGCATCGCTTACGGCCGTGCTTACAGGCTTGTCGGTGTCGCTTGTGTTATCAACATTGCTAAGACCTACCTGTGACTTTGTAACGCCATGGGGATTGTCGGCATCATTCGTATGATTTGTTAATGCGGTTACAACCTCGTTTATTGCCTCCACAAGGCTTTCTTTGGCTGTTGTGAGTAGATTTGCCAATGTGCCGATAAATCCTCGCAGAACGCCGCCTTGCTTTGCCGAGAGTGCCTCCGTGGGGGACTGGCTGTCTAAACCGTCATTGACTTGCGTAATTACATCAACGGCCTTTACGGTTTCGTCCTCCAAAACGGTTATAAGATAGTCGCCGCTTCCGTCCTCTCTGAGAACAGGGTTGCCGTAATCGTCCACATCAACAAATCGACTGCCATATATGGCGACACCGTCAACAACCAACACATGGGCTTTTGGTTCAATGGGTAGTTGCTCCTTTTTTAAGCGGCCGTCCTCATCCAATACAGGAACATTGCCCGGTGCAGTTCCGGCTGTTTTTGCCGCTGCGGACCCTGCATCACTAATTTTTGATAGCGTAAGCGTTGGGATGTCGCTCGGGGTTAAGTCTGCGCCGCCTGTTACAAGACCTTTGGTGTCATATGTGATTTTTGTCTTTGTTCCTGCCGTGATATTCGCATTCTTAACTACACGATTGCCGACAGCTGTGTCTATCTTGTCGGAGTTGCTGTTAAAGTCGGCGATATCGAACAGTTCCCCTGCAGCAGGTTTTTTCAAGTTTAAATTGCTTGTATATGTTGCCATCTGTTTTCACCTCCTCTCGCTCTTACGTTATTGGTAACCCGTTTTTGATTTGTCCGTATGTGTATGCGCCAAGCTGTCCGTATGTGTATGCTTTCAATTGGTTTATATTAAGCTGTCCGAAGTAATTAACCGTTAGGTGCGTAGGTTTAATTTGTTTCATTTTTTTATAAACAGCTTGCATATTATAGGTGTTTGTTCCTGCAAGGATAATTAAATCAAATGTATTTTTCGCAGTGTTTTCAATAATGTTGATATTTCTGCCTGTCATTCCACTTATGATGTTTGCTATGTTTGTCGGGTTGGCAGGGGAGCGCTCTCTTATTTTGGTTATAATCTCCTGCCTTGCCTGTGTAATAATTTCTTGCGTTTCGGGAAGGAGTTCTTCCTCGGATATTCCCGGTTCTATTGCGAGTAATCGCTCATCCAAATTCAGACCGTAGTCCTGTTGGAAATAATAAAGCCCCCACGTTGCTTTTAACGGTGTAATTTGCTTTCTCATTTCGTCAGTCCATGTCCGCATATCGTCCAGTTGCGTACCTATTACTTGAAACAGCCAAAGTCCAACATACGAATTTCCATACTTGGGAGTTACATAGTCAATGATTTTTTGTGCTTCGGGGCTTTTTAATATTTCAACCATTTTTTCTGTTGAATATCTCATATTTCTGTAAACACCACGCTTTCAGCGTTTGTCAACGGCGACTCGTATTGTGCGATTGTTATATTGTCGGTCCCATATTCGCCGTCGCCGCTTTTTATAAGCAGTGTGTTGTAGTCATACACCCCTGCAGTCAGCGTTATCAATGACCCGATTACGCTGTATTTCACTTCGCCTTGATTTACAGCTGTTTTGTAATAATTCTTGAGTGCTGCCACGAAATCGCTTGTGATTTGGGCGATTGACCTCGTGCCGTCTGTTTCGATGTTCGCTTTAATATAAATATCCACGGCGGTTGAACCTACTACACTTATTTGTGCATTTATCGGGGCGAGCCTTAATGAAGGATTGCTCGGCGACATAATCTTTTCAATAACCCATGTCCTGTATGGTTCGGGGTTGCTTGAGGGTATAGCCTCGCCTGTCGTAGTTTCAAGTAATGCTATTTCAATCACTCCCGT
The DNA here is from genome assembly GCA_002069015.1 of Firmicutes bacterium ADurb.Bin300. Taxonomy (GTDB): domain Bacteria; phylum Bacillota; class Clostridia; order Oscillospirales; family Acutalibacteraceae; genus DTU089. The sequence goes on along the minus strand of MWBL01000040.1, from coordinate 4,941 downwards.
GTCGTCTGCAGGCGGCGTAACGGACACAAGACCGACACCCGTTCCATCCGTTGCCCATCTCTCGTAGTCGCTCACGTTTCCGATAAATGATGCCCCTTGTGTTGCATCGTATTCTATAATTCTGTTACGGTAGTTCTCGTCGCTTTCTTCCTCAGTTCCTCCTGCTAATTCCGCCGGGTTAGTAATGCTTGTTATTTCCTTTATCGGATTGACCATTAAAGTGATTGTATTAGCGATTACATTCCCTTGCACTCCTGCGACTGCTGCCTTTATCGGAACGGTTGCGATGCCCTCTATAGGGATTACGGTTTCCTCTGTTGTTTCAAATATAATGTTGGCGGTATTTGGTGTTGCTTCGGTTGAAAACGCAAAACCAAGCGGTATGACTGTTCCTGCAGTTCCGGTAACCGTCAGACTTCCGATTGCATAAGTCGCGGCATTGCGAGGCAGTCCTCTTGTTTCGCCGTGCAGGTCAAGCCACATTCCGTAGGCGAGTTGCGGAAATATAAGCCTTAATGTTTCCAACAGTTGGAATTGCACCATTTCGGATTTTTCTATCGCTGTACCTATGCAGAATTGCCACGGATATTGTCCTTCCGACTTGTCTATGTCGCTCGGCAGACCGTCAAGCATTTTTTGCTGTATTTCAGCCACGCTCTGTCCTTGCAGAAATTCGGGGGTTACAAATTGTATATCACTCATTATGCAGTTCCTCCTTTCCCGAGAGTTACTTCTATGTTCGCCTTATCTCCGCTTACACTTGTTATTGTACAACCAACCAGTACGCTGTCACTTTTCCATTCAAATGTAAAATCCGTTACTCCTTGAGTTCTTCCTGCAGGGTCCGCAAGCAGTGCCTCCTCAATTGTTTGCTGTATAAGCGATTCTGTGACGACTCTGTCTGTTTTTAAAAATGCCCGGTCTATCTCAACGCCATAATTTTGCGAATATCCGAGGCACGCATATCTTTCTGTTTGCACTGTGTTAATGCACCATTGTTCCCATGCTTCGTACCCATTTGCTGTTTGCAGTTGACCTGCTCCGTTTCTTCTGAAATCGCCCAGTTTTTCATCAAAATAAATTGATGGTTTAAAAGCGTTTTTGCTTTTAGTTTCGTTAGCTTCCTCTATGGTTTGAGGCGTGCTGAATGTCGGAAATATATTTTGCATTATACCGTGCCTCCTTCCAGTGTTTTTGCAGGAACAATAATGTCAATGACTACTGCATCATTGCCTGCCCACGCAACAAGCACACGGTCGCCCGGTCTTACCCATCTCATTTTTTCGGGGGTGGGGATGGCGTGAGTATGCATACCTTCCGTATCGGGGTGGCTGTGTATGCCGTTTCCCTCATATTGCGAATGCCCACCGCTTGGCCCGTGGGGATGCATTCCGTCCGTGCCGTCTGTAGCAGTCAGTTCCTCTGCAGGATTGTATGAAATGCTGCGGCATATTAAATAGTCGCTTGCAGGAATGGGAAGGGGGAATATGTTAGTTGTTAGGCTGAGGTCGCCGTTAATCTGTCCTATATCTATGGCCGTTGGCTGTGTCGCCGCTTGTTTCATACGGTCTTGTATAACTCTTGCGAGCATACTCATTCCTTGATTGTCTTTGTTTGCCACTATTTACACCGCCCTTTCTATCTCCATGCTCATAGTCCTTTGCGTAGCATCGTGGCTTATCCCGAGTACATAAAAATATCCTATAAGGTTTCCTGCTTCTACCTTGATTTTGTCGCCTCGTCTAATGGTCGGAACATCAACGGCTTGTATACTTGAATATTCTTTCGGCTTGCCCCTTTCTTTTAATAGCTTTTTTGCTTCCGCCTGTGCATCTGCGAGGCTGTTGTCGCCGTCCTTTGCGACCATTTCTCTGAGCGTACCGTATGATGTGTCGCCGACCTCTTTTGCTTCAATCGGCAGCCGTCCTTCGTCATCGGCTTTTCCTGTTATCCATACTTCGGTTATCAAATCATCAAGCGTTAACCTGTTCTTTGTCATTATTGCATTTTGGTCGGCTTTAAACATATATACTTCGCTGTTTTGGCCCTGCTTTTTTATGTTGAGCGTTCCGCCTGTAAAGTTTAAAACATACTTGATGTCCAGTTTGTTTTGGGCCTCTTTCAGTGTTTTGATTATCATGTCGCTTACCGTAGTGCGTTGATATAAGAGTTTTGCGTGCGTTATACTGTCATATTCGTATTTGTACGGAATGCCCCAGTCGTTGCAAATGGTGCCTATAACGTCAGCTGTACTTGTGCCTGCACTGAAATATTTATTATCCTTACTGTTTTGCAGATATATAAGGCGGTCATATGCGACTATGCCGAGTATTTTTTGGTCGCTGCTTGTATATGTCCAATCCCAAACGATACCGTTAAAAACTTCTGTATATCCATCACCTTGGTTTGCATAAATCGTTATAACGGTAAGCAGTTTTAAAATGCTTGACATATATTCGTTTTGGTGCTTGGTGTTTGACAGTTCGAATGTTGCCCTCATTGCCAGTTCCTCCGGCTGTTCTTCCCAAACAAGCCCGGTGACAATGGCGGATATATTAAGTTTTTCGCCCGTTTCCCTTGTTAAAATTATCTTGTAGTCTATATCCTTTGCGTTCATTTAATTTTTCACCTACCTTGGAATTGTAAGCACTTGACCCGGATATATAGTGTATTTGTCACGTACCTTGCGTTTAGCATTTTCGCTGTCTATCAGCTGTTGGTTTGCGCTATAAATTTCCGGGTAACGTGAACCGTTGCTCAGTTCTGTTTGTGCAATTTTCCACAAGCTGTCGCCGGCCTTGACGGTATATGTGCTTGATGGTTGCGGAGCAGGACGGTTTGTGTTGCTCGCTGTGCTTACTTGTTGTATCGCCGTTCCTGCAGACGATTCCTTTATGACTTTTAAGTCTTTAGCCACAATAAAGGATATATCGTAGAAATAATCGCCTGCCTTGCCCTTGTATGTAATTTTATAATCAGCCAAATACACATAATGGTTTATCGGCGTATCCGTAACTATCAGCCTTAGTTTTGTACCGTTCACCCTGTAAAAGCTAAGTAGTTGTTGAATTTTGAGCGGTTCCATCCAATAACCGCCGCCCGTTATATATGCCTGCCCTTTTCTGTTTTTTCCCGGAAGTATGCCGCTCCATGAAAATCCTGTTAATTCCTCACCGAGTGGCAGTTTTATTTCTCCGACAGACATGATGTCATATGTTTGAAATCTTGTTGCTGTTTCGACGTTTATTTCTTCGGGCAGCATAGGGAAGTAAATATCAGCCGTTACAAAATCTATTGAATTCATCAATATTATGTTCATGCTACTTTACCCCCTCTGCTTCCATTGATAGGTTGGCGAAAATTTTAACCAGTTTATTTGCCATTTCGAGTCCGAGAATATTCGCAATTTCTGCCGCCTTTTCCTTCACTGCGGTCAGTATGTCTTGTGCATCGCCTCCGCTTGGCAACTGAATATTAAATTCAACGCCACCCAGTGAAATCGGCATTGTGATTCCGCCTGTGCCTCGTGTTATTTCGGCGGTGTTTATGGCATTTCTCGTGCTACCGACGATACCTCCGTCTGCATACGCTCTTACACCCAACATTTGACCTGCCTTTTCCCACAGGCTTATTCCTCGTTCCCGTCTTTGCCCGGATAACGGTATTATTGCCTCGGGACCTGCTTCACCCATCAGCGCCACGGTCGGACGGTCTATAATATTTCCGTTTGCGTTTGGCTTTGCGTTAACGGCTACCTCTCCGGCGCCGCTTCCTTTTGCTTCTTCACGTCCTGCACCGAAACTGCTTTTTACTTTTTCCCATATCTGACTTGCCCAGTCTTTGAAGTTGCCGAACCAACCCGTTATGCTGTCTTTTAATTGCTGTGCATACTTAGGTATTTCAATAACAACAAAATCCGATACACTCTTCCACAGGCTTGTAAAAAATCCCGGTATTGTTTCTGTGAAAAAACCAACACTTGCATTAAATGCATTAGTTGCCCATGTAGGTATGCTTTGTGTAAAGAAGTTTCCTACGCTTGACCAGAAGTTGTTCCACCCCGGTATCATTGTGCCATTCCACCAATCGCTGACGGCTGTTGTTACTCCGTTCCACCAGTTAGGTATGCTTTGTGTAAAGAAGTTTCCTACGCTTGACCAGAAGTTGTTCCACCCCGGTATCATTGTGCCATTCCACCAATCGCTGACGGCTGTTGTTACTCCGTTCCACCAGTTAGGTATGCTTTGTGTAAAGAAGTTTCCTACGCTTGACCAGAAGTTGTTCCACCCCGGTATCATTGTGCCATTCCACCAATCGCTGACGGCTGTTGTTACTCCGTTCCACCAGTTAGGTATGCTTTGTGTAAAGAAGTTTCCTACGCTTGACCAGAAGTTGTTCCACCCCGGTATCATTGTGCCATTCCACCAATCGCTGACGGCTGTTGTTACTCCGTTCCACCAGTTAGGTATGCTTTGTGTAAAGAAGTTTCCTACAGAAGTCCAAAAATTACCCCAAGCAGTCGGCAAGGTTTTTGTGAAGAACACTTCAATTTTGCCCGCAGCATACCCTATTGCATAAGGTACTGTCTTTGTGAGGAACCCTTCAATTTTGCCAATAGCATAATCTATTGCATTCGGTATCGTTTGCGTTATAAAGTCGGGCAATGTCTTTGTAAAGAAGTTACCTATCATTTCTCCTGTTTTATTGAAAAAATTCCCTATCTTTGTGCCTATATCTATTGCGAAATCACTAACTGCTCCCCACGCTGCACTTGCTGCATTCGGTATTGTCTTTGTGAAGAAGTCGGGCAATGTCTTTGTAAAGAAACCGCCTATTGCCTTTCCAGTGTTCTCACACCATTCAAACACCGGGTCTTGTATGCTGTACAGCCATTCAAGGAACGATTCACCCCCGATTGCTCCCCCAATACCACCAATAATG
>MWBL01000039.1 GCA_002069015.1 Firmicutes bacterium ADurb.Bin300 | reverse complement strand
AAATGGGGCTACAAGACGGTGTATTTCGATATATTTGTCCGTTGTTATCTCAACCGTTGCTGTGGTTCCGAAGCTGATGGAGGCGACATCCTCGCTTAAGCATCCGTTGCCGAGCGTTTCGCAGCCCTTGTCGGAGGCTGCAGCTATTACCGGAATTCCCTCGGGAATACCGGTTTCCTCAAAGGCGGCAGAAGTTATATTTCCAAGAAGTCCGTTAGGATGTACAAGCTCGGGCATTTGGCTTTTGGAAAGACCGAACAGACGGTAAATAACACTGCCGTCGGTTTTTCTCCATCCAAAGCTCTTAACATCAAAGGGGATATAGCCAATCTGCGAGGCGGAGGAGTCGGCAATTCTTCCTGTAAGTTTTGAATTGAGATAGCAAGAGAGCAAAACGACCTTATCGGTTTTTTCCCACACCTCGGGCTCATTTAACCGTACCCAATTAGCACGCGAACGGCGCAGGGCATGTTCTATGGTTTGCTTTACACCGACATTGGGTAAGGCCGAGATTATTGCTTTGTTGAAAATATCTGTAAGGCGCAATTCGGCCTCGCGCTGGTCGAGCCAGAGTATACAAGGGCGAAGAGGACGACCGCATTTATCTAAAAATACGACAGTGTCCCTTTGAGTGGCAACTGCTACGGCAGCTACTTGAGCGAACATCTCCCTGTTGTTTTCCCGAAGCTTGTTTACGGCAGCACACAGTGTATTGTAATAAACCTCGGCGTCTTGCTCTGCTTGACCTGCAACGTTTCCGAAATAAGGCTGTTCAAAAATAATTTTCTCCATTGCCTGAATTTGACCTTGCTTATTAAAAAGCAGGGCCCTTAAACTTTGAGTTCCGCAATCGATTGACAAGATCAAAGGTTCCACAAAAACGCTTCCCTTCTGTATTTGATTTTTTAAGAGAGAGGACCTATATTTATTATCATAAATAAAAAAATGGAGAAAGTTTGGTTCGTCACTTAACTGCCATAACTCCGGGTGTCACTATTTCGATACAGCCTACAGGGCATACCTCATGGCATTTGCCGCAGCCGGTGCATTTGTCCGTGTCAACATAAGCTACATAGCCGTTAACCTTAACGGCGCCTGCCTCACATACCTTTTCACACCGCATACAGCCGATACAGGCGGCATTGCATTGTTTTTTTGCTATGCCTCCCTTTTCGTGGTTCATACAAAGCACTACCGCCTTCCTTACGCCCAAAGGAACAAGACTTATCAGTCCCTTGGGACAAGTGGCTATACACGCCTTGCAGCTTCTGCAAAGGAGTGGGTCAATTCGAGCTATTCCGTCAACGATTCTTATGGCGTCATATTGGCAAGCGGCAACACAGTCCCCCAGACCCAGGCAGCCGTATTCGCATTCCTTATTGCCGCCGAAGAGCTGATTTGCCATTTGACAGCTTTTTACACCGCTGTAAAGCATTTTTGTTTTGGCATTAGTCCTGTTTCCGTTGCAATGCACAAAAGCGGTGGTGGGAATTATGTTTTCGGATTGGACGCCAAGAATATCGGCTATGGCTGCCGCCACATCGTTCCCACCCGGATTGCATAGGTTTGTTTTATCCGTTTTTCCCGATGACAAGGCGGCGGCATAGTCTGAACAGCCCGAAAATCCGCAGAAGCCGCAGTTTGCACCCGGGAGGATGTCGGCAATACTTTCTGCCTTTTCATCAACGGGCACCGCAAAAATCCTTGAGGCTATGGCAAGTGCAAGTCCGAGGGCTACTCCCAAACCGGAAACGAGCAATACTGCTGATAAAATATCATTCATTTTGTCACCTCCCGAAAACTGCTTCTACGACGCCGGCAAAACCAAGGAAAGATACCGAGACGAGAGAAGCGGAAACAAGCGTTATGGGCAGACCCTTGAGGAATTTCGGGATATCGGCGCTTTCAAGCCTGTCACGAACGCCGGCAAACATAATCATAGCAACTAAAAAACCGATGCCCGCACCGACGGCGTTGACCATTGACTGTAAAAAATTATATTCCTTATCAATGTTAAGAAGAACAACGCCGAGAACAGCGCAGTTAGTCGTAATTAGAGGAAGATAAATACCCAGGGACTTATAAAGGGCTTTGACATATTTCTTGAGAAAAACCTCGACGAACTGAACAAGAGCGGCTATAACAAGGATAAATACAATTGTTTGCAGATAGGCAAGGTCATTTTTTTCAAGAACCGTGTTAATCGGGTAGCAAACCGCAACGGAAAGCGACATAACAAAGATTACGGCTATGCTCATTCCCAAGGCGGTATTAAGCTTTTTTGAGACACCTAAAAACGGACATATACCCAAGAATTTCATAAGTACGAAGTTTTCTGTAAGAATTGCGGTCAGAAAAATCACAAACATTGCAGTCATACGACCGGTTCCTCCTTAACAATTGTTGCCGCGCACTCTCCTGCCATAGGACAAGCGGCGCAGGTCTGTAAATCAGCTTGAGGACGACCCTTTTGAGCGGTGAGTTTGTTTGCAAACGCAATCAAGATGCCGAAAACGAAGAACCCGCCCGCAGGAAGAATAAAAACAGTCATTGGCTCAAGAGTATCGGGCAGTTTTGAAAAAACGTCTAAACCGTCAAAGCCGCCTAAGGCATCCTCACCGAAAAGAGAAAGCAGCTTTTTTGCTTCCGAAAAAAGAGTTCCGTTGCCTAAAAGCTCCCTGACAGTTGCCATCAAGAACAAGGCGGCCGTAAAGCCCACTCCCATCCCGAGACCATCTGCCGCGCTTGCCAAAACGGAGTTTTTGCCCGCGAAGGCCTCTGCCCTGCCGAGAATTATGCAGTTGACCACTATTAAGGGGAGATATATTCCCAACGCTTCATCAATTGCAGGCACAAACGCCTTGACAATAAGCTGAACAATAGTTACAAACGAAGCGATGATAACAACATATGCGGGAATTCTGATTTTATCGGGAATTACCTTTCTGAGCGCAGAAATAACAATGTTTGAGAAGAAAAGAACGAGTGTAGCAGAAATTCCCATTCCGATGGAATTTATCATTGAGGTAGATATGGCAAGAGTAGGGCATGTTCCGAGCACGAGGCGAAGAACCGGGTTTTCGGTAAACAGACCCTTGAAAAACTCGCTGAATAAACTTCTTTTTTTAGCCATTTACATTCACCTCCGGTATAGCATTATAAATCTTAAAAGCGGTATTGACAGCATCGGTAACAGCCCTTGAGCTAATGGTTGCGCCGCTTATTGCTTGAATATCATTTTTACCGGGATTGCTTTTTGCAACGCCGATGGACTCTGTTTTTCCGACATATTGATTAAGATAATCTTCCCCTGCGGCCTTCATGCCGAGACCGGGAGTCTCATTGAGCAAAACAGGCACTATTCCCGTAACAAGACCGTCCGGGCTTATACCGGTTACTATTCTGACCTCACCGCCGTAGCCCTTTGAGCCGGCAGTAAATATGTATCCGATTATCTTTTTATCCTTATCGTACGCTTCATAATAAACATAATCTTCCCCGTCAACATTAACGGTCAAATCCTCCGAAAAGCTGTCCGCTCCTTGAATAACGGCACTTTTTGAAGCATCTTCGGCATCCCTCTGGCGCTGTAAAATCACATCTTTTGTAGAGTTGTTCGTAAATGCCAAAAGGACTGCGCACCCAAGACATATTAAAAAAAGTGATATTGCGGGCAGCAGTATTTGGTTAAGCACAGAAGACTTCATTATGCGTCAGCCTCCTTCTTTTCTTTTTTCTCCTTAAAATAGCCGAAGGGCTTCGGTTTTGTCGCAAGGTCGATAAGCGGAGACAAAATATTCATCAATATAATTGAGAACGATACTCCCTCGGGAAAGCTGCCGTAAAGCCTGATTACAGAGGTAAAAAGCCCGCAGCCTATTGCAAATATCAGCTTGCCCTTAGAATTGATAGGGGAGGTCGTATAATCCGTCGCCATAAATACCGCACCGAGAAGCAGACCGCCGCTGAGCAGCTGAGCCGTCATAAAACGGATACTGCCGCATCCGGCAATAAGCATTATAAGAGCTACCGTGCCGACATAAACAAACGGAATTATCGGGGAGATGACACGCCGTGCGATGAGATAAATCATACCGAGAATTATGGCAATCGCGCAGGTTTCACCTAAACAGCCTCCCGTTTGACCGAATAACATCTGAAGGTTTGATGGCAACTGAGCAAAGGAGGCGTCGGAAAAGTCATTCCCGTCGAAGATTGTCGCAAGAGACGCGAGCGGAGTTGCCGAGGTTACAGCGTCCGCGCCGCCGCCCCAGACATAGTTTCCTATCCATGTGGACATAGCAGTCGGGAATGAAACCATAAGTATTATCCTGCCGATTAAAGCAGGGTTTACGAAGTTTTGCCCGATGCCGCCGAAAAACTGCTTTACAATCACTATTGCGATGAAAGCTCCCACCGGAACCATCCACAAGGGAATTGCCGAGGGCAGATTGAAAGCGAGCAAGATGCCTGTTACTACCGCACTCAGGTCACCCAATGTGTTTTGTCTTTTCATAGCCTTCCTTGCTATATATTCAAAGAGCATGCAGCTTAAAACGGATATGGCGGTTACCGCAAAAGCGCGAGGCCCGAAAAGAGCTACCGCAGCTATGAGGGACGGGATAAGAGCGACAATAACATCAAGCATAATGCCTGTTGTCGTATCGTGCGAACGGATATGAGGAGAAGCGCTGACCGTAGGAAGATGGCTTTCATCTCCGTTCATCAGGCGAAGCTCTTCTTTAACAGAGGTATTTCCGGGTTTTTTATTCATTTTTCAGCCCTGCCTCTCTGACAATATCTTTCCCGAGAATTATATACTGAACGAGCGCTTTGCCCGAGGGGCACGCAAAAGCACAGCTTCCGCATTCCATACAGGCACCGACATTGCTTTTTATAAGCTTTTCGGGGTCACGCGCCAAAACATATCTTTCAATATCTGTCGGAACAAGATGCATGGGACATACAAAAGCACACCTTCCGCAGCGTATGCAATCGCGTTCGGGCTTAACCTTATAGGAGCCCTTTGTAAACGCTAAAACCGCGCTATAGGTTTTGAGAATGGGAGCGTCTGTATTGAGCAAAGCAGTGCCCATAAGCGGACCGCCTGTTATCATCTTGAACGGAGGCTCAGTGAAACCGCCGCAAAAATCAATTATATCCTTGATTTTTGTGCCTATAGGGACCCTTACATTCTGCGGATGTCTGATAGCGGAACCATCTACCGTTATAGTACGGCTGACAAGCGGCTTGCCCGTTTTAATATATCTGTCAATAAAAGAGACACTCGCAACATTAATTACAATGCAACCGACATCCATGGGAAGCTTGCCGGGAGGAACCTTTCTTCCCGTTGCGGAACAGACTATCATTTTTTCCGCGCCTTGGGGATATTTGGATTTAAGTGACATTACCTTTATATTTTTTCCCTTTTCGGCAAGCTTGCTCAATACCTCTATTGCCTTTGGTTTATTGTCTTCAACGGCAATAATTGCATTTTCAATTCCGAGGTGCTTCAAAATTAGCTTCGTGCCGGAAATGACATGCTCAGAATTCTCAATACATTCGCGATAATCAACCGTTATGTAAGGCTCGCATTCTGCTGCGTTAATAATCAGAGTATCTATCTTTTTTTCGGGTGGCACATTAAGCTTGACGTGTGTAGGGAAGCCTGCGCCGCCAAGCCCGGACAGTCCTGAATTTCTGACGGCTTTCAGGAAATCCTCACGGCTGTTAACCGTAGGAGGGCTGAATTCACAGTAAGGGCGCATCTCACCGTCGGATTTGATTGTTACCGCCTCAACTCGCTTTCCGGGCGCGGTTTGGACGATTCCTATTGCCGATACAACACCCGATACGCTTGCAAAAATTGGGACAGACATATACTTGTCCGAGTCGCCGATTAACTGACCGATACCGACCGTATCACCTACAGACACAACGGGCGAGCATGGAGCGCCTATGTGCTGAAGCATCGGCAGTACAACCGTTTCCACACCAACGAATCGCACTGCTTCACAGTCTTGGGTGTTTTTGTGGTGAGGAACTCTTACCCCGCCTTTAGCTCTTGAGGCAGGGGACAAGACACCCAACATCTTTTCCTTCATTAACCTATACCTCTCTTCTTATATAATGGAAATTTTAATTCAAAAACCGCATTGATTGCTTTTCAAGCAGCGGCAGCGTATATTTGAGTGCAATTCCGGTTACCGTTCCCGTTATAACGCTCAGGGCTATGAGCAAGGGGGAAAGGGCAAAAACCGTTTTCCCCATCAAAAGAGCACAGACGATAATCTGACCTGCGTTATGAAGCAGCGCACAGATGACTCCTATGCCGACATATCCGAGTTTGCCGGGTAAAAGCCTGAAAAACACTATCATTCCCAAAAGGCTTAAAAGACCGCCGGACAAGCTTAACAGGGAGGCGACTGCGCCCCTTGTAATTAGGGCAAAAAACGCTTTGAAAAGCGTCACCGCCAGGGCATAGGAAATTCCCGGGGAAGATACGCAGTACATGGTTACGATATTTGATAAACCAAGCTTTATACCTTGAACCGGAAAAAAAGAAGGCAGCAAGCCTTCGAGAAAACTAAGCAAAAGTGCCTGGGCAGAGAGTATCCCGAAAAGTGCGGTCTTTTGTGCCGCAACAAGCTTTTTGCTCATCTCACACCTCGCCTTAGTAGCTGATTGCATCGTAACCGGAGTTGGAGGACTTGTCCGATACTACAGATACAATGACCCTTGCGGGCAAACAAACGGCAACGCTTCCTGCTTTGTTCAGCACGCCGCTCTTTTCGCAGGTACGGTCGGGGCAAAGAGCGTTTACAAAAGAAATACCTTTTTGGGAAACCTTCAACGTTACCACAGGGTCGGTTTGGATGATGACAGTCTCCTCGTGCGCCTGTGTTAAATATATGCTTTTGTAAAGCTCGCCGTTGACGGTAATTTCGGCTCGAAGAGGTTCTTGAGAGGAGCCATTGTAGAAAAAGAACAGAAAAACGGCGACTGAAAAAGCCGCAATCAGGATCAGGGCATCAGACTTGCCGAAAAGGATTTTGTGTTTACCGTTTTTCTTTACGGCGGCGCTTTTTCTCAAAACCTTACCTCCGCTCAATACCGAACAAATCTATTTTACATCATTTGAATTGATTTTTCAATATGATTATAGTATAAATAATATATCAAATTTTGTTAAGGAAATACAAAAAACGGAAGTGATATATTGGGTATTGACTTTTATATGCCTGCTTATGTTGTAAGCGGGGAGGATTGTGTAAAAAAAGGAGGCGAAATATTTAAAAGCTTTGGCGAAAGCTGTCTTATAGTTACGGGCGGACGCTCTGCAAGACTTAGCGGCGCATTGCGGCAGGTAACGAAGGTGTTATCCGCTCAGGGTATTTCTTTCACCGTGTTCTCCGAAATAACACAAAATCCGACAATATCCTCATGCAGGACGGGCGGACAAGCGGCACGGGAACAGGCTGCCGATTTTATAATCGGGATAGGCGGCGGTTCTCCGCTTGATGCGGCAAAGGCAGTTGGAATTTATGCCGCAAATCCGAATTTTTCGGCATCTGACATTTACAAGAGAACAATACCCGCAAAAGCCTTGCCTGTTATTCTTGTGGGAACAACGGCGGGCACGGGAAGCGAGGTAACGGGAGTTTCGGTTTTGACCGATGATTCAGTCGGGATGAAAAGGAGCATTTCGGGAGCAGATTGTTATGCAAGGGTTTCTTTCCTTAATCCGCGCTTTACGGATTCAATGCCGCTTAGCGTAACAGTTTCTACGGCACTTGATGCTTTTGCCCATGCGGCAGAGGGCTGGTTTTCCCCTAAAAGCTCCGAAATATCAGATGCGTATGCCCTGCTTGCCCTGCCAAAAATATACAGGGCGCTCAAGGAAATATTCGCATCAAACAAATTGCCCGATATAAAAACGCGGGACGAGCTTTTTTATGCGTCAATTTATGCGGGTCTTGCGCTTAATATCACGGGAGCCGCTTTCCCGCACACCTTAGGGTATGTTTTAACGGAGGATTTTGATGTCCCACACGGCAAGGCGTGTGCCGTGTTTATGCCCGTTCTGACACAGCGCGCCGCAAAGTTCAGCCCGGATAGGCTTTGTGAACTGCTGAGTGTTTTAGAAACAGATGAAAAGGAGCTGCTGAGAGTAATTTGCGGGCTTGTTAATTTAGATATAAAAATGACAGATAGTCAGATAAAAGAATACTGCGAACGATGGAATTCAGACAATAAAAACTTTCTTAATACTCCCGGAGGGTTTTCCCTTAAAGATGCCGCATTTGCTTTAGGTAGTTTGTCAAAGGCGTAATCTATCATCAAGGCTGAATTTTTCGTATAATAATTTCGGATACATTAGGACCTCTGTCGCCGTCGGGGACGGTGAACCAAAGCTTTAAGCGTCCGTCCTTGTATGCATATTTCGGCAGGAGATTTTTTGCAACGGTGAAGTCCTTTTCAAGCTTGATTTCGTCGTGTATTTTTATATCACCGTTTTCTCCTGCATAAAGCCTTATTCTTATCGGCTTAAAGCGCGCATAAACGGTTTGAATTGTATATCGGGCGTTTGGATTTAACCCTTCGTATCTGATAATTAACGGCTCCCTGTAAAGAGTTGAAACACCTTGCCGCCACGCAAGAGGTGAACGGTATGGGTCATCCTCGATATGCGGAGAAGGCATCAGATAAGCTGCAAGGGGAGTTTTGAAAAAGCCCGGGTCATTCTTGTAGTTTTCGTGTCCTTCAAGACGCTTCCGGCTCCCGTCGGAGCCGAAATCATCATAAAAACCGCCTTCACCCGGAGAGGTACGAAGGAGTATGTTATCTTTTACGGCAGCCTCCTTTTCTTCTCTTGTTTGAAGCTGCTCAGCCTTAGAAAGCTCATTTAGTATGCTGCGGCTGTCATTTAACTCGATATTAAGACATTCAACGAAAGCGCCTCTGTCCCAAGCGGCGGCATGGTGGCGTGTGACGGTTAGCTGTGCGCCGATTTTTTCAAACAGGGAATCGGCAAGAAAATTAATTTTTTCGGCAAGCTCGGGCATAAAGGCAACGCTGTTTGCGCGGTACAAAATCTCCCGAGCAAGGTCTATGCGTTTTTCAATATCGGTATCGTTTTGAGACAAAGCACACAGAGCCTCGTCCTCAAGCTCGCGCTCATGAATAAAACGCTTTTGCTGATAAAAATCAAATAAGGCGCGCAGCAGGTGAAGCTCAAAACGATAATTGTCTTTAGCATAGCCGCAAAGGCGCTCTTCAAGCGACCGCCACAACAGATAAGCCTCTTTCACCGAGGGGTTAAAGGCAAAATCACCGCGTAAATTTTCTTCGAGTAAAAGCATACCGCGGGCAATATCCTCATCCAAATCACTTTGGATAAAAAGCCTTCCGTAATCCATAAGTGTTTGCTTAGCCGGAGTTTCGGGATTCCATTCCTGGTCAAGCCATATGAATTTATTCAAGTCATCGTTTATACCCTCGCTGTAACACACAGAGCCAACCATATATTTGCAGTAAAGGTTGTGAATATGCTTTTCATCAAGAGGTCGGGGGTTGACAAATTCACGCCCGAGCGTCATTGCCTGAGTAATATTCCATTTGGGAACGGGGTACTGACAGCGCAGAGTGTGGCATATATCGGGATAATTTCTTATCGGGTAGCGGGCAGGCGTTTTTTCCCTTAAGGTATCTATATTATCCCTTTCCCACGGAGCGAAGCATACGCCGTCTAACCATTCGGGCTCTTTTGCAAGCTCCGAATAAAACTCCCCTGTCCATTTTTCGCTCGGGCAAAAGGTTTGAGGAGAAATCCACAGCTTAACATCAGGATGATACAAGCGTGCAATTTTAATAAATCGCTGTGAGACCATAAAAAGCATTTTCGGGAAAAGCTTACCCGGATCGCCCCCCGGGATAAATATATGGTCAATATACGGCACAAGGGAAAATATTTTTTTTCTTTGTAAATCCTCGCGGAGCAGTTGCTCCTCGGAAACATCTTCCCCGAACATATTCGGGAACCAAACGCTCGTTTCAAGCCCGTAGGAGTGAATTATTTCGGATAATGTAATCATCATTTGCAAGGGGTCATATTTCATTAAGGTATTTACAGATTCATCATCCGTGCCGGGCGGTAATATTTCAATTGTATTGGCGCCGAATAAGGCAAGCTCGCGTATATAACGGTTAAATATTTCGGGAGACCATGCGTCATAAGCGTTTGTTTTGGGACGATATGCAAGCTGATGTCCGCGCATGCGAAAAGCGGGAGTTTCGGATAATGCCACACCCTTAGGGAGCTTAAAAAAACCGTCTTTCCAGTTCATCATACGCAGAAGGCGTCCCACACCGTACAAAACCGCGCGCTCGTCCATCCCTTGAACGATACACAGGTGTCTATGAGAGCTTATCGAAAGGCGAAAGCCTTCACGACCGGGCAGCGGCAGAAAATCAATCAAAGACGAATCCTTTATTTGCATAGTATTAACACAGCCTACGACGATAATCGGCGTATCGTCACCGGGGTACTCGAATACAGCTTTAAGAGACAAGCCGGTTCTGATAAAAACCTCCTCCTGAAGGACTTCAACAGCCTTTTGCTCAATCGGGGAGGCGTCTTTGCAAGAAATTATAAGCGCATTTGAAAAGTCATAAAATTCGTTATTTATATCTATCGCCCTCAATCGTAAAGCATTTTATTTTTCATTATATCATCAAAATATTTTTATATCAATAATCAAAAATTAAGTCGCATTTTGTAGCTTAAGTTCGATAAATATTGCAATAACAAGTGTTTTGTGGTACTCTTTCAAATAGCTCAACTGTGAAAGGGCGTATATAAGTGAATCAATATGAACTGAAAAAAGCTTTTGAGGAAAATCGTCGTGTTTACGGCACCCTCATTGTTTCAACCTCTCCGAAATGGGTTTCACAGCTTGACAAAATCGGTGTTGATTTTGTGTTTATTGATTCTGAGCATATGCCGCTTGACCGCTCGACACGGGCGTGGCTTTGCGAATGCTGCAAGGCGATGAACATAGCGCCTGTTGTGCGAATACCTTTTTGCTGCGCCTATGAGGCTTTTGCCGCAATTGAAGACGGCGCGGCGGGTATTGTTTCACCTTATTCGGAGACGGTAAACGAGGTCAACACACTAATCGGCGCCGTTAAGTACAGACCTCTCAAGGGAGAGCGCTTGCAAAAGGTCCTGTCCGGTGAAATTACATTATCTCAAAAAGAAAAGGACTATTTATCGGCGTATAACGAAGGGCACCTGCTGATCTTGAATATCGAAAGCCGCGCAGCCGCGGATAATATAGATGAGCTTATTTCAAAACCGGAGGTTGACGGCGTGTTTATAGGTCCGCATGACCTGTCAATAAATATGGGTATACCCGAGGAGTATGACAACCCCGAGTTTGAGTTATACATAGAAAAAATAATAAACGCCTGCAACAAAAATAAAAAAGGCGTCGGGAATCACTTTTCGGGCAGCGTTGAAAAGCAAATCCAATGGGCGCAAAAGGGAATGAACATTGTGGTTTGGAGCTCTGATATAAGTGTGTTTGCCAAAACAATAAACAGGGATTTTAACACAATTAAAGAAAAACTCGGGGAGAGTACACAAACAAAGGATTTAGATGTGACTATATAATTTAGAAATACAGGTTCTGTAAAAAAATTGAGACTTGTTTAAGCAAGTAATATTTGACCAGCTCTTTTCTTGTTGTTTATAAAACTTATGGATTTTTGGATAAAAAATAGAAGCAATTCTTTGATTGAACGGCTTCTTTTTTATCACATTTTTTTGAATATAAATAAATACTCATGGGCTATAAGCAGGAAATTATATTTTACACTGTTGGTTTTCCAATAACCGGTGGCTTTACAATTGTGCTGCTCTTTTATGATTATCTCTTTTGTCTTGAATCCCGCTGATTCAAATATTTTCATAACTTCAAAGCTCATGGGCATTATGTGTATTTTAAACCTCGAATAATAGCAAGATCCGATTTATGCTTTGTCAAATAGTATTTCCTATAGAGCATAAAAGCAAGGATTATAGTTCACAGCAGCGTTAAACGACAGTGCAATATCATCTGCAATAATATCACACTATACAAATATTCCGCATCAAACCACAAATCCCGCTCCAAAATCGGGCTTTTATTTTTTCAGCTTTGCCGTTTGCCGCTGAGCCATAACCAAATCATAATAAATGCCTTTGAGCTTCATCAGCTCCTTATGTGAGCCGATTTCGGCTATTTTGCCTTTTTCGATAACGACGAGCTTGTCGGCGTTTTTGAGGGTGGAAAGGCGGTGCGCAATGGCTATTGTCGTCCTGTTTTCGGTGAGCCTTGCAATGGCTTCCTGAATTTTACCCTCCGTTTCAGGGTCAAGTGAGCTTGTCGCCTCATCAAGAATAAGAATTTTTGGGTTTTTAAGAATAGCTCGCGCTATTGCTATTCTCTGCCGCTCTCCGCCTGAAAGGGAGTGCCCGTTTTCACCAACCGCGGTGTCGTATCCGTCGGGAAGTTTCATGACGAATTCGTGGGCGTTAGCCGCCTTTGCGGCGGCAAGAATCTCCTCGGCAGAGGCATCGTGACGCGCATAAGCGATGTTATCCCATACGCTTCCGGAAAAAAGATATGTCTCCTGAAAAACGACCCCTATATTATTGCGAAGCTCCGATTGCTCAATATCCCTTATGTCCGTTCCGTCAATCGTTATTGAGCCTAAGGAAGGGTCGTATAGGCGCATACAAAGATTTATAAGCGTAGATTTGCCCGCGCCCGAGTGCCCGACAAGACCTATCATTTCGCCCGGATTGATTTTCAGGTTAATATCCGTTAACACGGGCTCGTATGATTTGTACCCGAATTCAACATTCTTAAACTCCACGGCGCCGCCTGCATTAAGCGATTTCGGCAAAGGAGTATCCTTAAGGGTAAACTCCTCGTCTAAAATTTCGTAGAGCTTTACAAGACTTGTAGAGGCATTGGCAATTCTTCTGGGCAGTGTGGACATCCAGCGCAAGGGCGTATAAAGAAACGCAAGATATGTGTTAAAAAGAACAAGCTCGCCAAGTGTTAAGGTACCCTTAAGAACCATTCTTCCTCCGAAAAAAAGAATTAAAAATTCTCCTATTGTTATAAAGTTCCCTACTAACGGAAAGGTGAGCGCCCAAAATTTCTCGTTTGAGGCGGATATTTTAGCAAGCGAGCGCGAAGCGCTTGAAAATTTATTGATTTCCCTTTCCTCGTTTCCGAACGATTTTACCACCCTTATACCCCTTATTATATCGTGGAGTATTGAGGTTGCGCGGGAATCCGCACGCCATTGCTTTTCATAACGCAGCCTTATTACTGACCAAAAGCTTTTAATGGCGAAAAAGCCGATCGGAACGGGGAAGATAACAAGCAGCGCAAGCTTGGCGTTTGTGCGAAGAAGCATAGAGAGCGAAA
Source organism: Firmicutes bacterium ADurb.Bin300 (assembly GCA_002069015.1). Taxonomy (GTDB): domain Bacteria; phylum Bacillota; class Clostridia; order Oscillospirales; family Acutalibacteraceae; genus DTU089. Next base: position 3,956 of record MWBL01000039.1, on the reverse strand, counting down.
CTGCTAAAATGACAATCTGGGAAACAAGATATCTGCCCTGCTCGTTAAAAAACTCCTTTACAACCTCTGTGTCTTTCGTAATTCTCTTTATCAGGTTACCGCTTGTCTTTTTTGATATCGAGGAAAGAGACTGTCGCTGAATTTTGTCATATACCATTATTCTCAAATCGTTTGAGAATTTAGAGCCTATGCGGTTTGAAATGCGACCGCTGAAAATGCTTAAAACTCTGCTTAAGGAAAAGGTCAAGCCCATCAAAAAGGCAAGAATGGCTATGCCTTTAAATTGACTGTCAAAGAATACTGTCGTTCCCGGGGCAGGAGAAATATAATTGTCTAGAATTTTTTGATTAAAAATCGGCATAACTGCGGTAAGCAGGTTTGAAAGCACCATTAGGATGCACGAGAAGATAACAACAGGCAGGTATTTCTTAAAAAACCCGAGTGCTCTTGAAAATACATAGCCTTTCTTTACGCAGAAAAGGCAAACGTCTATTCCCTCAATCAGATGTCGTCCGCAAATGGAGCAAACATGCATTTCACTGTCACTTATTTCGAGAAGCTCCCCGCTTTTAATGTAGTGGTTGACAACCTTACAAAGCTCCCCGATTTGAATTACATGTGACATGGAAAAACGGCACAGTAATATGTTTTCGCTTCCGTCGTCCGGGGCGTTTTCAGGGACGAGCTCAAGGCGTCCGCATCCTATATCGGTGAACTGACGCGCCTGACTTATCCCGTTTAAGGGAAAGCGGGAAACACCGCCGTTTTCATACGATACCGTAAAAATATCGTCTCCAAACGTCAGCGTGCCGTCGCATAAAGCGCCGTCCGGGGTTAAATCAAATTTTGCATAAGGTGCTTTCATATTAATACAGATACGGCTCAAGGAGCCTTTTTGTTTTCCTTTTTATTTTATCAAAATCGGGTATTGCATATCTGTTGCCGTCAACATCCGATACCAGAACCGAGTTGTCAGGTGTAAAGCGAATACTTCGGCTTATATCCTTAACGGCAAAATTCTTCTTTTTGTTTCCTATCGTTGTTTCAAAATAGAAGCTTCCCATTTTTTCCTTGATTGAGTTGATTTGAGAGATTTCAGGGAGGAAATACCGCTTGTCAAGCTCTTCCTTTGCCACGGCAAGAGAGTTTGAATCAAGCTGTGAGAGCTGCCTTATTATACCTATTTCCCTATCTTCAATATCCGTAACTCCGATGAACGAATAAGGCATATCGTTAGGAAAAGCACGAGTAAGCTTTACTCTGCCCTTGTCGTCGCCGTTGAGCGTCATAATAATAAAACCGTTTTTATTCCTTGACAAGCTTACCCCGTCCGGATTCAGACACTCCAGATTTAAGGCTTGCGAATACTTGTCGCACATATCAGTTACCCTCCCTTGAGACCTTGTCCTCGTTTGTTATGTCGGTTTCTATCCCGATGAATTTCAGAGCTTCGGATTGAAGCTTGTACAGCTTATAGTATTCTCCTTTTTTGTTCATAAGCTCCCTGTATGTTCCGTATTCAACTAATGTACCGTTATCAATAACCGCTAAAACATCGGCGTCACGCAAAGTAGACAGTCTGTGAGCAATGGCGACTGTGGTTCGCCCCGTCTTCAGCTGTGATATGGAGTTTTGAATTTTCTGCTCCGTTTCCGTGTCCATTGCGGCCGTTGCCTCATCAAGAATAAGAATTTTAGGGTTCTGGATTATCGTTCTGGCAATAGAAATTCTCTGCCGCTCTCCGCCCGAAAGGTCCTGCCCGCCCGAGCCTACTTTTGTTTCGTACCCGTCGGGGAGCTTCATAATGAAATCATGGGCATGCGCCGCCTTTGCGGCAGAAATAATATCCTCATAGGAAGCCTCGGGATTTGCATAGCGGATATTATCCGCAATTGTTCCGATAAACAAATAGATTTCCTGAGAGACAATACCGATGTTTGTGCGAAGCTGATTGAGGGAAAGCTCCTTAACATCTATGCCGTCAATCTTTATTGAGCCTTCTTTGACGTCGTAAAGACGTGCGATAAGGTTGGAAATCGTTGTTTTACCCGCTCCCGTCTTTCCTACAATGCCAAGCATTTGCCCCGCCTTGACCGAAAGATTGAGCTTCTTGATAATGGGACGCGCGGGTTCGTATTCGAAGCTCAGCTCGTTTATATCTATATCACCCCTGATTTGGGTGAGTATAACGGGATTTTCTTTGTCAACAATATCAGGCTTAGAATCAATTATTTCAAATATTCTTTGGGCCGAGTCAGCACAGCGTGCCCACCAGTTAAAGACCCAGGAAATGAATTCGATGGGACTTTCAAGCATCTGCATATAAACTACGAATGCCAAAAGATCGCCTAAACCCAGCCTGCCCCTGACCACTAAAATTCCTCCATAGCCCAGAACCATTGCGGCAAGCCAGAAGACAAGCATAGACAAGAGCGGAAAGACGGTTGTTTCCGCATTCGAGTAATTAATTTCGGAATCCATAAGCTTGCGGCTGTATAAGGAAAAATCATTGAGCTCGTCGTTTTCTTTGGAAAAAGCTTTAATAATCCTGTGCCCGTTTATGTTATCACTTACCTTTGAGCTAAGGGCGGCATTTCTTACCCAGACTCTGTGGTGAAGGCTCCTGAAGACTCTTGAAAACACCGGATAAACAATGGCTGTAATTACGGCAAATGCAAGTACTGCCAGGGTAAGACGGGCGCTGGTTATGAACATTATTATAAGAACGCCGATTACCGTTACGGCGCTGACGATAAGATATGGAAAGCCGTCAATCAAAAACCAATATATATTGTTTGAGTCCCTCGTTACACGCTCCATCAGTGAGCCTGTCTGCTTGTGTGTGAAAAAGCCGACAGAAAGACGCTGCATAGCCGAAAAGACCCTAACCTTTATATCGTAAATCACCCAGGGCAGCATACCTGCAAGAATGTATTGGTAAAAAAGAGAAAAAGCCTGAGTTATAAGCTTAATGGCTATAACGGTCAGAACGACCGAAACCAAGGAAGCTAAAAGCGTTTCATAATCGGAGAGATTATCAGTATTTAAGACCTCATTAAACAGCTTTCTTGTCCCGACTTGAGGAGTCAGCAGCGATATGGCTGTACTTAAAAGCATTGAAAAGATGATGAAAATCATCTTAAGATAGTGAGGTCTGAAGAAGGTCAGAAGCCTTTTTGCAATAGAGGTTTTACTCCCGCACTTTCTGCAGAGAGTTTTCCCTTGCTTTAAGGGCTTTCCGCATCCCGGGCAGGTTTTTTCTTCTCGTTGTTCGAGAATAGCCTGATAATCTCCGCCTTGCTTAAAAGCGTTAAACGTCTTTACCAATTCCTCTAATCGGCCGATAAGACCAAGGGAGAAAAGTGATATAGAATAATCCTCGCCGTTAAAGGTGTAAATTAAATGACCCGTTGAAAGGTACCGTTCTGTTTTAAGAGAATCAATTTCCGAAACGGGTATGGTTTCAAGCCGTAAAAGCTGAGCTTGGGCGGCAAGTCTTTTTTTACACTTTTTTGGCTTGACTTTTTCAGAAAACTGTGCGATATATAGCCCTACACTATCAAAAAAAACATAATTCTCACAAAATTCACCGTCTGAGTTCATATCGCTTTTGACGCCGAGAATAACGTGAGAGATATCAAGACCCTCCGACAAAAGCTCTTTCTTTACGTCGGGAGGGAAAAGCTTTGCTGTCTCGCCTTCAACCGGGCGAGGCCTTTTTATTTTTAATTTTTTCAGTACTCTATCAGCTATTTTCATATTAAACGCTTTACAATTAAACCTTACAAGTATATAATAATTAAACGAAAAACCGCATAAAAACAATCTATCACAAATTTTGCCCCGGGTCAAGAAAATGATGAACTTAAATAAATAATTTGTGTAGGATTACAATTGATGTGTTACACCAAGCAAGCAAAAGCAATCCGTCACTCTTGACAAAACAAAATGAAATG
>MWBL01000038.1 GCA_002069015.1 Firmicutes bacterium ADurb.Bin300 | reverse complement strand
GTTGTCAAAACTTATTCTAACAGAACTCAATCACTTTTTCTATACTTTTGGTCTCACATCAATTGTAACACTACAAGTTAAGGATAATTAAAATCACTAAAAGTATTGCATATTTCAAAAAACTGTGATAACATGTTAAAGCTTTCCGGGTGTGGCGCAGTTGGTAGCGCGCTTGACTGGGGGTCAAGAGGCCGTGAGTTCAAGTCTCGCCACTCGGACCAAAAAAGAGCCTGAAATCGTTTGATATCAAGGCTTTTTCATTTTCACTTTATTTTAGTTTTGTTGGTTTTGATGGTTGTGTGTTTCTACTAACACAACCACAAACGTTGAAAACATGAATTTTTAGTTGACAGCACCGTCCGTATTCTTATGATTTTTGATGTTGGTTATGTTTTTTTCATAATTAAATTATACCAACAAAATAGAGCTAAGTACAGTCTTTTCTGCACTTGGCTCTATCTTTTTTTGTTTTTGGGGCTGTCTTTTGATACAGCCCCCTTTTTATTCATCAATTAACAAATCCATATATATAGCGTGTGTGGAAATGGAAAAGATTAATATAATCTTTCATTAACGCAGTTATACGGGTAAAAAATATTTATTTACTAAATATTGACATATTTACAAAAATAATGTAACCTATAGTCACAATATTCAGATATGTTGTTGATGTAATTGGAGACAAAAAATCTTATACTACAAGTCAATATTGGAGATTATGCTATACACCATAAAGTTTAATAAAAGGAGTTCGGCAAATTTAGAAAGTTTGCCGGACTTCAGTAAAATATAATACGATGGGATGATTTAGTTGGAAAGAATTAAAATACAAACAAGTATTTTTTTAAAAAACAAACTAATATTGATTTTAACTTTATTGTTTTTTATCATGTCAATAGCGTATACACTGTTGTCTGTTTTTTCTCCATATATTGAGTTGAACTCATTGCCGGTTTTGTCAACTTCGTTACGTTTTACGTTTCCGACAATGTTGTTCTTCCTCTTTATTTCGTTTGAATATTTAATAAAAATTAAAACCTCGCACGCGTATGAGTTTCTTAAATCGGGGAAAAACGGGCTTTCAACATACTATATAAACGGGATATCGGTTTTAGTAATGATACTTTTTCTGTATTGTTTCATGCATTTGGCGATTAACGGCGCCGTTTATTTTTACCTGTCAATCAATCACGTTGAATATCTGCTGCATATTATCATGAACGTCTTCCTCAATTTATTCCTGGTTCCTTTGATGTCTATATTCTTAGCGGCCGTGCTGACATTTTGCAATAAGCGCGTAAGCGCCTATGTATTAATGATCGTGTTCAGCTTTTTAACTTCGCCTGTTTTTGGAATTATAGGTACGTGGTTTGACAGCGACGCCAATATATATATTTTTGATTTGGTTGATTTTTTTGACTTTGTACCGCCCGCGGTCAGCTGGACGCCTATTTATGCGTTTGGTTTCTCCGTACTCCCATACAGGTTTATGCAAATAGGCGTTTGGATATTTGCGCTCTTTGCGGTTCTGATTTTTGTGTTGGCAAGAAGAGGTAAAAAGTCAGGTATAATTTCTTCCGCAATATGTTTGCTGGTGTCTTTAGGGCTATTCTTATGTTATATTCAGCCCGTTTCAAAAATAGATTTAAGCTATGATCCTTTGGAAGGTTCTACGGCGGATCAGAGTTATTATCATAAAAATGTTGTTCAAAAAGAAAAGAAAGCCGCGTTTGTTATAACAAAATATGATATAACTTTTAATATAGGGAGTGCGCTTTCGGCTGTGGCGACAGTAAGCCTGAGTAACGAAAGGCTGGAATCCTATGAGTTTACTCTTTATCATGGTTACATCGTTTCAAAAATTACAGATGTTAACGGAAATGACTTGCGGTTTACTCAAGAGAGTGATTACATAACCGTATATAATAATTCTGATACACCTTTAGATAAGATAACAATGTATTACAGCGGGAGCGGTCAAAGATACTTCAGTAATGTGCAGGGCATTTCCCTGCCCGGATATTTCCCTTACTACCCGCAAAGCGGATTTAAAGAAATATTTGATACTGATATAGGCGGATTCAATAAGTATACGGAGAAGAATGATTTTGATTTTAATATAGTGGTGAACTGTCCCAAAAAAGTGTATTGTAATTTATCTGACAACGGACACAACTCTTTTACGGGAAAGTCTAATGCCATCACATTGGTCAGCGGATTTTACGATTCATATGATTGGAACGGGGTCCGAATCATCTATCCATACTTGTTTGAAACACGCAATTTTACTAAAGATATGATCATAAGCGAAATCAGCGGTTTTTTACAAAAAAACCCAAGGCTCGGCGTTAAGAAGGTGATTGTTATATCAAACGTGAATTCCAACAGACCGTATGAAAGACTTGCGGTGTATCATGACCATATGGATATTAACTGGATTTTAGACTTAGACACGATGTATTCTGACCAGAGCGTTACGGCGAACAAAAGGAAGCTTAAAAATTATATAGATACGTTCATACATGTTAAAGAATTATATACTCAAATTTTAAATCAGGAAAAGGCAAATGGCAGTACTGCCAAAGAAAGTGTATTGCTCATGCTTGATGAAAAAATGAATAAGCTTGGCGAAGAATATGTAATAGAACAATCAAAAAAATTCCTTTATGACGAAAATGACACCAGAAGCGCCTTGGAATTTTTATGCGAATTGGAGTAAGAAATATGCTTGAGGTAAAAAATTTAACTAAAAAGTTTAAGAAAAAAACAGCTCTCAACAATATCAGTATCAGCTTTGATAAAAATGTTTATGGTATTTTAGCTCCTAACGGCGCCGGAAAAACCACATTATTAAGATGCATTACACAGTTATATCCGCAAGGCAGCAAAACCGTGTATTATAACGGATGTTTAATCAGTAAACATACTGATATTTTAAATAAAATCGGATATTTGCCGCAGCAGTTCGGCTTGTTTAAAGATTTAACAGTAAAAGACGCACTGACTTTATTAGCGAATTTTAAAGGTGCTGATAAATCGGATTGTGATTCCTTCGTTCGCGACAGCGTTGAATTGGTGAACCTCAGTGACAGGATAGGCAGTAAGGTCGGCTCACTCTCCGGCGGTATGATAAGAAGGCTCGGTATAGCGGCGGCGCTGTTAAACAATCCGGAAATACTTCTTTTTGACGAGCCGACGTCAGGTCTTGACCCGGAGGAGAGACTCAGATTTAAAAATGTAATCACAAAGATTAAGAAAGATAAGATAATCATCATATCAACGCATATTGTTGAGGACGTTGAGGCGGTATGCGACAAGGTGGTGATCATGAAGGAAGGCAGCGTTATTTCAACCGGTTCATGTAAAGATATCTGTAATATTGCGGAAAATAAAGTTTATCTGTTTCCCGAAAAGGATACCCATCTTATCGAGGGTGAATATCATATTCAAAAACAGCTTGAAATTGACGGCGAAAAATACATAAAAGTATTAACCGGTGCGCGGCAGGCGATTGATGCAATGAAACCTACTGTCGAGGACGGATACATATGCGCAATAGAAAAAATTTAACGCTGCATGTTCATAGAATAATATTGCTGCTTAAGAATACAAAAGCGTTGTTTTTCGTACCCGTTGTGATTACGGACGTCTTCATACCGATCTTGAATTTTGTATCGTATAGAGCCAATGGCATAGGGGATGAGTTATATAACAATATCATACAGTTTTCTCAAATATTTATTCCGTTTTTATCTGTATGGTGGGTTGTTTTCATTTTAAGGGATTTCATAGATTCAGACGGAAATGAAATGCTGTATGTCAATAAAAAGCGGAGCTTATTGCTGGATTTTATAGCAGTTTTCTTTATTTACATAATCAATGTAATTATTTTATATGTATTCTATATCAGTTTTTTCCCGAATATGAAGTATGAATTAATCAAACTGCTGCTTGTCTGCATTTTTTATTTCGGCCTTATGTTCTTCACTTCCAAGCTGACAAATTCAGTAACCATTACATTGTTTATACTGACATTTTACCTGATGGCAAATTTAATGATATACGGCTTGGAGGGTGTTTTCCCGCTTTATTATACTGTCAGGGCTGCCAACCGGCAAATGCTGTTATGCAATTCTTTACCGTTGGGCTTTACCGGAGTTATACTTTTCATTATCGGAGTAAAAATTCGCAAGAAATTGTAAAACTTTGATTGGAGTATGATTGCCATGGAAATTGAGTTTACGGATATAACGAAAATGTACGGTAAAAAATGTGCCGTAGACAATGTGAATCTTACATTGGAAAGCGGAATTTATGGCCTGATCGGGGCGAACGGTTCCGGTAAGAGCACATTGATTAAGATGCTTGCCGGATTACTGAAGCCTACATCGGGTAAAATTACGCTTGACGGTAAGGATATTTGCGCCATGGGAGCGGCTTATCGCAGTAAGCTCGGGTATCTTCCGCAGGATTTCGGATTTTATCCGGATTTCAGCGCTTATGATTTTTTGCGGTATTTATGCGCCGTTAAAGGAATAGGCGGCAGCCTGGCTGAGGAGCGCTGTAAAAAAGTGTTGTATATCGCTGACCTTTATACGGTGAAGGACCAGAAGATAAAAACCTTTTCCGGCGGTATGCGTCAGCGGCTCGGGATTGCGCAGGCGCTTCTCAACGATCCGTCTATTCTTATCATTGATGAGCCGACCTCGGGGCTTGACCCGAGGGAGCGTATACGCTTTCGCAATAAGCTGGGCGAAATGGCGGCCGGCAAAATAATATTTTACGCAACGCATATTATATCCGATATATCCTATCTTGCGGATAGGATACTGATCATGAAGGATGGGAAAATAGCCTCAAAACACGTTACTTCCGACGAGCTTTTGGCGGAGGCGGAAGGGACCGTCTGGCTTATGAATGTAAAAAGGAGCGAGCTTCCCGGAATTCAAAGCAAATTCAATGTAAGCGGAATTTTGCCTTTAGAAGGGGATTATTTGCGTATTCGTATTGTTTCGGACGTTATACCCCGGCTTGACGCGGTTTCGGGCAGTCCCGATCTTGAGGATGTCTATATGAGATTTTTCGGGGAGGTGAGCGAATATGCCGACGCTGATAAGGTATGAGCTTAAAAAAATATTTCAGAACAAATTATTTTTATGGGCTTTTCTGCTTCTGTTTATTGGCATATTTTACTTTTCAGCGTATTCGCTCAATCAATACCGTGAGGGGGTAATAGGTGAATATACTCTTTCTGAGTTGAACGGAGTAAAAATTCCGGAGATGTTTGTCGCATCATGGAATATTGATGAATACAGGGCGAAGCTTGAGGCGTTTGAAGCGGACGACAGTAATTATGTGGACAAGGGATTGGTATCCGGCGGTCCCATATATTTTGGCAAATATGAGTCTAATTATATGAATCAAACACCGCCTGTACTCGTCATAAAAAGAGAGTATATTACGGAATATTTTAAAGTGTATATGCCGGTCAAACAATATGATATCATAAAAAACGCGATTGAAGATAATCGCGCAAAAGCGCGGGAGAGTTTAACTCCTATAGAGAAACTGCGTTTGGATCATTTAATCGATATTGAAGAAAAAGCGCTTAAAGACGGCTTTACGGTAGGATACGATTATGGCTGGGAAAACATTCTTAGAACTCTTTCTCTTGATACAGGTTTTATCCTTGCGGCTGTGCTTATCTTCGGGCTTTGTAATGTGTTTACGGGAGAATATTCCGGCAAAACCGATTCGCTGCTGCTTACGAGTAAACGGGGAAAAGGTACCCTTACTGCCGCAAAGCTTACCGTATCCATTATATATTCAATGATTTGCTGGGCGATATATATATTCATGACTGTATCAATTAATTTTGCTTATCTTGGTACCGAAGGGGCAAATGTGGGTATATATCAAAGTAACATTGAAAGGTTTTTTTCTGCTGTTTTTTATATATTATTGGGGTGTGTGCTGATTGCGTTAATGACTCTTGCGGTGTCCGCATGCTTTTCAAAGCCGACATCGTCCGTGGGAGTTTCTTTGTTTTTGGGGATAGGTCCTCTTATTTATGCGGAATACGGTGATGAAAGGTTTCTTAAAATAATGCCTGTTAATATGATTTCAGGTAATTATATCAGACATGGCGAACTTATATATTTCTCTGAAAAAATAATTGACATAAGATGCTTTTTTATTCCTGTTGCAATGATCACTGTTCTTATTTGCGTGCCGATAATGTTTGCGGGTTATTGCAAAAGACAGGTTAAAAGCTGAATTTCATTTGAACAAAAAGGGGGCTATCGCAAAACAGCTCAAAAAAACAGAGCCAAAAGCCTGCAACAAATCCCGTCACAATTTTGAAAATACTGCAATATGGAAGGGATCTATTCAAGACGTTCCATAGAAACATCATCAGTTCTATTCCTTCAAGCAGCGGCATAATAACGGACTTTAGGGTCCGCCGCATATGAAGCATCATCGTGATATCTTGATTTCAAATTCAATGCGCAATTCTAACTGTTTTTATCAACAATTCCTTTAAATAAACGTTTGACAAAGATAAGTTAATAATGGTAAACTTTAGCTGTATTCTTTTAATATCGGAAAAGTAAATATGGAGGGTTATGTTATGTTAAAAAAAGCTCTTTCTGTAGTTCTTGTTTTAGCGGTTGCGGTTTTATCCGTGCCGTTTGTTTATGCCGCAGATTGGCATTCCGTTTTAACATATGAAACAAATTCCGACGGTACAGGCATTATTATTACCGGGTGTAACACTTCGGCAAGCGGTATTCTTGAGATACCCGACCATATCGATGATTTGCCCGTTTTAAGTATAGGAGAAGAGGCGTTTTACGGCTGTGGTTCGCTTACAAGCGTAATTATACCCGATAGTGTCACAAGTATCGGATACGAAGCATTTATAGGCTGTTCCTCTCTTACAAACATCACAATCGGGAGCGGGGTAACAAGTATTGGCTACAGAGTTCTTAATGATTCGGCTTACTCGGGAAACCCCTCAAACTGGGAAGATGGCGTTTTATATTTGGGTAATTATTTGATTAAAGCCGATGGTTCTCGAGTCAGCAGCGATTATACGATAAAACCGGGAACGCTCTGCGTGGCTGATCAAGCATTTTGGGGTTCTTCGGCACTTACGGCCTTAAATATTCCCGAGAGCTTAATAAGTATCGGAAACGGAGCCTTTGTAGGCTGCCCGTTGCTTCAAGGCATAATAATTCCCAAAAGCGTTGAAAAAATCGGAGAGTTCGCTTTTGGTTATTCCTATGCCGCCGGGGCTTATGAAAAATACGGCGACTTCATTGTCTATTGCTACGCGCATAGCACTGGCGAAGACTATGCCGTCGGTAACGGTTTTAAGTATGTAAATTTCTTCGAGCTCACTTCGGGCTCAGCTCTCATACTTGATGAGGAGAATAACGCTGTCATTTCGTGGTCGGACAATCTAAAGGTTTCAGAATTAATCAATCAGTTTACATCCGATAATGTTTTTGTTTATAAAAATGATACGCTTCTTGAAGACGAGGAAATCGTCTCAACGGGCTGTGAGGTTCGTCCTATAGATGAGGATACGGAGCTTAATTCTCTTACCGTTATTATTAAAGGTGATGTTACTGGCGACGGAAAAGTAAAAATAGATGATGTGCGGAAAATTCTGCGTGTGGCGGTAGAGCTTGAGAGCTTTGAAAGTGCAGCGCAAGAATGTGCTGCCGATACATTTGCCACTTCAAGAAAAATCAGTGTTGAAGATGTGCGCATTTCCCTTCGTGTTGCGGTAGGACTTCAGGAGTTTTCGGTTACGACCGATATTGAGACGGATGTTGATGTTTCGGATGGCGCGGAAAATGACGGCCTTGTTACGGTAACACTTACCGCGAATGCTCCCGGTGCCGAAATTTACTATACCCTAGACGGAACACAGCCTTCAGCTGACTCAACAAAATATACGGTGCCCTTTACCTTAAATACAGATAATCCCGATGGCGAAGCAATCACAGTAAAAGCTATAGGAATCAAAGCCGGGTATGCTCATTCACATGTTGCGCAAAAGGAAATAGTATTTAAGGCAATAGGTATTTCCACAGGCTTTATAAGTTATTCTTCATCCCCGTATTTAACCGGTCAGAGTCTTAATGTTTATGCTTCGGGCACTACCTTTGCCGACGACGCGGCAGCTTTGAATCTTGAAAACTGGAATATTGATACCGGAACGACGAATTATCAGCCGGATAGCATAATCAAAATAAACAGCAAGGAATTACAGTTATCATTTGCGCTGAAAACAGCCGGTCAAGGCAGCGGCAGAGGAACCGTAACGGTTCAAGCCAAAGCGGGAGCGTTGACATCCGGCGCGGACAGCAATATTGTGAAAGTTCCGATGTACGAAACTGTATTTTATACGAGTACAGGAGAAGTGACAGACATAAACCCCGCTTCTGTTGAATGGTTATACAATAATCAATTCTGGCTAACCATTGCGCCGGAGGAAATCGCTATAACTGAGTTCACCTTCAAAGATGACGGCATTGATATGGAAGCAATGTTCTATGATAATGAGTGGTTTTTTATAAAAGCCCCGGAATTTGCCGGAGGTGACGGAACCGTTGAAAATCCTTATAAAGTAGCTAACGCAAAGCAATTGAATAACGTGCGGTATCGTCTTGATGCCTGTTTTGAACAAATAGCAGATATTGATTTGGAGGCTTTTCTTTCGGGAAGCGTAGAAGGCTGGGAGCCGATAGGATTTAAAAACATGCCTTTTACCGGCAGCTATGACGGTAAGGGTAAGATTATCAGCAATCTGACAATTAATCGCCCGAACCAAGGATATATAGGTTTGTTCGGGGAAAACAGAGGCACTGTCAGTAACGTTTCATTATCTGAAGCCGATGTTACCGGCCAGTGGTTTGTCGGCGCTCTTATTGGCTATAACCGCGCAGGCAACATAACCGACTGTAATATGTCCGGCTTCGTTAACGGAACCAGCGGCTCTACCGGGGGGTTAATCGGTTTTAGTCCTGATGGCGGGAATATCAGCGGTTGCTATTCCGACGGCTCTGTTTCTGCTCCGAGCAGCCATTATGTGGGCGGGCTAATCGGCGGACTATATTCCGGCACATTAAAAGAGAGCTATTCTACCTGTAACGTTACTGGCGGAGGGTATTATGTCGGCGGTCTGCTCGGCTCAAATTATGACAGCATCGTATCAAAGTGTTTTGCTATGGGTAGTGTCACCGGTGTTAATGCAGTAGGGGGCTTATCAGGAGACAATATGTATGGCGGTATAATTATAAACTGCTATGCAACCGGCTCGGTTTACGGCACTGAAAAAGTCGGTGGCTTAGTCGGGGACAATTACGGCACCGTTAATGGTTCCTATGCTCAAATTATTACTTCTTATTCAAACGGATACGTTGTCGGCGACACAGAAACAGGCGGTCTTGTCGGAAGAAACGAGAACGGCGCTACAGTCACCCACAGCTTTTGGGATACTGATACTTCCGGTCAAACTGCCTCCGCAGGCGGTACCGGCTCTACTACCCGCGATATGACAACGGAAAGCGGCATAATGATTTATGTTGATTGGGATTTTACAGTCACCTGGGTAATCAAAACAGACCCTTCTAATCCCGGAGGTCCTGCCGCTTATCCTTCTCTGCTTTGGCAGGGTGAAGAAAATATCCCGTATCATTATGACGTTTAGGTTGGGTTTTAGTCAACTTGTCTGTTTTGAAACCATACTAAAAAGCGCAGCATTTTGAGATTGTATATCTTTTCAAACTGTCTAAACAAAAAGTCTCCGAAATCAATCGGAGACTTTTTTACTATATTTATGCTATACAATCATACCTTCTGCCTTGGTAAGACCAAAATGTAGCATACTCCTTCGTTCATTATTTAAATCGTCGGAGAGCTATCGTTATACCTCAATAATTCATTTACATCAGCAGAATACATTGTATATCATACCTGTTGCCAATAGTCTGACAGGAAGTCGCCTAAGTCGCGCATAGCTTTGGCAAGCACCTCGGGCTTTGGAAGCATTACTATTCTGAAATGATCGGGCTCGTTCCAACTAAAGCCTCTGCCGGGAATAATCATAACATGCTTGCTGTGCAGATAATCCATGGCAAACTGTTGGTCATCGGTAATATTGAACTTTTTTATGTCAAGCTTCGGAAATATATAGAAAGCCGCGCTGTTTTTAACATAGGTTATTCCCTCGATTTTATCAAGCTCGCGGCAGGTTGCCTCCCTTTGCTCGTAAAGCCTCCCTCCCGGCACAATCATCGCCCTTGTGCTTTCCGGGTCCGCCAAGGCGGCGGGAATAACAAGCTGCGGCAGGGCGTTTGCGCAAAGTCTCATCGCACAAAGCTGTACAAGACCTGCGGCAAAATCCTTCGCCGCCTCTTTTGCGCCGCTTAAAACCATCCAGCCGCACCTGAAGCCGCAGATAATATGTGATTTTGAAAGACCGTTCATTGTAATCACAAGAAGGTCCGGAGCTAATGTAGCAGTCGAAACATGCTCAAGCTCGTCCATAACAAGGCGGTCATATATTTCATCGGAGAAAATGACGAGGTTATTTTCTCTTGCTATTTGTACAAGCTTTTCAAGCAGCTCGCGCGGATAGAGCGCACCCGTGGGGTTATTTGGATTTATCAGCACGATAGCACGCGTTTTAGGGGTGATTTTTGATTTTATGTCGTCAAGGTCGGGATACCAGTTTGCCTGCTCGTCACAAATATAATGCACGGGCTTTGCGCCGGCTATATATACCGAGTTTGTCCAAAGAGAATAATCGGGAGAGGGAACAAGAATCTCATCCCCATAGTTAAGCAGCGTTGTCAGCGCCATTGTTACAAGCTCACTGACACCGTTGCCTATAAAAACATCCTCAGGCGTAATATCCTTAAAGCCCTTGCCCTTATGGTAGCTGCATATTGATTCTCTCGCTTCGGGCATACCCTTAAGGTCGCAGTAAGGCACTGCCTTGTCGGCGTTGTTTATTAGGGCATTCCTGACGCTGTCGGGCATTTCAAAGCCGAAGGTCGCGGGATTTCCGGTATTAAGACGAAGAACATCGATACCCTCCTTGCGCATACGCGTAGCCTCGACAAATACGGGTCCTCTTATATCCGAATGAACATTTTTAAGCTTATCCGAACGCATTAATAAATCCATAAAAATCCTCTTTTCTTGTTGTTACATAAAATAATTATACTTGAGACAATTGTTACAGTCAATAGATTGAATGTTAAATTTCATTAACATAACATGTTGCTATTTCGCTTTTATTAGTGTATTCTTTTAGTTGGAATTCCCGCAATCATTATTAACAAAGGAGCACTTAAAAAATGAAAAAATTCTTTTGCTTATTTTTCTCGCTGACAATGATCTTTACACTGGGCTCTTGCGCCGTTAACCATAAGGATGACTCTTCAAGCACAGACCCCGCCTTAGCCGAAAAAACAGCGGTGAATATTGCCGTACTTAAAGGTCCTACCGGCATGGGCGCCGCTTTTCTTATGAAAAAGAATGAAGAAAGCGAGGCCGCCAACAAATATACCTTCTCAATTGAAAATACACCCGACGCAATTACCGGTCAGCTTGTCAGCGGTGCGCTTGATATTGCCGCGATTCCGACTAACCTTGCGGCCGTTATACAGAATAAGAGCGGGGTAAATATAAAGATTATCGCCGTCAACACCTTAGGCGTTCTTTATCTTCTTGAAAAAGGAGATTCAATTTCCAAAATTTCCGACTTAAACGGGAAAAAAGTAATTACATCAGGCGCCGGCTCTACCGCTCAGGTGATTATTCAAAAGCTCTTCGGGAACACCTCGGCCGACATTACGTACGCTTCGGAGCATGCGGAGGCTGTAACTCTTGCTGTTTCGGGCAGTTATGATATATGCATATTGCCGGAGCCTTTTGTGACGACTCTGCTTTCTAAAAATATCGGTTACAAAATAGCTCTTGACCTTACGAGGGAATGGGAGGATTCCGGTTTAGGCGTACTTCCCATGGGCTGTTTGGTGGCTCGTACGGATTTTATAGAAGAAAATCCCGCTACAATAGAGAGTTTCTTAACAGAGTACGCTTCTTCCGTTGAATACGCAAATACAAATACGCTCGACGCATCCGCGATTATAGAAAAATACGGCATTATGCCCGCTGCAATAGCAAAAACAGCAATACCCGGCTGTAATATGGTCTGCATTACCGGCAACGAAATGAAAAGCGCCGTTAAAGGCTTTTATAATGTTATCAATGGATTTAACACGACGCTCATAGGCGGAGAACTGCCCTCCGATGACATTTTCTATTTTTCCAAGCTAAGGGGTGACTTAGGCTGAAAAGATTTTTCAGATTTCTTGCTGTAACGGTTATTTGGATAATAATCTGGACACTCGTCTCGCATTTTGTGGGACACGAGGTCCTTCTTCCATCGCCCTTATCGGTAGCAAGAGCTCTGTTTTTTCTGATGCAATCGGCTGATTTTTATTTGTCCTGCGGGTATTCGCTTTTAAGAATTTTATTGGGGTTTTTGCTCGGAATTGCTCTTGGTATTATTTTGGGCAGCGTAACTAAAGTCTCAAAATGGTTAAAGGAATTTATTTCCCCCCTTTTAACAATAATCAGAGCAACTCCCATAGCCTCATTCATAATTCTGCTTATGGTTTGGATGAACAGGGACTATATACCTGTTTTTACATCGGTTTTAATAGTTACTCCTATCGTATGCAGCAGCTTCATTGCAGGAATAGAGCAGACAGACCGCAATTTGATTGAGATGACAACCGCCTTTGGCCTTAGCCGAAAAAACAAGGTAAAAAAACTCTATATTCCCTCTGTTCTGCCGTATTTTTCTTCCGCAACCGCCACTTCCCTCGGAATGGCGTGGAAGGCGGGTACGGCTGCCGAGGTTATATGCAATCCGCATTTCGGAATAGGGTCAAGATTATATGATTCTAAAATATATCTTGAGGTGCCGAAGCTTTTCGCCTGGACGATTGCTGTCGTTGCTTTGAGCTTTCTTTTGGAAAAGCTTCTCGGTCTTGTTGCGCTAAAAATCAACAAGAGGAGACAAACGGATGATTAGTCTTGACAAGGTTTCCGTAAGCTTCGCGGGAAAGCAAATATTGAAAAATTTCAGTATAACATTTAACGACGGCGAATTCGTATGCCTTTTAGGGGCGTCCGGATGCGGTAAAACCACAATTCTCCGTCTGGCGAGCGGGCTTTCTCTTCCCGATTCGGGAGAGATAATGCGTGACGAATCACTCCGACAGTCTTTTGTTTTTCAGGAAAACAGATTGCTCCCGTGGTATGACGCTCTCGGCAACATCCTTGCTATAGCAAATGACAGGGAAAGGGCGCAGTATTATTTAAGAGAAATAGGTCTTGGTGAGGACATGCATAAGTTTCCCAATGAGCTTAGCGGCGGTATGAAGCGCAGATTAAGCATTGCCCGTGCCCTTGCTTTCGGCGGCGATGTCTTTTTTCTTGACGAACCGCTCAGAGAGCTTGATAAGAAAACCGCTTTGCTCGTTCACGACCTTTTGAAAAAGGAACTTAAGGGCAAAACGGTTATTATGGTCACTCATATTCCTGAACAGGCAAGCCTTCTTGCGGACAGGACAATCACTCTCGGATAGCCTTAAGCGTAAACCCGAACTTAAAGCTCTTATCATCAAGAAGGCGTTTATTTTGAGAAGTGGCAAGAAGTCTGTCCTCGCTTATCGAATTTACACGCCAATCAAGATTGAGATATGTTTCCTCCCGGGGTTCAAGCTCAAAATCGTGCGCCGCCTCAATCAGTTGGTTTGCGGTAAAATGTGAGGCGCTGAAGGGAAAATCATCCATACCGAAGCCTTCGGCAAAAAGACCGATGCCTTCGGTATTTTTTATTTTTACCCATCTCGTTTTATAGCGTGAGGAGTTTTCCTGCGGTCTTATATAATGTTCAAAGTTTTCCTGAACGGAAAGACTGTACTCGCCAAAACGCGCCGCCTTATATCTGTCGGGATAAGTTTCTGTTTCTCCCAGACCAAAATACTCAATACGCTCAAATCCCGAGGGCAAAACAAGCCGAAGCCCGAGACGGGGTAGGAGCGGAGCGTTATTGCGGACGCTGCCCGATACGGAAATATTTACAGTTCCGTCACCGTTAAATGTATATATTGCCGATGCCCTTATAACGGGCAAACACGAGTGCGCGCCCAAACAAAAGGAGCACTCTATTTTAATATGCTTTGCGTCGCATTCAATCAGTTTAGAGTAATATGTTTTTTGAGTGATTCTGTCAAACCGTTCTAAAAGCCATCTTTCCTTTGAGCCGCCGTTGTAGTTAGGGGCACGCCAGATATCAAAAGAACTTTTTTGAAAAAGAAGAGGCGTGCCGTTTAAGGAATACTCCGATATACTGCCAAAGGCCTTATCAAAAACAAAGCTAATTCTGCCCGTGCTTGCCCTGATAAACCTTTTGTCTTCAACAAATTTAACAGTATTTTGCTTGAGACGCTTTTTCTCTTTTATTGTCGGAATTTCAAACTGCATAAATCCGACTTCATACCCCTTCTGAGCCCAAGGGGTAGCCTCGTTTTGAATTAAGCTGATTGTTAAAAAACAATTTTCCTTAAGCTTTTCCTTTATCTTATTTAAGTCGAAAAGAATATACTCCTTTTCGACTTGAGGTTCGATTTGCAGTGATTCTATTCTTCCCGAGGCTATTTTGCCGACGCTGTGGGAAAGCGTCCAGACAGCCGTCAAATCAGAAAGAGGCAAAAAGTATCTGACATTCTTAATCTTAATGGTTCCCTTCCCGTCAAAGCCTCCCCTAAACGGTTCATAAACCTTTTTCATATCAAAGTAGCCGGGGCGCGGGCGTCTGTCCGGATAAACCAAGCCGTCAAGGCAGCATATGCCGTCATTAGGATGCTCGCCGAAATCTCCCCCGTAAAAATATCGCGGATTATTATTTCCATCGGGAACATTTACGGCATGGTCGCAAAATTCCCATATACAGCCGCCGCAGAAATTGTCGTATTTGTCTACATAGCTCCAATAATCATATACATCCCCCGTGGTTACGGAATCTACATATTCGCACATAAACAGCGGCTTTTTATTTGATTTGTCCGCTAAATACCTTTCAATGTAATCCGCCTTCGGGTACATACGGCTCTCGACGTCGGATATGTCGGAATAGTCAGCGCCCTCCTCAATCGCCTTGAATTCTAAATGAGAGTTTTCATAGTGAATTATCGCTTTTTCATCTTTGCTTCGGATATATTGAGCCATAGCGCGATGATTTGCGCCGACTCCGCTCTCATTCCCGAGCGACCAGAAAATTATCGACGGGTGATTTTTATCGCGCTCGTAAAGAAGTCTTGCCCTGTCAATATAAGCCTCTTTCCATTCCGGCATTCGCGAGAGCAAGGACCAGCGCTGCCAGTCCCATTCCCCCTCGACCTCATAGCCCATACCGTGCGTTTCAAGGTCCGCCTCATTTATTACATAAAATCCAAGCTCGTCACAAAGCTCCAAAAAGAGCGGAGAATTGGGATAATGCGAGGTGCGTATAGCATTGACATTGGCGCGTTTCATAAGCATAAGGTCGTTTATCATATCCCGGCGTGTTACGGTATAGCCGTTATCGGGGTGGCTGTCATGCCTGTTAATGCCCTTGAGCTTTATCGGTTTATTGTTGACAAGAAGCTTGCGGTTGTCTATCTTAAACTCCCTAATCCCTATTCGCACCGGAATTATCTCGTCTTCAACAAGGATAAAAAGTGTATAAAGGTAAGGCATTTCATCATTCCATGGTAGAGGTGATTTTATATCAATACTGAAAAGGCCGCCGTCCGCTTCGCCCCTGTGCGCCGTCTTACCGTTGGGTGAAAAAAGAACATAACTTATAACATTCCCCTTTTCGTAAAGTGAATATGACACGCTTATGCGCGCACTTTTCTCGTTGCTTTGAATATCGGTTTTAACGGAAAAGTCCTCAATGCCTTTTTTGTTCCTGTGCAGTATATACACATCACGAAAAATGCCCGAAAGCCTGAAAAAATCCTGGTCCTCCAAATACGTTCCGTCACACCATTTTACGACAAGCACGGTTAAAGTGTTTTCTCCCTCTAATACAAAGTCTGAAATATCAAATTCGCTTGTACTGTGACTTACTTGACTGTAGCCCGTAAAAGTCCCGTTGACCCAAAGATAAAAGCAGGAAGAGACACCCTCAAAGTTAAGCATCAGCCTGCGCCCTTGCATATCCTTCGTAACGCAAAAGGTTGTATAATACGCTCCACACGGATTTTCGTCGGGAACGTGGGGAGGGTCGGTATGAAAAGGATATTGCAAGTTTGAGTACATCGGCTTGTCGTAATCTCTGCCGGTATACATCTGCCAAGAGCGCGGGACGGTTATACTATCATAATCAGAAATATCAGCGACTGCAACACAGCTCAAATCAACATCCTCAAAGGAAGGGTAAAACCTGAATTTCCACTCCCCGCACAAGTCTGTGTAAAACGAAGAGTTTTCCCTCTGAAATGTGAGAGCCTCATCCATTGTTGAATAAGGAATAAAGTATGCCCCGGGCTTTTGAGTATTCATATGAAGCGTTTCAAGGGATTTATGAAAAATTTTGAATTCCAAAGTATCACTCCGTTTTATTTTTTTAAAGCTTATCATAAAGCTCCCGGAAATTAAAGCTTTTTAACAGTATTTCTCAATGGAACGCTCAATCTCCTTCGTTAAATTCCCTAAAATTTCGCCGAGGTAATTCGCATTCACGTAAATACAGACA
Source organism: Firmicutes bacterium ADurb.Bin300 (assembly GCA_002069015.1). Classification (GTDB taxonomy): domain Bacteria; phylum Bacillota; class Clostridia; order Oscillospirales; family Acutalibacteraceae; genus DTU089. The sequence goes on along the minus strand of MWBL01000038.1, from coordinate 1,227 downwards.
TAAGCTAAAGCAACATATATCGCTAAAAACTCATAACCGTCTTATGAGTTTTTTTTATTTCTGAATGTTTTATCAAGAAACTGTCTAAAATAGAAAGGCAGATTGAAAGAGAGGCGATAAAATGAAAATCGGTATTATCAAAGGCTTATACTATTATGAATATGGGGATTTGTGGCTTCAATTCCTCCAAAAGCTCGGTCATGAATGCGTTACAGCCGAAATACACGACTCTTCTTGTTTCCTGTGCACAGATGAGGCTTGTCTTCCCGTGAAGATATATCATAAAAATGCGATGGAGCTTTTAGATATGGGAATAGACTGTCTTTTTTCTCCGAAAATTATCAAATGCGCTAAAGACAGTTTTACCTGCCCTAAGGTAATAGGAATAAATGAGATGCTCGCCGCCTCTCTAAAGCCCTCCATAAGAATGATTTCACCGGAATTTTCAGGTGAATTTAAGACATTTTATGCAAGGACAGGGTTAGCTCTGGGTAACGATACCCGTGAAATCAAAACGGCAATTGAGGAAATGTTGGTTTTGGGAAGTGCAAGGGTTGCTTTTATGTCGCTCCCCAAAACAAAAAAAGGGTCTCGTGATGATTTTTTTCTTGTCTGTCTTTTAGGACATAAGTATATCGTCGAGGATTCGTTTATAAATATGGATATTAAAAAGAGGTTGAAAAAACTAAATATCCGCGTCGTAACCTCAGACTTGTTCGATAACGATTTTCTCTCATCGAGCGCCGAAAATTCGTTTAGTCATGCACCGTTCTGGATAACGGGACGGCAGGCAGCAGGTCTTGCCGCTGTGTCCGAAGCGGCAGCTTCCCAAATCGACGGCTATATTTACCTTACCGCATTCGGTTGTGGACCTGACTCTTTTATTGTGCCGCTTACCAAAAAATATATCAGGGATATGAGCGCGAAGCCGTTTATGGAGATATCCCTTGACGAGCACACTTCCGCAGCGGGACTTGACACCAGGCTTGAGGCCTTCGCCGATATGCTCGGGGACAGGGTGAGAGTATGATTATTACATTTCCTAATTTAGGCAATATGTCGGTTCTGTTGTCCGTATTAATGCGCGAATGGGGAATTCCGTTTATAATGCCCCCTAAAACTACAAGAAATACACTTTCGCTCGGGAGCAGATACGCTCCCCCGGACGCTTGTCTCCCGATGAAAATTGTTCTCGGAAATTTCATCGAATGCCACATGGCGGGTGCA
>MWBL01000037.1 GCA_002069015.1 Firmicutes bacterium ADurb.Bin300 | reverse complement strand
GATTATTGACTACGCGCTGTCGGGAGGACTCGGGCTTGTGAGAAAGGCTGCCGAGAAATCAGATACAACAACCTCAGCCGTATCCGATACCACCAAACAAACCGAAGCTACTGACGATACCGCCGAAGATTCTACTGAAACAACAGAGAGTACGACTGTCGATTAGTCGGCTCCCTTGAAATACAGCGGAGGTTAACGGATGGCAGAATCAAGATGGTATGTTGTTCATACCTATTCCGGCTACGAAAACAAAGTGGCCGCAAACATTGAAAAAATAGTTGAAAATCGTAGAATGCAGGACCAGATCCTTGAGGTTAAGATTCCCATGGAAAAGGTTACCGAGATTAAAGATGACAAGACTGTTGAGGTTGAACGCAAAATTTTCCCGGGGTATGTTATGGTTAAGCTTACGGTTAATATCGGGAACGACAATCAGCCCTCAATGTCTGATGAGACCTGGTACCTTATCCGTAACACGAGAGGCGTAACGGGCTTTGTAGGTCCTGAAAGCAAGCCTGTTCCGTTAACCGATGAGGAAGTACAAAAGCTCGGCGTCGAACAGAGAGTCATTAAGGTCAATTATGAAGTCGGGGATCTCGTTACTGTAACCGATGGTCCGTTTGAGGGTTTTTCAGGTGTTGTAGAAGAACTAAACACAGAAAAGAATGTTGTTCGAGTCTCAATTTCAATGTTCGGCCGTGATACTCCCGTTGAGTTTGAAATCGACCAGGTTGAAAATACTATTAAATAACAAAATAAATAATTAGCGGGTACCGCTTGTTATTTTGCGCCTTATCGGCGCACAGTGGGAGGAGTGAGCTGAGCTCTCACTCCGACATACCACAAATTTTGGAGGTGCAAAAAAATGGCTCAAAAAGTAATCGGTCTTATAAAGCTCCAAATTCCTGCGGGAAAAGCTACTCCGGCGCCACCTGTTGGTTCTGCGCTGGGTCAGCATAGCGTAAATATCATGGCTTTTACAAAGGAATTCAATGAGCGCACAAAAAACGACATCGGTCTTGTAATACCCGTTGTCATTACTGTTTATGCCGACCACTCTTTTTCTTTCGTCACTAAAACCCCTCCCGCAGCAGTTCTGATAAAGAAGGCGTGCGGCATTGAAAAAGCTTCGGGAGAGCCGAACAAGAAAAAGGTCGCAACCATCACAGAAGAACAGGTAAGAAAAATCGCCGAACAGAAAATGCCCGATCTCAATGCGGCAAGTATTGAGGCAGCCATGTCGATAATAGCCGGCACAGCTCGCAGCATGGGTATTACTGTTGTTGATTGACGCGACGCTATGGGAGGTAAACATTAATGAAACACGGAAAAAAGTATATTGAAAGCAAAAAGCTTATAGAAAAATCAAAGCTTTACGAAATTGATGAGGCTCTTGAGCTTGCTACAAAAACCAAAACAGCAAAATTTGATGAGACAGTCGAAATGCATATTCGTTTAGGAGTTGACTCACGACACGCCGAACAACAGGTAAGAGGAGCGGTTGTCCTTCCCAATGGTACGGGTAAGGATGTTCGTGTTGCTGTTTTCGCAAAAGGCGATGCCGCAAAGGCCGCTGAGGATGCAGGAGCAGATATTGTCGGCGCGGAAGATCTTGTAGCCAAAATACAAGGCGAAGGCTTTATGGATATGGATGTTTGTATTGCAACTCCCGATATGATGGGACTTGTCGGTCGCCTTGGAAAGCTGCTTGGTCCTCGCGGACTGATGCCCAGCCCAAAAGCCGGAACTGTTACGCCCGATGTCGGCAAAGCCGTTAAGGAAGCTAAAGCAGGAAAGATTGAATATCGTCTCGATAAAACCAACATTATTCACTGCCCGATAGGGAAGGTATCCTTTGGCGGAGAAAAGCTGATTGAAAACGCAAATACGCTTCTTGAAGCTGTAGTAAAGGCAAAACCTGCCGCTACTAAGGGACAGTATATTCGCTCATGCGTTATAGCTACAACTATGGGTCCCGGTATTCATATTAACCCCGCAAAAATTGTTGCGACTTCAAAACCGGAATAATTCTCTTGACAAAGCACATTTGATGTGCTATCATACAAAAGCTGTTCTTAAGACAGCAGGTGCAATTATTTTGTCTAATAGTCAATGACTGCCTGCCGAGGAAAGCGTATAATCGCTCTTTTGTGAATTTACGCCCTTCCCGTGCTTGCGGGAAGGGATTTTTAGATATATACGGAGGTGAATTTATTTGCCAAGTGCAAAGGTTTTAGAAGCTAAAAAACAAGAGGTTGCAGAGCTCAGCGAAAGACTTTCCGGTTCTTGTGCAGGTGTTCTTGTAGATTACAAGGGAATAGCCGTTACCGATGATACCGTTTTGCGCTCCGAGCTTCGAAAGGCAGGTGTTAAGTACACCGTAACGAAGAACACGATGTTAAGGCTTGCTGTTAAAGGTACAACGCTTGAAGGTCTGGATTCTGTTCTTGAGGGCACAACCGCAATAGCAACGAGCGAGAACGACTATACAGCTGCCGCAAAAATTCTCAGCAAGTTTGCCGACACCCACAAAATATTTACCATTAAAAGTGGATTTATTGACGGCAAGATTATTGATGCGACAGTTATTAAGAGTCTTGCTAAGCTTCCCTCGAGGGAGACCTTACTTTCGATGGTGGCAAACGTACTGAGCGCGCCTATCGCGTCCTTTGCCCGTGCAGTCCGGGCTATTGCCGATAAAAACGGGACGGAAAACACAGACACATCAAAAGAAACTGCGGAAGCTACAGCTGAAACAGCAGAAAATTAAGCTCATAAGAGCATAAAACAGGAGGAATAAATATGGCATCAGAAAAGATTACACCTATTATAGAAACATTAAAGACACTCACGGTTCTTGAGCTCTCCGAGCTTGTTAAGGCTGTAGAAGAAGAGTTTGGCGTATCGGCAGCTGCCGCTGTCGCAGTAGCAGCCCCCGCCGAGGGAGCAGCTGTAGCAGCTGTTGAAGAGAAGACGGAATTTGACGTTATTTTGAGTGAAGTAGGACCGAACAAAATAGCCGTTATAAAGGCTGTTCGTGAGATTACCGGGTTAGGTCTTGCCGAAGCAAAGGGCGTTGTTGACGGCGCTCCCAAGGCTGTTAAAGAAGCCGTATCCAAGGATGAGGCTGAAACGGCAAAGACTAAGTTAGAAGAAGCCGGCGCAAAGGTTGAGCTTAAATAATCAAGAATAATTAACTCGGACGAGCAATCGTCCGAGAATTTTTTATATTTTACTAAAAGTCGGTAAATAATAAAAAAAATTAAAAAGGGAAGTCTAAAAAGAGACTTCCCTTTTTGTAAAGAGGTAGTGAAAAAGATGCCATGAATTAAACATAACAGTAACAATAGCTTATAATTGCAAACAAGTCTTGAATGACAATTCAACAAGACTTCTCCTTATTTCTTCTCTGCTGGTCCATCGACGTGAATCCCATTCAACACCGCTTAAGTCATCACCGCCAAATAAAATTTGTCCTAATACAACATTGCGAAATTTTGATACTGCAAAAAATGCAGCAGCTTCCATTTCTACTGTAACACATCCCTCTAAAACCCTGAGTGAAATTTTATCTTCTGTTTCTCTATAAAATGCGTCAGTAGTCCATGTTTTTGCTTTGATATAAGGAATTTTTTCATTTTCAAATAATTTCTCAATAGTGTTTACAGCATGTTTGTTGCATTCTATTTCTCTCGAAGGCTCTATATAGTGATATGAAACGCCCTCATCCCTAACAGCTGAATAGGGTACGATTAAATGTCCTACTTGAATGCCTTTTTGCAAAACTCCCGCAGCACCGCAAACTATAAAATTTTTAAATCCCATAACAATGAGTTCTTCCAATAAGCCAGCAGAACCAGCGGCACCAAAAAAACCTTGCACAATTGCGATGGATTTTCCCTTATATTTAGTTTCATATATTGGCAAATGAACTGTGCATGAATAGAATGTTGCAATCTGTTTTAACTTGTTTGACTGTAACATTTCATTAATTACATCGCCAAAAAAGGTTATAACACAGCATTCGGGGACATCAGTTTTAGCTGTTAAATTTGAAGGATCTATTTTCGCTTTTGGATTTGTATCATATTCCAATATGGGAAATTCTCTTTTTTCAAACATTGGTTTAACCTCCCTTTATATAAAAATTTGATTTAACAATATCACAAATAGCAATTTATTTCCATATTAATATAAAAAGACTGTCGACAAAAATCGACAGTCTTTCTGGCTGCGGAACTAGGATTTGAACCCAGACAAACAGAGTCAGAGTCTGCCGTGCTACCGTTACACAATTCCGCAATGCAAGGGTTATTATACTATCGGAATAATTTGTTGTCAAGCAATAATTGATGTTTATTAAGCAGATTAAACATATTTATTATAGCTTTACTTATCTGTTTTAGTCCATAAAAACTTGAAAAATTTTCTGATATAGTTTAATATATAGAAAATATTGGTGAGGTGCTGTTTATGGCTAAATATGCAATAGGTATAGATTTCGGAACACTGTCGGGCAGAGCGTTGCTCGTAAATATTGAAACGGGTGAAGAACTGACCTCTGCCGTGCATGAGTATAAGCACGCCGTAATGGATGACAAGCTTCCCTCGGGAAAGAAGCTTGGTGTTGATTGGGCTCTTCAGCATCCGCAGGATTACTTAGATGTTATTCTTGACACCATTCCCCGAATATTAAATATCTCCCGTGTCCCAAAAGAAGACATTATAGGAATAGGTACGGATTTTACAGCCTGTACAATCTTGCCTGCAAAAAAGGATGGAACGCCGCTATGCTTTTCAGATGAGTTCAAGGACGAGCCTCACGCATATGTAAAGCTTTGGAAGCATCATGCCGCTCAGGCGCACGCAAACAAGCTCAATGAAATTGCAGAGAAGAGGAAAGAGCCGTGGCTGGCAAACTACGGCGGTAAAATTTCCTCGGAATGGGCAATACCGAAAATATGGCAGGTTTTAGATGAGGCTCCCGAAATATACGATGCTGCGGACATGTTTATTGAAGCTGCCGATTGGATCACAATGCAGCTAACCGGCAAGGAATGCAGAAGCTCTTGTACGGCAGGCTATAAGGAAATGTGGAACAAGCGCACGGGATATCCGTCAAAGGAATTCTTTAAGGCTCTTGACAATAGATTAGAAAATGTTGTAGACGAAAAGCTATCAAGAAATATTCAGCCGATGGGTGATTGCGCAGGGTATCTTACCGCGAAGATGGCTGAAAAAACAGGTCTTAAAGAAGGAACAGCCGTCGCGGTTCCGATAATTGACGCCCATGTTTTCATTCCTGCCGCAGGTATTGTAGAGGAAGGAAAAATGCTTGCAATAATGGGAACGTCTACTTGCCATATGCTCCTTGGAAAGGAAGAAAAGCAAGTTGAGGGTATGTGCGGTGTTGTCGAGGACGGAATTCTTCCGGGGCTTTTCGGTTATGAGGCGGGTCAGGCATGTGTGGGCGACCATTTCAGCTGGTTTATCGAAAACTGTGTTTCCGCGGCTTATTTTAAGGATGCCGAAACAAAAGGGATAAATATGCATGAGTACCTTCGTCAAAAAGCCGAGAAGCTAAGACCGGGAGAAAGCGGACTGCTTGCGCTCGATTGGTGGAACGGCAATCGTTCTTGTCTTGTTGATGTTGATTTAACGGGCATGATGCTCGGAATGACCTTGCTTACTAAACCTGAAGAAATTTACAGGACGCTTATAGAGGCAACGGCGTACGGCACAAGAATAATTGTTGAAACCTTTAGGGAGCACGGTGTCCCCGTTAAGGAATTTTATGCGGCAGGCGGTATAGCTAAGAAGGACAGCATGACAATGCAAATTTATGCGGATGTTCTGAATATGCCGGTAAAGATAGCGGGAAGCGACCAGGGCGGTGCTCTCGGCTCCGCCATTTTCGGAAGCGTAGCTGCCGGCAGGCAGAACGGCGGATATGACAACGTCTTTGATGCCGCCCTTGTTATGGGCAAGGTTCTTGATACCGTTTTCAATCCGATTAAAGAAAACGTAATTATTTACAATGAGCTTTTCAAGGAATATAAAACGCTTCACGACTATTTCGGAAAAGGCGAAAACAACGTCATGAAGCGGCTTAAAAGTATTAAAAAATCGCTTTCTCAATAAAGAAAAACATAGAGCGTAAAAACTAAAACACAAACAATAAAATAGATATGTACGGTACCGATTTCAGTCTTAAACAGATAATTCATAAAACTGTTATTGTATTTCTCCGCTGAAGCTTTATCGTACCTCGGAAGAAGGTATGCAAGAGTAAACACTTCGTAGAAAACGCCGTAAAGCAGCACTGTAATCCTTAAACCAAAAAGATAATTAAAAAGTAGCTGAGCCGTTAATATTATAATTCCGATTGCTGTAAAGAGTATTTTGAAAACGGCTGAATATTTAAGCTTATGCGGCTTTTCAAACGAAACCTCCTGTACGAATACCCAATAAAGGATAAAAAATGATGAAATTTGGGCAATATCCTTGCTTCCAAAAAAAACAAGCAGCATAGGGATGGTCGAGTAAAACGGAAATTCCAATATTTCTGCAGCTATTTGCAACTTTTTTGATTTAGAAAAATAATGTATCATATCTATTGCGAGTATCGCAATATAGGCATAAACAAAAAGCCTGTCTTTATCACCAAGGGGAGTCCAAAATCTGTTTACAGGTTGAGCGGTAAGCTCTACAAATTTATCAAAAAACATTACAATTCCGACTGAGGCACCTAAACCGCCAAATGCACCAAGAATGCACTCCATAACCTTCCAGGCGCCTATTGAAGGCTTGCTCCAAAGCTTCAGAAAAGAGCCCCTGCAATCCTTGCTGTATTGCCTGCAGAAAATCTGCATAAGCTGAGCGACTACCCAACCGACCGCTCCGAAGAGCCCGCATATAAAAGTATATTCAACCGCGAACGGGATTTTTTTAATAATTGAGATGAGAAGAAGCTCAAAAAACAAGCCAAGCAGCGCACCCCAGCTTTCCTTGCGGGTAATTGAGAAATAAATCTTCGGAAAAACGCTTTTTTCAGTATTATGGGGTCTGTTGAAAATAAAAAGAAACGTTATCATAACGACGGGCATTAAAAGGAACATAATTATGACTTCTCTAACCGAGAAATATTTCCCCGTCAGACTTGCAAGACCTAAAGAAAGAACTTGAGCAAAAACCGCGAACCATAAAAAACCTTTTACGAAAAGGGCGATAAGACCTTTTTTCATATTTAATGCCGGTTTCGAGTTCATTGAAAGTCCGAGTGTCTCTCCGTACGTCATACAACCGCCGTAATACATTCCGGTTGAGCCTAAGGCAGAAAGGAAAAAGAAATTGTCAAAAAGTAAATAATTACCCGAAAACATTGCTATAAGAAGCCCCATAACGGCGCCCGGCAGCATCGCGCCTTTTTCTCCGCCAATAGTAGTCCCTCTCATGCCCCACGCATAGGACATGGCGAAGGTTGATAATAAAATAAAAAGCAAGCTGTTAAAGGCAGACATATTTTTCTCCTTTTATTCAGATTTGTTTAGACTTTTGCCCATAGCAACGCCCGTCATTTTTGTGTGAAGTACATCAAAACCGTTTTTCTTATAAAACCTCTGAGCGCCGATATTATCCTTTCCGCAAATCAGCATAACGCCGGAAGCGCCGTTCTCCCTAAAATTATCACATAGCTTCGGAAGCAACTTAGAGCCTATTCCGGCGCTTTGGTAAGCGGGGAGAACATCAATATGGAAGTGTGCGGGATAATCTTTTTTATATTTTGCATGGTCGTGCATTTCAACTCTTGCCTCACACGCCCTGCGAAGGCTTATCTTTTTAATTTTCGGATAATAATGCTCCATAAAGATTTGATGATATTTGTCGTAATTTAATGTACCGTAAACATAGCCTACCGCTTCATCGTTTTCATCTGTTGCAACAAAACAGTTTTCGGGCTCCTGTTCTATGTAATAGTCACAGAACATTAAAAGAATAAATCGGGCAACATCTTTGTCGTCAGGCGAAACATTGGCGTTTTCAAGGCAAATATTACGAACCTTTTCCTTATCCCTTTGCTCATATTTTCTTATATTTATGTCAATCACCCCGTTTTCATTATAAAGTACAATTTAATAAATGTCCACTATCAGTTAAAAATGTAATATTTTAGATTAGGGAAGTGTTATTTATGATTAAAGGAATTCCTTACGGTGTGTACCCGACTATGGTAACTCCGTACAAAAAGGAGAATACAATCGATTACGACGGAGTACTTGCTCTCCTTGATTGGTATAAAAGGAAGAACTGCGACGGTATATTTGCAATATGTCAAAGCAGCGAGATTTTCTTTTTATCGTTTGAGGAAAAGCTTGAGCTTCTGAGATTTATAATGGCAAACAAACCCGATGGGATAACTATTATAGCCTCTGGTCATACCGAAGAGGATGCGGACCTTCAGGTTGAGCAGGCAAAAGCGTACATAGATACGGGCATTGACGCATATGTTTTTATTTCCAATCGTTTTGCCAAGAGGGAAGAAAGCGACGATATTCTTCTTAAAAATATGCTTAATGTTGTTGAGCGTCTTCCAGAAATAGCGCTTGGAATTTATGAGTGTCCTTATCCCTATAAGCGTCTTTTGAGTCCCTATGTGTTATGCGAGCTTGCAAAAACGGGCAAATTTTGTTTTCTTAAGGATACATGCTGTGACCTTACACAAATTGAAGCGAAGCTTAAGGCTGTTGAAGGTTCCGACTTCGGCATCTATAACGCAAACTCCGCCACCTTGCTTGAAAGCCTTAAGCTCGGCTGCAGAGGTTTCTCGGGCGTAATGGGAAATTTTCACCCGGAAATATATTCTTATCTTTGCAAAAACTTTAGTAAAGAGCCTGAAAAAGCTCAGATTATACAAGAATTTTTGGGATTTGCTTCACTTGCCGAATGCCAGATGTACCCAATAAACGCCAAATACTATCTGAGTCTTGATAAAGTGCCGATAAGCTATGACAGCAGGGCAAGAAGCTCAGCCGAATTTACCGAAAACAGAAAAATGGAAATTGACCAGCTTTATGCATGTACCTGTTTTTTTAAGAAGCAAATCGGGATAGTCTAATTTATTCTCTTACCTTTATACATAACAGTTATGCCATTGGCTTGACCGTGAAGCTTATATGATTTAAGCTCGCCGTCAAGCCATTTTATGTCTACGGTAACATCGCCTTCGGCAAGAAGTCCCGAAACCTCTCCGTTTTTCCATTTTGAAGGAAGAGCGGGGAGCAGAAATATTGTCCTGTTTCGAGACTGCATAAGCATTTCGCATATACCGCTTGTATAACCGAAATTGCCGTCGATCTGAAATGGAGGATGTGCGTCGAAAAGATTAGGATACGTTCCGCCGCCGCGGCGTAATTTGCTTCTTTCGCTAATGGGATTTAGCTGCATATCAATCATTTTCAGGGCATGATCCCCATCACCAAGCCTTGCCCAAAGGTTAATTTTCCAGCCGAGACTCCACCCGGTGCCGTTGTCTCCTCTTAATTCAAGCGTACGCCTGCAAGCTTCGGCAAGCTCGGGAGTGTCTTCAGGTGTTATCAAATTTGAAGGGTGAAGTCCGTAAAGATGAGATTTATGCCTGTGATGAGGCTCTTGCTCGGGTTGTTCCTTATACCACTCGAGAAGCTGACCCTTGCTTCCCGTCTTAAAGGGCAAAAGCCTTTTAAGCTTTTGCGAAAGCTCAAGGCGAAGCTCCTTATCTGTTTCAAGAATTTCGGAAGCCTCAATACAGTTAGTGAACAATTGTTTTATAATAGCCATTGTCATTGTAGAGGTTTCGCTGACAGCTGTATTTCCCTTTTCAACTTTATATAGGTTTTCGGGGGATGTCGAGGGCGCAAAAATAAGATACCCGTCCTTGTCTTCAATGAGCATATCAAGAAAAAACAACGCCGCTTTTTTCATAATCGGATATCCTGCATTTTCAAGGTATTCCTTATCGTTTGTATAAAGATAATGCTTAAAAATATGGTCACAAAACCAGCCGCCGCCCAGCGGCCAAAAAAGCCATGAGGCACTGCCGCTGACGGGAGTTGTCAGGCGCCATATATCAACATTATGATGTACGCAAAAGCCCCTTGCGTTGTAATGCGCTTGAGCGGTTTTTTCTCCCGCTTCGGACAGCTCTTTAATCATTTCAATAAGCGGCAAGTTCATCTCGGGAAGATTGCAGGGAAGAACAGGCCAATAATTCATTTGGGTGTTAATATTTACGGTATAATTTGAATGCCAGGGAGGATGAGGCTCTTTATTCCAAATTCCCTGCAGATTAGTAGGCTGCGAGCCCTCACGGGAAGCTGATATAATCAAATATCTGCCGAAATTGAATAAAAGCTGATAAAGACCCTTATCCTCTTCACCCCTTGCGTGCTTTTTAAGCCTTTTATCGGTTGGAATTTCTTCTTTATTGTCTGTGCCTAAATTAAGTCTAACTCGGTCGTAATAGCGCTTATAATCCTGTATATGTTCTTTTTTTATATTGTTATAAGAAGAGGCAACCGCCCTTTCAAGAATGCTTAAACACGCGTTCTCATGTTCTTTTCCCTGAGTTTGAGGGTGTTTGTCGTATCCGTTAAACGATGTTTTGCATGCAAGATATACGGTAGCTTTGTCAGCACTTATTACCTCAAGTGTTTTTTCTGAAAAACGAACATTCCCGCCTTTTGATTTTACTGTTACTGCCGCTGTGAAACCAATGCCCGATTTTTCAGGTTCGTCCGAATAAAGCTCTCCTCTTTCGGGGAAATCGATATTATTTCTCAAGGAATCGGATGGGCAAATTCCTTCGAGTATAAGATAATTACCTTGGCTCTTCACACAATGCCTTATAGGACAGGAAAACCTCAGCTTGAAACTGATTTTTCCATTTTCCGAGGAGGTAAAATGATATACAAAAACATTTTTGGGGAATGAAACAAACGCTTCTCTTAAAAACTCAATATTATTATCGAAATAATTAATACTGCATACAGACGTGCTTAAGTCAAGAGTCCTTCTGTACCTTTGCGTCTTTAGCGCCTTAGGGAAGTCTAAAAGCATATTCCCTAAAGGTAAGTATTCCTGACTCCAAACACTTGAGCATTCTTTTTCTATAACCTCTTGAGCTTCGAGGTATTTCCCGCTCATAACAAGCTGCCTTGCCTTTAGAAAGCCGTCATACGAATCTTTCCTGACAGTATCTCGAGGATAACCGCTCCAAAGTGTATCCTGATTTAAGCAAACTAATTCACGCGCTGTTTTTCCATAGACACATGCGCCGAGATTTCCGTTACCCAGCGGCAAAGACTGTGTCCATACCGAAGCGGGCTTATCATACATCAAAAGATTAGCGTCTTTATGCATATTATTGCCTCCTTTACATTTAATTTGATTCTAAACGAAGATATACTTTTGTCAATATTAAATGAGAATAATATATTATTAATTACTAATAATTAGTCTTTTTTCCTTGTTTTTATATATATTAAATGTTAAGATATTTGATTGAAAGGGGAATCGTTATGAAGCATTCTGAAAAAGTATTTGTAATGGGAAAGAGTAATATTGAAGCAACCGTTAAGTATATTGTTGAAAGAATAACTTATATAATTAAAAACATAGGTCCCAGAGCACCGGGAAGCGCTCAAGAATTGAAAGCGCAAAAACTGATGGCTCAGGAGCTGAAAAAATGGTCAGACGAAGTTGATATTGAGGGCTTTACAGTTAACCGTCAAGCGTTCATGGGGTTTATTCCGTTCACTGTGGCGTCAGCCGTTATCAGTGTTTTTTTGTATTGGATGTATATGCCGCTTAAGGCTTTCGGAGTAACTCTTCTGGGAATAATACCGTTATTATTTGAATTCGGTATGTATAAACAATTTTGTGATCCCCTTTTTAAAGGACATCCGTCACATAATGTAACAGCGGTACGCAAGCCACGGGAGGAGGTTAAAAAAAGGATATATTTTGTAGCTCATGCAGATTCTCAGTATGAGTGGTTGCTTAACTACAAGCTCGGCGGAGTGGGAATGAAATTAATTCTGATTCCTGCCGTTGTGGGACTCTTTGTAACAAGCGGAGCAAATTTTGTGATGTGGGTAGTCAGCAGAACAATAAACCCCAACGCTATTGATATGCTGTTTTTTAGGATTGTCGGTATAATCCTTATTGCTTTTATTCCGTTTTTCATTGCTTTTCTTTTTTTCCAAAGCTATACAAAAAGCGTTCCCGGAGCTAACGATAATCTTTCCGGCTGCCTTTGTTGCATGTCCGTTTTGAAATCTCTTGAGGAAGCGGGAATCCGTTTTGAAAATACAGAGGTAAGAGTACTTTTAACAGGGTCGGAAGAAGCAGGACTGCGTGGCGCAAAAGCATATATCAAGGCTCATTTAGAAGAGCTTAAAGAAAAAGAAACAGTTGTAATAGCCGTTGATACAATACGCGACATTGACGATATGGCAATTTACGACAGGGATTTGAGCGGAACCGTTAAACATGACAAACAGGTAAAGGAGCTTCTGAAGGAAGCCGCTAAAAACTGTGGTATGGACTTGCCCTATTCATCCGTTTATATCGGCTCTACCGATGCTGCGGCATTCACACAAGCCAAAATCAAGGCAACGGGCTTTGCGGCAATGGATCCGACTCCTCCGCGTTATTACCACACACGCCTTGACGATGTTGATATGTTAGTGCCGGAAGCGCTCAAAGCAGGGGTTCAAATACTTGTTGAGACTGCATGTCTTTACGATGAGAAAGGTCTGAAATAATCCTGCTGCCGATGAAAAAAGAGCGGAGAAAACTATGAATTTTATAATCCTTGACCTTGAATGGAACAACGCATACAGCAAAAAACACAAAAGCTTTATAAATGAGATAATTGAAATCGGCGCTGTTATGCTTGATTCTAACCTCAATACGATTGATTCATTTTCACTTTTTGTTAAAGCTCAACTTGGGAAAAAACTACATTCGCGTGTAAAGGAGCTGACAAATATAACAAATGAGGATATCAACACAGGAACACCGTTTTCAAAGGCAATGTCTGCCTTCAGAAAATGGTCGTCTAAAGATAATTGCGTTGTTTTAACCTGGGGCGACACCGATTTGAGGGTGCTTATAGAAAATTTTCATTATTTTAACGGAATAACGGTTATTCCTTTCCTGAGAAAATATCTTAATTTGCAAAAATATGCACAAGCCTTCTTAAACTTATCCTCGGCAGAACAGGTGGGTCTTCAGGCTGCGGCAGAAATGCTTGAGATTAATGTTGAAGAATATTCGCTCCACAGAGCTTTAGGTGACAGCTATCTTACGGCGGATATTTTTAAGGAGATATACAACCCTCAAATGATGAAATCTTATCTTTGTGTTTGCGATGAAAATTTTTATCGGAGACTTCTCTTCAGAGCCCGTGCGATAACGGACATAGAAAGTCCTCTTATAGATAAGAATGAAATGCGTTGTATTTGCGAAAAATGTAATCGTTCGGCGGAACGTATTACGGATTGGAAGGTTGTGGGAAAATCCTTCAGGGCAATATTCTTTTGTCCTCACTGTGAAAGAAAATTAAGATTTACGGTAAAATTCAGGGAATTTTATGACAGAATTGATGTTCGCTCTTCCGTTGTTCCTTTCATTGAAAAACGTCCGGAGGAAGTTGAGTCTGAGCAAATTGTATTTGATGACTCTTTCATCCAATCTGAATAAAACTGAATTTTTGAAAGGAGAAATAATGTATCCCTTATTGCTTAAACCTGTTTATAAACGGATTATATGGGGCGGTACGCGTCTTAAAACCGATTTCGGATTTGAAAGCGATGCTGAAAATATAGCCGAAGGCTGGATGCTTACGTGTCGCGAAGACGCAGTTAATGAGGTATTAAACGGAGAACACAAGGGCAAAACCTTAGATGAGGTTGTTATGTGCGGTAAGGACGATTTGCTTGGTACTCTCTACACCGGCGGAGAATTTCCGTTGTTAATTAAACTCATTGACGCTAAATATGACCTTTCTGTTCAGGTTCATCCGGACGATGATTACGCCAAAAAAAACGAAAATTCTAAAGGAAAAACGGAAGCTTGGCTTATTCTTGATTGTGAGAAGGACGCACGGTTGATTTACGGCTTTAATAAGGAAATCACTAGAGATGAGTTTAAGCATTCAATTTACGATAATACTTTGCTTAAATATGTGGACACAATAAATGTTAAAAAGGGCGATTTTTTCTTTATTCCGGCTGGAACACTTCACGCAATAGGCGGCGGAATACTCCTTGCCGAGGTTCAACAAAGCTGTAACACTACATATCGTGTTTATGATTACAACAGGCTTGAGAACGGCAAAAGCAGACCGCTCCATATAGATAAGGCTATTGATGTAACAAATACAAAGCCATATAAATTCAAAGCGAATATAACATATCAAAAAATTGATGACGCAATAGTTTCAAATCTCTGCGAATGTGAGTGGTTCAAGATTAAAACAGCCTCAATAGACGGCAAATTCAATCTTGATGTTTCCGAAAAGTCTTTTGTAAGTGTTATTGTTCTTGAAGGCAGCGCCGTTATAAGCTCAGACGGTGTAAATGCCAATATTAAAAAAGGCGACAGTGTATTTATTGCTGCAGGAAGCAAGGATGTTTTCATAACAGGACATCTTTCGGTGCTCATAAGCACACTGTAACGAAGAAAATTATGTCTTGTCTTCAAATACAAGCCTTATCCTTCGGTTTTTCGGATAGGCTTTTGTTTTCAAATGTAAATATAAAAATTGAACCCGGTGAATTGGTAGGATTGATAGGTGCCAACGGAACGGGCAAAATTACTCTTTTTAAGCTTATTACCGGAGAACTGACAGCGACTGACGGTGCGATTGTTAAAGGCAAAAACACTAAGCTCGGTCAAATGCTTCAATTTGCTGATTATAAAAACAGTTTAACCGTTTATGATGAGGCTTTGACTGTCTTTGCGGATGTCGAGTCGATGGAAAATGAGTTAAACTTAATTAATGACAGGTTGCAAAGCAAGCCGGGCGATGCTTCTCTTATTGAAAGACAGATTTTTCTGACAGAGGAAATACAACGTCGTGACGGACTTGTATACAAGGCAATTACGCGCTCAGCCTTATTGGGGTTAGGATTTAGCGATAGCGATTTAGAAAAGGAATGCCGTTTTCTCAGCGGGGGTCAACTCTCTAAGCTTGCCTTATGCAAGCTGCTTTTATCCGATAGCAATCTCATTCTTCTTGATGAGCCTACAAATCATCTTGATATTGATTCTGTTATGTGGCTTGAGGACTTTTTGAGTAAATATAAAGGCGCTGCAATAATAATATCTCACGATAGGTTTTTTCTTGATAAGGCAACTTCAAAAACGATTGAGATTTGTGCAAAGAAAGTCACAATGACGAAATACTCCTACAGTAATCACAAAAAACTGATGGAGCAAAAAAGGCTTACCGCAGAACGAGAGCACAAAAAGTCCATAAAGGAAATTGAGCGCATAGAGGCCATAATAAAGCAGCAAAAGCAGTTTAATCAGGAGCGAAACTATGTAACAATAGCAAGCAAGGAAAAACAAATTGATCGAATTAAATCAAGGCTTGGTTGCTTAGAGGTTACAGCTTCAAAAATGCAATTTTCATTTCGGACCGCAAATGAAAGCTCCAACGAGGTGCTTTCCCTGAATAATATAAGCAAAGCATTCGGGGAGAACAAGCTTTTTTCGGGCGTTAAGCTTGACATATTAAAAGGTGACAGAGTTTTTATAATGGGTCCTAACGGGTGTGGGAAATCAACACTCTTGAAAATCATCATGAGGGAAATTAAACCCGACAGCGGTTTTATAAAGCTCGGCAACAGCGTAAAAACAGGATACTTTGACCAGAATATAACAAAGCTTATCAATACAAATACGGTTCTTGAGGAGGCTTGGAGTCAAGACAGAAGAATTAACCAAACTCAAATAAGAAGTGCGCTCGCTTCATTCCTTTTCTTTAACGATGATGCATATAAGCTTGTCGAGGAGCTCAGCGGAGGGGAGAGAACGAGATTAGCCCTCTTAAAGCTGATGCTTCTTTTCCCGAACTTCCTTATATTAGACGAGCCGACAAATCATCTTGATATATCCTCACGCGAGGTTTTTGAGGATGCTCTGCTTAATTTTGAGGGCACAGTTCTTACCGTATCGCATGATAGATACCTTATTAATAAGCTTGCTTCAAAAATCGCAATTTTGGAAAGCGACGGGCTGAAAATAATTGAGGGGACTTACGAGGATTATCTGCAATACAAAACAAAAGGTCGGCAAGAGGAAAGCATAATAAAACAGAAAAAAAATGATTATAAGCTAAGAAAGGAAAGGGAGAGCGAGGAAAGAAAACGAAAGGGAGAAATTGAAAGGCTTGAAAGACGCATATCAGAGTTAGAGCTGGAAATTACACAAGCGGAAAACGAGCTTTGTGAGCCGGAAATTGCAGTTGATTATCAAAAGGTATTTGAGCTATCCGACAAGCTGACTAAGAAAAAAGAACAGCTTGTACAGCTTTATCACAATTGGGAGAAGCTTATTTCGTAATATTGATAGAGACACCCGCATATATAATATGCGGGTGATTATATGAAAAACAAGGAAAAAGATTATGTATTACGTACCGTAGGCTTTCAGAGCGTTGTTTCATTGCTTATTCTGGCAACTGTGTTTGCCATATTAAAGCTAAGCCCTTCTCTTTCAAAGAAGCTTTCCGATGACCTAATACCGCTTCTAACTCTTTCTCTTTCAAAGGAAGATGCCCGGAATGCTTTTAAGAACATAAGAGAGATAATTTTTACCGATGACACTTTGTCAAAGGTTAAAACAGATGATGAAAGCGGTGAAGAAACAGGAGAGGCTGAAACAAATAATAATACAGAAAATAAGGGCGAAAATATTACGAAATCGGATAATTCGGAAGATGACGAATCGGGGGGGAATTCTGTATCAAATTTGGAAGACTCCCTTACGGCAACCGTCTCAACCTCGGGAAAAGCAAAACAAATAAAGCTTAATTTGACTCGTGACGGAAAGGCTTTAGTCGCTTGTGCCTCAAAGCAGCCGTATTCTCTCAGTCAAACAGTGTTTTTACCGCTTTCCGGAAAAATCACCTCAGAATTCGGGGAAAGAGAGCACCCCGTCTACGATAAAAACAGCTTCCATACCGGTATTGATATTGCCGGCGATATAGGCGATAATATCAGATGTATTGCGGACGGAGAGGTTATACGAGCAGAGTATAACAGATGGAACGGACACTTCATTGAGGTTGACCACGGAAAAGGCATTACGACGTTGTATTGCCACTGCAGTAAGCTTCTTGTCAAAACAGGAACGAAAGTGAGAGGCGGCGAGACGATTGCAAAGGTTGGCAGCACGGGGGTTTCAACAGGACCTCATCTTCATTTTGAATTCAGAATTGACGGCGTATCGTATAATCCGTCATATGCGTTAAACAGTGCGGCAGATGTGGTTTAGGTATAAAAGTGTTACCGTTAAAATAAGTTTTTTGTTTTTTGCGGTAATCTTTATCGCTTTAGTAACACAAAACAGTTCTTTGCCGCTTATTTTGATAGTATCAGCCTTGCTTCACGAAGCAGGGCACTTGGTATCTCTTTTTTTTACAAGAACTCAGATAAGCGTTATTTACTTAAATATATTCGGGATGAAAATTGTCAAGGCAATTAACTGCAGAATGAATTACCGTAACGATTGTAAAATTGCGCTTATGGGACCGTTTGTAAATCTTTTGGTATTCCTTATATTCTTAACAATATTCTTTTGCATAAATTCAATTATATTATTGCAAATTGCTTTAATTAACTTATTTCTTGCCTTATTTAATCTGTTACCGATTATCTGCCTTGACGGCGGAAGTGCGTTATATTCATTTTTAGCCATGAAAAAATCATCTCTCAAGGCGTATAGAACGCTCAGGAGTATTTCAGTATTATTAACCATACCTATTATTGTCTTTGGAGTATTTCAGCTTTTTATTACAAGATTTAATTTTACATTTCTGCTTGTGGGAATGTATCTTATCGTTTTGCTTATTTTTAAAAACCCGAAGCATTTGTAGGTTTGTCAATGATGTGTTACACATTGATCAAAAAATAATTTCGCCAGTTTGGAGGAAGTCTTTAAGAT
>MWBL01000036.1 GCA_002069015.1 Firmicutes bacterium ADurb.Bin300 | reverse complement strand
CCCGCCGTTCAACCTGACATTATTTTGCAAGACTGCCTACGGTCAGCATAAACTCCCCGATTTGTGCGCCAAACTCCGGCGCGCCCTCCATAATGAGCCTGCCCTTGCGCACAGATTCGAGCATATCATCAACTGAAAGCAAGATGCCCAGAGCGCTGTCAAAGCTGTCAAACTTCATTGTGAAAAAAGGCATCGCACGTTTATATTCTCCCTTGCCCGCCTTGCTTTTACCCGCCTTGACTCTCAAATACGCAGAAACCTCCGGATATCCTTCAACCGCCCAGGCATAAACTCTGTCGGGACTCTTAAGTGCCCATTCGTGAACCGCTTCGTGCCCGTTCTTGTTAAGTGCGCTTATTCCTGTTGAAAGAAGATAGAAATAGAGCTTTACAAGAAGCTTTTTTGTTTCCTCTTCCTCCGGCACAGCAGTAAGACCTAACATAGAGGCCATTTTAAGCAAAGACGCCATAAACGCTACAAATTCTTTTGTAAATTTCAAGGCACCCTTCATTTTCGGAAGCGTTGCCGGTCCAATTTTCCCCTTAAAGAAGGCGTTCATCGCTTCAACGCTCTTAAATTCAAGCTCAATGAACGGCTGGTTGCCGACTTTGTATGCCACCTTGTCAGCGTGAACTAGCCACTCGTCACCGTTTACCACAAAGTGCGTAGCAACCTTGCCCTCGGGGGAATCGGGATCAAGCGCGCTTACTTGATATACGGCGTGAATTTTCGCAAACCTTTTGTTAAGCGAGGGGATATCGGCAACGATTGTCTTCAAAAGAGGCAGAGCACCGCAAAGAAATATTTTGTTCGTATAGGTTTCGTCTCTTGATGCCAACACAATCAATCCTTTCCTTGTGATTTACTCTTAAACCTCATCGTCCCAATCTTCGTCAAGCTCAAAGTCCATCTTCATAGTTTCTCTGACGGCATTGATTATACCGTTTGAGTCTATTCCTATAATGGACATAATATCCTCATGAAGACCGATAGGCGCAAACTGGTCCTGAAGTCCTAATTTTTTGAACGCGCAGCCCTTTCCGCTCTCAACAACAACCTCAGCAACTGCCGAGCCTAAGCCTCCTAAAACATTATGATCCTCAGCCGTAATAATGCGGCGTGTTTCAACGGCAGCCTTAATTATGGCCTCCCTGTCAATAGGCTTAATCGTATGGATGTTGAGAACCCTGACCTTTAAGCCGTCCGTCTTCTCAAGGAATTCAGCTGCCTGTAGAGCCTGGAAAACACACGAGCCCGTAGCTATAACGGTAATGTCTGTTCCCTCATGAACGGTTACAGCCTTGCCAATCTCGAAGCCGTAATCAAAGTCCTTATAAAGAACTCTGTCAAATCCCCTGTTTATCCTGATATAGAAGGGACCGAATGTGTTGTAAGCCGCCATTACCGCATTATATGTTTCATATCCGTCGGCAGGGCAAAGCACAGTCAAATTCGGTATTGAGCGCGCAACGGCAAGGTCAACTATGGCGTGGTGTGTAGAGCCTGCCTGACCGAAGGAGGTGCCCGAATGCGTGGCTATAACCTTAGCGTTTACATTCTGGTAGCAAAGGTCCGTGTGCAGCTGGTCTGCAGCGCGAAGAGAGGCAAATATCGAGAAGGTTGAAAGAAAGGGGACAAGCCCCGCCCTTGCCATACCCGCCGCAACACCGAACATATCCTGCTCGGCTATGCCTACATTGAAAAATCTCTCAGGAAATTCCTGCTGGAATTCGCCTATTTTCGTTGATTTTGCGAGGTCTGCCGTAAGGGCGACAACCTCGGGATGAGCACGCCCCAAATCTATGAGCGCTTTTCCGTAAAATTCAGAGGTGGAAAGAGAAGTAGAGTCAACCGCCGTATATGTCATTCCGCCTGCCATATTACGCACCCTCCTTTTCAGCGCGTTCTACACGCTTCTTATATGTCTTGTCGAGCTCGACCTTTGCTTTCTCATATTTTTCTTCGTCAAAAGCGCCGTAGTGCCATCTGTAATCATCCTCAATGAATTCAATTCCGCAGCCCTTCTTTGTGTTTGCAACTATCATAACGGGCTTATCGGTCTTGTTTTCATAGGCAAAGTCAACCGCTTCACAAATCTCCTTTATATTGTTCCCGTCGATCTCCTTGACTATGAATCCAAAGGACGCCCACTTGTCACAGAATGGCTCAAGGTTCATTATATCCTCTGTTCTGCCGTCAATCATGCACTTGTTTCTGTCAACGAAGCTTATGAGATTTGTCACTTTAAAATGTGCCGCTGTCATAGCCGCTTCCCAATTGGCGCCCTCGTCACATTCACCGTCTCCGAGAATGCAGAAGGTTTTATAGTCCTTTTTAAGCACTCTTGCGGCAAGAGCGGTTCCGACGGCTATCGAAAGCCCGTGCCCGAGCGAGCCTGTTGAAGCGTCAACACCTACAACCTTGTTCGAGTCAAGATGAATACCCATCTTAGAATTGGTAAGGTTAAAGGTTTTAAGCTGCTCCTTGTCATTGAACCCAAGATCGCAAAGCAATGGCGCATAAGCCACTCCGGCGTGACCCTTGCTTAGAATAAGCCTGTCTCTGTCCTCCCATTTGGGCTGGTCTACCTTGATATTCATATACTTGTGATACAACACGGTCAGAATGTCTAAAACAGACAAGCCGCCTCCGATATGACCGCTGCCTGCCCAAAAGGTAGTGTCAAGTGTGAGCCTGCGAAGCTCGTCAGCCTTCTTTTCAAGGGAAAGCCACTCGGCTTTTGATAATGGCATTAGTATTCCTCCTTTTAGCTTTTAGATTATTACAGCTCGGGATGCTTTTTCTTAACAGCCTTAAACGCGTCCTCGGCTATCTCTATTGACCTGTTTATGTCCTCATCGGTAAGAGCCGCATTAATGAAGTGGTTATGGTGGTTAGTGATGAAAATACCCCTTCTTACGCACTCTTGAACCCAATCCTGGTGTAAAAACAGGCTGTCGTCATTTGCCGTTCTTAAGTAAAACAGCGCCGGTTCGCCGGACACGACAAGATCAAAGCCGTTGTTTTTAGCTGCCGCCCTAAAACCATCCGTAAGCTTTAGTCCCTTCTCACGGAACAGCTTGGGCGCATCAAGTTTCTTAAGTTTATTAATACACACAATAGCCGCAGCAAACGGAACGGCGCTGAGCCAATAGCTGCCCGTATAAGACAGTGCGCTCATTGAAGATTTTATAAATTCTTTACCGCAAAGGCACGAAACGTTCCATCCGTTTGCAAGCGCCTTGCAAAAGCAGATAAGATCCGCCTCAAAGCCGTAATAATGGTCGCTTCCCGCAAGGTCAAGTCTGAAGCCGCAACGGACATCGTCCACTATTAAAACAATGCCCTTGTCTGTACAAAGCTTCCTTACCTTCTGCCAATAGCCGTCCGCCGGAAGCTGATTATCCGCGAAGTTGCCGTGCAGATACGGAGTCGAAATAAATGCGGCGATTTCTCCCTCGTTAGCTGCAACAAGCTTTTCGAGAGCTTCAAAATCGTTCCAATCCACATAAAGGTTATTGGAGACATCCTCGGGAATTATACCGGGATAGTCAACCTTCTGCGTCCAGGGAGCTACACCGTGATAAAAGCCGTTAATAAAAATGAGCTTCTTCTTATGTGTATGAGCGCGCGCCGCCATTACAGCGGCAGTCGTAACGTCATTACCGTTCTTTGCAAAAAACGCCCAGTCGGCAGATGCCACAGTGTCAACCATCAGCTCGGCAAGCTCAATCATCTTTATTGACGGAGAAGTCGTACAATTTGCGATTTTCGACTGCTCTATTGCCGCGGCGTCAACCTCCTCGTCACAGTAACCCAGTACATTAGGACCATATGCGCACATATAGTCAATATAGTCATTGCCGTCGACATCAACAAAGTGCGAGCCCTTGGCACTTGCCCCGAACAGGGGGAAAGAGGATACGGGAATCATACAGCCCTCGGCAGGACCTAAATGACCGTATACACCTGAGGGTACAACCTTTGCCGCCCTTTCAAAATACTCGCGGCTCTTGTCATGCTTATAAATTTTCATTGCCATTTTTAATCCTCCTTAAGCTAAATACAAGGCGACGCGGTCGAGTAACCTGTTGAGATTGTCAATCATTGAAATCATACCGCCCATTCTAATGCTGCCGTTACCAATACACGCCACGGCATTAACATTTCCGTCAAATAAATCGCGGGCAAGCCTCATACTGTCGAATTCCATAACGGCGCGCGGATTTTCCGACGGCTTTTTAATGGCAAGAACGCGGTGATCCTTTACTCGCAGTGTTGTTCCGGGACCGTCTTTTATCAGAATTGCTATATCACCGTCAACGATATGATTTGCAGAAAATTTGCCGATTTCATCGTTATTGGCTATCTGAGCTACGGCAACTGTTATTGTGTAAAGCATAAGAGAAGTGCTGGCTTTAAAAAATTCCTCGTCCTCTAAAGCCTCGGGTTCGGGACGCATATATTTTGTAAGGATATTTGTGAGCTGAGTGAATTCGTTTAAAAGGAATTTAATCTTGGTAAACCCCTTTGAGGGAATAGGTGTAACGGTACCGTCAATCAGTCCGTTGAATTTTTCGGGTGAGGAAAACGGAAGCTTAATATCGCATTTGTCCGCTCCTTGCTCCATTCGGCATTTACCGTTTTTGAAATAGAGCGTGGCAGCAGGACCGCCCTTAACCTCTAACCCGATCGAAACAGGTTTTTTCCCTTTAAGCACGCCTGCAGCCTCGGGAACCAGCTCACACAAGTTCTCAAGGGTGCCCAAAACCGCGTACATATTGATATAAGCCAATGTTTTTGTATCAGTCACGAAAGCATCCTCCTAATTAATTTATTTTCTTAATTATAACAAAATAAACCTTTGAAGTCAAACTATTATTGGTTATTTTTTTATAATTTTACCGGGTCATTTTAATAATTTTATAAACCGTTGACAATATTTTTTAATGTAGTATAATATATGTGAATTTATGTTCACTTACAAGGAGGCTGAATTATGGACACAAGATATGCTATTTCCAAATACCACGATGCCGGAGCAATCACAAAACAGCTTGACGAGCTTATAAGCAAGCCAATTTACACAATAAAGCCGGAGGCTCTTGCGGATTACGAGGAAAATTATTACGCGAAAAGATGTCAGAAAAGTAAGGCTATGATTGACGAGGCAAGGACTATTATTCCGGGCGGAGTTCAGCATAACCTTGCTTTTAACTACCCGTTCCCGCTTGTATTTACAAAGGCGCAGGGAATGAAGCTTTACGATATTGACGGCAACGAGTATTTTGATTTCCTGCAGGCGGGAGGACCTACCGTTTTAGGCTCCAACCCTGTCGAAGTAAGAGAAAAGGTTATTGATCTCTTAAATACATGCGGTCCTTCAACAGGTCTTTTTCACGAATTTGAGTATAAGCTCGCAAAAAAAATCTCTGACAGCATAGAAACGGTTCAGATGTTCCGTATGCTCGGCTCGGGTACAGAGGCGTGTATGGCGGCTGTACGAGTAGCGAGACTTGCCACAAAAAACAAGAACATTGTAAAAATGGGCGGAGCTTACCACGGCTGGAGCGACCAGCTCGGCTACGGCATCCGTGTTCCCGGCTCAAAATTTACACAGGCAAACGGAGTTCCTCTCTATATATTCAGGCATACTCAGGAATTTTTCCCGAATGATCTTGACAGTCTTGAAAAGGTTCTTCGTATAAATCAGTTCAGAGGCGGTACTGCCGCAGTGTTCATTGAACCTGTCGGTCCGGAAAGCGGTACGAGGCCTCTTGATTTTGACTTTAATAAAGGCGTTGAAAGGCTTTGTCGTAAATACGGCGCCCTGCTTATTTTCGACGAGGTCGTGACAGGCTTCCGTATCGGCATGGCAGGAGCACAGGGTTATTACGGCGTGTCACCCGACCTTACGATTTTCGGTAAGGTCGTTGCGGGCGGCTACCCCGGTGCAGGCGGACTGGGCGGAAAAAGAGAATATATGAAATATCTCGGCGCAGGTCTCGACGGAAATGCAAAAGTTAAAAAAGCGCTTATCGGCGGAACCCTGGCGGCTACACCGATTTCGTGCGTTGCAGGTTACTATACTCTTGAGGAAATCGACAAACAAAACGCCTGTCAAAAGGCAGGTCAGATGGGAGACAGGCTCACAGCGGGTCTTCAGAAAATCATCAAGAAATACAACCTTCCCTTCGTTGCCTTTAACCAGGGCTCTATTTGCCATTTGGAAACTGTCGGAACAATGCACTTTTCAATTAATTGGCATAAACTGTGGACTATTCCGGGCGTGCTTTCCGCAACAAGCGAAAGAAAAAAGGAAATGGAGCACATGGGAGCCGCTTATATGGCAGAGGGTCTCGTTACGCTTGCAGGCAGTCGTCTTTATACGAGCGCCGCTTATACGCCGGAGCTTATTGATGAGGCTTTGAGTCGTTTTGACAGGGTATTTTCTAAGATTGCCATAAAGGCTGAATAAGGAGAATATTATGGATACAGCTCAGGCAAAAGAATTTGTCATAGATGCGGGAAAAAGACTTGTAAAAACAGGTCTTATTGCTAGAACATGGGGTAACGTAAGCTGCCGCGTCAGTGACACTCATTTTGTTATAACACCCAGTGGGAGAGCGTATGACACTCTCACATCCGAGGAAATAGTCCTCGTGAAAATAGATGATTTATCTTATGAGGGCGATATAAAACCCTCCTCTGAAAAAGGTATCCACGCCGCCTGCTATCGTCTGAGAAAAGATGTCGGATTCGTAATTCATACGCACCAGGTTTACGCATCTGTAATCAGCGCGCTGAAAACAGATATCAACCGTATCCCCGATTTTGCACGCGAGATTATAGGAACAGACATTCCCTGCGCCCAATACGGACTTCCCGGAACGGGAAAGTTGAAAAAAGGAGTCATAAACGCCCTAACCCGTTCCGACTCGAACGCTGTTATTATGGCACACCACGGCGCCTTATGTCTCGGGGCTGACCTTGAGGAGTCTTTCGCCGTCGCCAAGACCCTTGAATCGGTATGCGAGAGCTTCCTTGCGGACAGATGCCTGCAACTGACGGGAAAAATTTGTGATGGCTTCGGCTCGGCAAGGGAGTACATTTCTGATGTTTTTACTCAGGGCGAAGGCTACAAAAAGGCCCCCCCTTTGACTGCGGCAAAAAGCAAAAGAACGGGTGATCTCATTTCCCTTGAGGGCTTTGGCAATGAGACTGCCGTTCTTGACATTAAAAGCGGCGCGCTTATCGGCGGAAGGGATGTGCCGGACACGGCAGATTTGCATCTTTCCATTTATAAGAGACGCAAGGATATAACCAATATTATCCACTCCCAAAACGAAGATATTGTTGTTGCCTCACAAAACGGGAAAAAGCTTTTGCCTTTGCTTGACGACTTTGCTCAGCTTATAGGTCCATCACTAAAATGCGCCGTGTTTGACCCAAATAAAACGCTTAAATCCTCGAAAAAGATTGTAAAGAGGCTTAAAGGCAGAAACGCTGTTTTGCTCAAGGACAATGGGGCAATTTGCTGCGCCGCCTCGGAAAGCGATGCTTTGGCAGTTGAAATGGTCGTCGATAAGGGCTGTAAAACATTTATAGGAGCTAACCTTTATGGTAAAGTAAAACCTATTAACCCGGTTGAAACACGGCTGATGCGATTTATATATAACAAAAAATATTCAAAACAGGCAGAAAAATAAACGCTTAAAACGACACAGAGCAAGCTTGATGCTCTGTGTTGTTATTTGTAAATATTTTATCAAAATAATATTTACAAATAATCTTAAGCATGGTAAAATAAGCATAAGGATATAGAGGGTGATTTTGATGTATAGGCTTGTAAATGCTTTAATCTATCTGATTGCAATCGTTTATATTGTCGCCGTTTTGTTTGTCAATGTCCTGCCGTTCTTCGATTTTCAGTTTGTCAGGGTTGAGGCGAACGAAAATATAACCGGCTTGTCAAAGGGTGATTCCCTTCTTATTTATCCTAAGACAATAGACAAGATAAAAAAGGACGATTCGGTTGTTTTTAAAAATCAGCAAAATGTTTCAGAAATTCGCAAGGTCCAATCCGTTTCCGTTTCGAGTAAAATCATTACCGTTATAACCGTGGAAAACAAGGTAAAAAAAATTACAAAGCCTGTTGCTTTTGATGATATTTCGGGAGTCGGGATAATTACGCTTCACGGCTGCGCGGGGATTGTAAGCTTTCTGACAGGCTTTATCGGTAAGGTCTTGGTCTTTTTGCTTTTAGGTGTTTTCCTAATTATAAAATTCGGTTTCGGCAAGTCTAAAAATTATGCTTAAAGCATTACAGTAAATCTTTTTCAATTCTCGCTTTGCGGGAATTGATTTTTTTAAGAACCTCTTTATCGAATTTAGGCTTCCTGTCATATGTGAAAATACCGTTTTGCTCCTGCTCCACATCGGTAAGCTGTGTATAACAAAAACCTATGAACTTATCGTTATCGAGCAGTGTCCCGGTAAGCCCTTCATACCTTTCAAAGAATTCCTTTTTAGTCTTTGGCGCATTACCATAGCCCCACGCCTTTTTATCACCCTCGTCTTCACTCCATTTTATCCCCCCGTATTCACTCATAAATACAGGCTCACCATTATGCTTCTGACGAGCGGGGTGGTGCACAAGGACGCTTTCAAAAAGCTCTCCCCCTGTCATAAATTTATTGTAATTGTTGAAAAAGACCGTGGGATTTTGCTCATAGTCGTGGATGTCGTAAATATCGGTTTGAACATGGAAGTTGCCGCTCGTGTCAATACACGGGCGAGTTTTGTCATATGCCTTTGTAGCAAGATATACCGTTCGGATAAGCTCCCCATCCTGTCTTCTGCCTTTGTAGTCCCAGGTTTCGTTGAATGGGCACCAACCTATTATCGACGGGTGGTTAAAGTCTCTCTCGAGAGCTTCAAGCCATTCGGGCAGATAGTATTTTAAGCAGGTAAAATCGGATATGTCTATTCCCCAGTTCCCGTGCTCGCCCCAAACCATATAACCGAGTCTGTCACAATGATAAAGGAAGCGCGGCTCAAAAATCTTTTGATGGAGTCTTGCGCCGTTAAAGCCTACAGACATAGAAAGTTCAATATCCCGTATTAAGGCCTCTTCGGTGGGAGCGGTATAAATCCCGTCCGGATAAAAGCCCTGATCAAGCACCATTCTCATAAAAGTGCTTTCCCCGTTTAGTAAAAACTTCCCGTTTTCTATATTTACCCGGCGAAGCCCGAAATAGCTTTTTACCTTATCAAGACAAAAGCTCAAATCAAGATCATAAAGACCCCCTGTTCCAAGCTCCCAAAGGTGTTTTTCGGAAAGTTCAATTGGGCAAAAAACGGTATCGCCCGAGACAGCCTTCGCCGACGAATAACCGACCTGCTTCCCGTTGAAATATGCCCTTGCCTCAAATGTTCCTTCCCCGCAAAGCTGAGCTTCGATAAGCACCGACGAGTTTTCGGTATTCGGAAAATATCTGACGCTTTTAATATAGCTTTTCGGCACAAATTCAAGATATACCGTTTGCCAAATTCCCGTGGTTCTGGTGTAATCGCAACCATGGGAATAAAATAATTCGCTCTGCTTTCCTCTTGCCTGCATGGGGCTTCTTGTATCATCTTGGGCGTGAACCGCTATAAAATTTTCACCCTCTTTAAGAAGATGAGTTATTTCAAAAGAAAATGAAGCATATCCCCCGAAATGCGTGCCGGCTTTTTCTGAATTAATATAAACGGTAGTAAAAAAATCAACCGCGCCGAAATGAATAAAAACACGATTATCCAATTGCTGCGCCGTAACCTTTACGGTACGCTTATACCATACCGAAGTCATAAAATCCTTGTTGTTTATTCCCGAGAGCGGGCTTTCCGGACAAAAAGGTACCTTTATACTCTGCGAAAGCTTAACGCCGTTCTTATATAACCCCCTTTCTTCTCCGGAGTTGCCGTTGTCAATTTCAAAATCCCAATAACCGTTAAGATTTTGCCAGTCCTCTCTCTCAAAAATCGGATTGGGATACTCCGGTCTCGGTATGCTTTTCATTTTTTTCATCCCTTCTTTATAAAATTGCAGGTTGACAATCTGGGGTGCGGGGCTTTACACGCCCGCAATTTGCCATTTGCCATTTAATTCGTTCGGTTCCTTCGCCAATGGAAAAGATATTGCTGTGCGATTCCCTTATATCCGTTAACACATTCGGGCAATCCCTCGGGATAAAGCTCCGATAAAACCCTTTTTACCCAGACATCCTTAGGAAATGTTTCAAGATAATTAAATCCGTAAAGCAGGGCGCAGTCGGCAACCTTTTCTCCGACTCCCTTGATTTTCATCAGTTCAAGCTTAGCGTCTTCATACGCAAGACCTTTAATTCGCTCAAGGCTTACCTCTTCCTTATTGATTTTCTGCACAGCATCGACGATATATTTTGACCGAAAGCCCGCCCTAATCGGGGCTAAATCCTCCGGGGAAAGATGCGAAAGCTGCTTGACCGTCGGAAATGCCCAGGCTTCCTCGGAAATACGATTTCCGAAAAGACGGCAAAGTCTTTCAATTATCCCCTTAATCCTCGGAATATTATTGTTCGAGGAAATAATAAACGAGCAAAGAGCCTCCCAGGGCTCTTGCCGAAGAATACGGATGCCGTAGTATTCCCGACAGGCTGTGTTCAGCGACTCGTCACACATGAGAGTATCTAAAATTCCCCTGTAATCCCTTTCAAGGTCAAAGTATTTAATCCAAAACGGTAAATCATCTTTTTTTAGGTTGTAGAAAATAAGCTTCTCCTTTTCCTGAGAAACAAACAGCTCCTTATCCTTTACAACGCCTCGCCAAACCCCCGCGTTTTGGCGCCAGCGAAACGCCTGACCGCAGTCGAGCGACAGGGCAAGCGAAAAACATTCAACATCGGTCACAATAATATTACCATCGACAAAATCCACTTTCAAGTCAGCACGTCCAATAAAATATTTTCAAAATTTCTCCTCTTTGTACAAGATTATTTATAACTTTTATGCATCTTGCACATTGTGAAAAAGTGCCATTAAAATTGTTCGAAATACATCATTTATATGTTTCCTCGGAGTATAACTGGTAAAGCAGTTACAACCCTTTGTATTAAACTAAGGCAAACCGATAATTGGCATTTATTGTCATTTTAAGGCGAATGCTTCTTGTAATGTGCCTTTTCGGAGGGGGTTATAGACAGTTTGAACATAGTTATGAACATTTTTTCGTTTAATCCTATTATACAAATTGTATAATTTCTGTATGGGTATTTTGACGGCTTTGTTTTTTTTACACGTTTAACGAATGGTCTTTTTTCTGTTTTTGTTCAATTAAAACGTGTATATTTGAAGTGTTTCGGCAAAACATAGCTTTGAAAAACAATTTACGGCGAAACAAACGGCATAACTAAAATTATTCGGAAAAAACGTAGGGGGCAAGACTATTATGTCGCGCTAATCGGTTAATCATTTTTCTGTGCGGAAAAACCGGTTCGACTGCTGAATATAATGTAGGTTAATCAGGGGAAGAGAGAAGAATGAAAGGAAAAGAAAAATGATCAAGGGAGTCAATAAACAGGTTGTCGAAATCAACGAAACCGGAAACGAATACTTTGAAAAAGCAATTTTTTTCGTCCGTCCCGAATATAGCCGTATGGGAGAGGGAAGATTGCGCGAGAAGGCAAAAAACGCTATAGATAAAGCATCGAGTCCGCCCAAAAGAAAGGGCAAAGGTACTGTAAGAAGTCTTTCAAACACGTTAAAGCTCCTTGCAGCTGCCGTCGGGGGCGGAACGATAACCGCACTTATTTTACTTCTCGCAAAATAGTCCGAAAGCCTGAGATAAATCAGGCTTTTTTATTATAATAATGTATTTATTTTAATTTGTAAAGATTGTTTGAGAAAACAGTTGTCTGCTAAAAGACTGCTTCATCGTGATAATGCAGTCTTTTATATACCACTTAATTTTATACTGTTTAATTCTCTATACTCTGAATTGGTTGATTATTAATTTCTTCCTGAAGCTTTTCGGATTGAACTCTTACAGCTTCAAATTTTTCGGAAGCCCCGCACCTGTCATAAAGTAGGGTTTGCAACGTTATTATCTGAATCTTTTCGGGGTAATCAATATCGGTTTTATATACCTTTCCAAAAGCGTCCCCAAAGGTTTCCATTTGTTCATCTGTCAGCTTAAATCTTTCGACATGAAATGAAGGTATGATATTTGAACTCAACTGTTTTAAAATCGGGAAATCTTGTGACAACTTCATTTTCAAATTCACCGGGTTCTCCGCCTTTCAAAAGCCGCAAACAAATAAAAGCTCTGCATAGTGTCGAATATTTCTTCGCCCGACACTTCATCATTTTCCAAATCAAAAATCAGCTTTTCCTCATCTAATAAATTCGGAAAGTACTCAACAGTTTTTTCAATATTTGTCTGAGCCATGCATTCGTTACAAAGGTTAATGAGTCCGTCGCCATATTTTCCATATGTATTATATTCTTTAGCTTGCATTTTTTCTAAATAATATAGCCGAAAAGCACCGTTGAACGAGTATGTAATCTTAAATGTTACAAAAAGAACGCATATCAGTCCCGCTAATACAGATAAAGTTTTATTACAGCCTTAAGTGCTTTTTTTATAATAAAAACCTCCCTTTATGATAATATCCAAACTACTTTGGCTGCCGTTATCAGACCTGCTGAAAATCATGGGTTTAATTTGTTACATCTTCAATTATATTAAAATTACCTGCATTATTTGAAATATGTATATAAAGCAAATCTTGAGCTTCCTTCATTTTTTCCGTATTACCACACTCTTTATATAGTAACATCTGTAATGTTAGGATCGGAGTTTCGTCGTCTTTCATAAAATCCCCAGACTTATATATTTCACCTAATACATCCGAGAAAAACTCTCTGTTTTCTGCCGACAGATTTAAAGAGTTTTTTTGCTCAGTAAAACAATAGTACTTATATTCATTTGTTTTAAAATCAGAAAACCTAGAAATAAATTCATTTTTAAACTCGCTTTGTTTATCGGAATGTAAAAGCGCAAGCAAATAAAAACTTTGAATACGATCAAATATTTCTTCCCTAGACGTGTCTTCGTCGTTTCCATCATAAACCAAGTCTTTATTATCCAAAAAAACAGGAGAATATTTGATTGCTTTTTCAACATTATTGCTATCTACACATGCTTCGCAGAGTTTAATAAAGCTATCGTCATACTTGCCCTCGGTTCTATATTCAATTTCTACTCGGAGCTCACACAAAAACACGTTTGCTTTATTTATTTTTGATTCTACAATTTCCGGAGCAATATAAAAAATATATACCAGAATGAAAACCATTGCTAAGGATATTATAATTATTTTTAATGATTTTTTGATGAGTAGTCCCTCCAAAATATCTTTCTTCCCTCATTTGATAATATTATCCCAAATGCAAGACATGTTTCAATATCAAATCCTTTTGTCGGTATTGTATTAGCAATTTCTGTTCTTGTTAATATACTAAGTTGTGTCCAAGATTTACCTGATATGTCTTCTGGGAGCATTACAGATGAATACTCTAATAGTGGCTTATATACCTTATGGCAATGTTCAATATATAAATTTTTATTGTTCTTAAAAACCTCATCGCATTTTCCCAAAGACTGTACTTCGTAGCCTTTTAGTCCAACTCCAATATTAATAATATTCTGTGTATGTATGAGTTTGACTTTTTCAAGCTCATCCATATTCTTCTTAATATCAATAGCAGCATTTACACTGTTCAATCCTGAAAGCACTCTGCGCGATACAGGGTTTTTCGTTATCCATTCCGATAACGCATCTACAATTTTGGACATAACATCAACAGCACTCTTAAGAATGTCCCAAACCGTTTTATGTCCGGTTGGATCTGAACAATTCACCGGATTATTCCCGCAGTAAGCGAACAGGTTATACGTCGCCATATCCGGATTTACGCCCATGATACTGTCCGCATTAAGGAATCTGCCTGTCTCCGGGTCATAATATCTGGATTGCAGATAGTAAAACCCTGTCTCGTCATCGTAGTAGTACCCTCTGTACCTCAAGGGATTGATGACGCCTATTGTCGAGGCAAGGGAGCCTGTTACGGAATTAGGCTTGCCCCACGCGTCGTAGGTGTACTCCACAACGACCGTCCCCGTGGAATCATAGATGCCGATGACGTCTCCCTGAACGTTGCGCATATAGAAGTATTTCGTTCCGTTGCAGGTGAAACCGAGGGCTTCTCCGGCGGGAGAGTAGACGAAGTTCAGCGTATTAGTACCGTCCGTCTGACTGACAAGCAACCCCGACGCGTATGTATAATAAGTAAATTTGAATTTACTGCCTGAGTAGCTTCTCGTTCTTAAGCCGTCCGCGTTGTAGTTATAGATTTGGCTCACCCCGTTGCCCTGAACCAACCTGAGCTGCCTGCCTTTGACCCACGTAAGGTTATACCCTCTGTATGTAAGCGGATTGCCTATTTCGTCATAAGTTATCGTGCTGCCGCCGTTATAGCTTGTAAGCTTATCCTTCCAGACGCTGTCATAGGTATAGTCTACCGTGTCAAGGACTGAACTGAGCTCGCCCGTCGTCTGCGTAGATTTCATAGATCGCAAATCCGTGTTCTGTGCAGTAATCTTCTAGTAGCATTTTTTGTGTTTCGATGCTTACACTTTCACCGGCTTGCTCATCATCCTTGCTGAGTCTGCAATAAATTGCTGCGCTGTAAAAGTTATACTTCAAAAAATACCTCGTCTATCATATTTCTCACCTCTCTAGGATTATGCATTTCGGGATTAAAGCAAATTGAAAAATCCCCACTATCAAAATAACAAAATAGCACTTCAGTAAAATTATTAAGAATAATATCATCAAATCTGTGCTTTTGATAATTAGAATGATACTGCTTAAAAGTCTCCCAGTTAACTTTTGGGTTAAATAGCGTGGTTTCAAGATAATAATCAAAAATAGCTGGGATGAAATTATAGATATAGTCGTTTATATTGATTTTAGCTATTGACAAATACTCGCTTAGATTTTGTATATCTCCATATTTTTGAAACAATGAGGGAATTTCGTTTTTTAGTTCTTTTTGACGTTTTAATGTCAAATTCACGCCATCAGTTCTATAAAATCCAAAAAACAGTTCCTCGTCAACCAAAAATTGTTTCAAAACTTTTTCGATGCTATTTAGAAAGCATTTTTGATAACGAGCGTTATTGATTGTTATAGTGTGGGTGCCTAAGGGATTTTTATATTCTTCAATAGTCATTTGTCTTTTTTTCATACCAAAAACTCCCGTTAATCAATGTCCTGGCGGATGGCAATGGAAACTGTGAGCAGGATCCCAATCTATTCTAAACTTTCCCAATGGGCCTTTGTAACTAAAAATTGTACCACCCGGTCCACCAGCAGCGTTTGGATTGCGATAGAACATTTCAATATTTTTACCCAATTTAAAGCCATAGCCGTTATTTGCGGAAAAAACCTTTGATTCTATTATTTTAGGCATAGATTTTTCCAAACCGACTTTACCAGCATATAGGTTGGCAGCAACTACGGCGGTGTCATAAGCAAACCCCGCAACCTTTTCACCGGTTTTCCCTCCGATTTCCTTGCCAACAGATTTTACACCAGTTCGTACGATGTTATCTTCTCGCATTACATTTGATTTGGTAACATCATTTACAATCTGTCCAACCCCTTGAGTAGCAGTAGCCGCTCCATTAACAATTAAAAATCCTGCTGCTACCGCACCTACGCCAGTCCAACCAACCGTCGCGCCTAATGCTGCGCCAGCCGCCATTTGAAGAGCACCGCTAACAACATTCAATGCACCGGTTAACCATTTAGGCCAATTTCCATCAGGATCACTCATGTTTACGGGATTGTTGTGACAATATGCGAAAAGATTATATCCTTGAACGGATTCACCAACACCGGCTAATTCTCCGTCTGCATTAAGGAATCTGCCTGTCTCCGGGTCATAATATCTGGATTGCAGATAGTAAAACCCTGTCTCGTCATCGTAGTAGTACCCTCTGTACCTCAAGGGATTGATGACGCCTATTGTCGAGGCAAGGGAGCCTGTTACGGAATTAGGCTTGCCCCACGCGTCGTAGGTGTACTCCACAACGACCGTCCCCGTGGAATCATAGATGCCGATGACGTCTCCCTGAACGTTGCGCATATAGAAGTATTTCGTTCCGTTGCAGGTGAAACCGAGGGCTTCTCCGGCGGGAGAGTAGACGAAGTTCAGCGTATTAGTACCGTCCGTCTGACTGACAAGCAACCCCGACGCGTATGTATAATAAGTAAATTTGAATTTACTGCCTGAGTAGCTTCTCGTTCTTAAGCCGTCCGCGTTGTAGTTATAGATTTGGCTCACCCCGTTGCCCTGAACCAACCTGAGCTGCCTGCCTTTGACCCACGTAAGGTTATACCCTCTGTATGTAAGCGGATTGCCTATTTCGTCATAAGTTATCGTGCTGCCGCCGTTATAGCTTGTAAGCTTATCCTTCCAGACGCTGTCATAGGTATAGTCTACCGTGTCAAGGACTGAACTGAGCTCGCCCGTCGTATACGCGTAGTATTTCTTGTTTAATATGTTTCCTCCATTATCATATGTGTATGTAACGCTCTTGTCAAGCCAGACGTTGTCTTCCCTGACGAGACGGCTCAGCCCGTCATAGGTATATGTCACTTTCAGCACGTTGCCCTCTTTTACGGTCAGTATATTCCCTTTGTTATCGTACGTGTAATAAAAAGAAGGCTTGATTGGACCCTGAGATACGTTGCTGTTATACTTAACATATGAAATATATCTGATAAGCCCTGTCGTATCGCTTCCTGCTCCCTCCAGATAAAGATAACTCGTCCGTATATCATTGTCCGGCTCTGCGGGATTATATGTCTGTACCCGTGATTTACATCTGTTTAATCCGTCATAGTTATAGGTTATCACCAGATTGTCCATGGAGTTCATGGTTACGGTTCTTAAAAGGCTGTCCTGAATATATGTATAGGTTGCTCCCGATAAAAGCGCGCTGTCCTTTGAGACACGGTAGGAACCTATATTGCCCGTGTCATCATAGGTATATCTGACAGCTGTCTTGTTGCTGCAGTCCTGCTCTGTTATCCGCCCCGCGAGATCATAGCCGTAGGTCCAGACAACGCCGTTTTCGCTGTCCTGATGCCTCGCAAGCTGATTTTCCGCGTTATAGGCGTATGTGTATCGGGCGGTACCGTTATACGACTGTGAAATCAGGCGGTCAAGCGAGTCGTACGCATAGCTGTTTACGTCGCCGTTGCCGTATGTTTCGCTCGCGAGCGTTCCGTCCGCGTTGTACGCGTATGTGCATAACGGCTGTGCGTTCACCTTTGTCTGCTGAGGCCTTCCAAACGCGTCATAAGTGAAATTGTACGAAAAACCGTTATGGTTAATCTTTGTTAATTCATAATTCGAATTAAAAGTATATGAATTCGTGACTGTTGTGCCCGCGTCCGGCTTTCCGCCGACTGACGTACAGATATCGGTATTGGCGTTATACGTATACTCTGTCGCGTTTCCGTCCGGATATACGATCGACCGTAAATGCCAATTGTCTGTATATGTAAAACTTGTGCTTCTGCCGGCAGGGTCTGTAATACTGGTAAGATAGTTTGATGCGTTATATGTGTAAAGGTTGCGGTTCTTCCCGCGCCGTCCGTTACCCCTGTGATCCTGCCGCCCGCGTATGCTATTGTTTGCGAAACCCCATTTTTATCTGTAATCTTCCTAAGGCAGGTATCGGACCCGTAAGTCTTGCCGCTTCCGTCCTCAAAAGTGATTTTATAATAATTGTTACTGTCGGTCGCGGGCTTTGTGAGGACATTTTTGTCGTTAAACTCATGCACAAAGCGGCCCGCCGTGGCTGTGGTTTTATAATAATGCGCCGTTCCGTCGGAATCGACAAGCCGGTAACGGTAGCCGGCATCGTAAAGCGGCTTATCGTCGCCGGTCTGTGAAACCGGAATGACTCGTTCCAGAATATTCAGCCTGAAGCTTTTTCCGAATCTCATGTTTTAGAGCGCTTTTTCTGCCGATTTTAATCCGTTTTCAGTCAATTTTCGAAAATAAAAATATTACCATAGCCGAAATGAATCAGCTACGATAACATATAAGTCTAACGCGTATAAAAAAGATTTTTCGGTATTTTAATGACCGGATTTTGAACTCTCGTATGTTAAAGAAAACACTTCTCAAGTGAAATGCCGCAACGCGCCTTGGGGCAATAGTAATATTTCTAGCTTACGCCCGAAGTGATATTCCATTCGCGTCCTAAACTCGGTAAATACGAATATCTCTTGCGAAGCAAACATCACCGGGCGTAGTCCAACAGAACTCGCAAAGCGCGGATAGAGTAAAAAGAGCGACAACGTCCGTGTCAAACTTTGTCGCTTTTTTTGGAGCGGAAGACGGGAATCGAACCCGCACCGTCTGCTTGGGAAGCAGAAGTTCTGCCACTAAACTACTCCCGCGTTAAAATTAATATATCATAAAAAGCCGTTAAATGCAAGGCTGAATATCCTCCAAAACAACTTTTTGTAGGTTTGTCAATGATGTGTTACACATTGATCAAAAAATAATTTCGCCAGTTTGGAGGAAGTCTTTAAGATAT
>MWBL01000035.1 GCA_002069015.1 Firmicutes bacterium ADurb.Bin300 | reverse complement strand
CCGCCGTTGCGACAGGGGCGCTGATTGAAAACACGGACGGGAGTATTGTTTCCGACTACAATCCCGATACCGACGAATGGGATCTGGAATATTTCCATTATTATGTGGATAATCTTGATATTTTAATCACGGTTAACTATAAAGACGGGACAAGCATTACCGGTACTGATTATGAGATTTATAAAGAAACCGGAGAAGGGGTCTATTTTGAAAGCGAGCAGTCTTATGAAACCCCATGGGGTTTCGGGAAACATACCGCAACGGTATGGTATATGGGCGTTTCGGCGGAATTTGAGGTCGAAGTCATTGAAAACCCGGTAGAGAGCATTTCGGTCGCCGCCAACGTTCCCTTTATTGAAAATATTGACGGATATTATACTTGTGATTACAACCCCGCTACCGACGAATATGATTTGGAGTATTTTTATTACGAACTGGATTTCTTTGATATCTTAATCACAGTGAACTATAAAGACGGGACAAGCATTACCGGTACTGATAATGAGATTTATGAAGAAACCGGAGAATGGGTCTATTTTGAAAGCGAGCAGTCTTATGAAACCCCATGGGGTGTCGGGAAACATACCGCAACGGCATGGTATATGGGCGTTTCGGCGGAATTTGAGGTTGAAGTCATTGAGAACCCGTACAGCGAAATTTCTATAAGCGGCGACAATGAGCTTATCATTACCCTTACTAAAGCAAACGGAGACACAATAGAGCATAAAGCCATGTCTTTTGAACCCTATACAGGCGACGATGAATCTATAGAAGGCAGATTACTGACCGATAAAGGTAAATTTAACCATGTTACTTTCACCTTTGATGAGAGTGAAGATAATTTTGATTATCAAAATATTACACTAAAATACGGCGCGCTTGAAAGCAACGCGCTGACCTCCTGCAAATGGCTGAGAGTGAATATGCTGTCAGGGGAGACGGGCTACTTCTATGCGGGGTATACAGAATGGTTCGCGGAAGAATTAAACCGTGATTTCAGCGAGTTTGACGGGAATATCACACAGGAAAATATTGATGATATTATCTGCCTCGCTTTTCACGCGACTAATAAAATTTGGTCTGCGGATGAGGAGTATGAGGATGAAAACGGGAATTATTATTGTCTTTTCAATGTAAACACGGTTCGGGAAACCGTTTCAAAGTTATTTGACACAACCGGCGTGGATTTTACAACGTCACAGGGGTATGACCCCGAGACCGAACAAATTAAGGTTTATTTACTAGTTTTTGGCGGTTTTGATTATCAGCTTCTTGAATGTACCTATGACAACGGACGCTGGATTTCAATATGCACATATGATATTGACACCGAAAAAACGGTTAAAATCGTTTGGGACGAAAATATGAAGATCATTGAAATAACCGCAAAAAATCCGCCCTCTGTAGAAATCGACTCCGATGTCTACAGCACGGACGAGGACGGTCTGCTGTTAGGCGTCACGGCAAAGACAACGCTTAAAGAATTCCTGAATAACATCAGAAACACGGACCTGATAACGGTGACCTCAATGAACGGAGTTTTACTTGAAGAAAACGATTTAGTGGGCACGGGAAGCATAATACGGCTCTTTGCCGAGGACGGCGAAACGGTACTCGCGGAATTTACTGTTGTCGTTAAAGGCGATGTCGACGGAGACGGAAAGGTGAGTGTTTCCGACGCGCGCAAGGTGTTGCGTGTTGCCGTGGAGCTGGAGAGCTTTGGCGGTAATAAAGCGATGGAGCGTGCTGCCAAGGTCACCGGAGAGGGCGGCAGAATTAGAGTGCCCGACGCGCGTAAAATTCTGCGCGTCGCCGTAGAACTTGAGAGTTTTCAAAGTTAAATAATAAAGTAAAAAAATAGAGCTAAGTACAGTCTTTTCTGCACTTGGCTCTATCTTTTTTTGTTTTTGGGGGCTGTCTTTTGATACAGCACTTTTATAAAACGAATAGATAATCAAGTTGCTTTTTTGAAACGGAACACATTCCACGACAAGGGATTTAACTTTACGGAAAAGACATTGCTTTCAACAGCCGGCGCTTTTTGCGTTTTTGGCTTGACGGGGGAGGAGTTTGCCGTATTGACGGCGGTTAAGTCGTATCCCGACATTTCGATGTGTTCGATGGGAGCATAGTCCGGAAAGTCTATAAGCTTCACAGTAAAGGGGATGCTGTCCGAAAGGTCGCGGTTTATAGCAAAGACCGTAAGCTCTCCCTTTTCATCGTCACATACCGCCAAAGAATCAATATCGGGTACTTGAGTAAAATCCTTTGTTTCGTGAGTTGAGGACTCCGCCTTTGGGAGCAGAACCGAACCCCTACCGTATCGAGATGCATGCATATACGGATAAAATATCGTTTGCGCCCAGACCCCGCCTCCCGTTTCGGTCATAATCGGAGCTATAACATTTACGAGCTGAGCCATGCAGGCTATCTTTACCCTGTCACAGTGGCGCAGCAGTGAAAGAAGCATGGACCCGACAACTAAAGCATCGGCAAAATTATAGATATCCTCTAAAATTGAGGGAGCCGTTGACCACTTCTCAAATTTTGCTCCGTGCGAATGGTACCACACGTTCCACTCGTCAACCGAAAGGTCAATATGATGCCTGCTGTGCCTTTTACCCTGCATGAAATCGCAGCAGGCGATAACAGTCTCTATATATCTGTCAAGCTCAGTTCCCTTTGCAAGGAAGCTTCGCAAATCACCGTCGCTGTTGCCGAAATATTGATGAAGAGAAATATAGTCAACCTTATCATAAGCAAGGTCAAGGACGGTTGTTTCCCATTCGCCGAAGGTGCGTGTTCTGCCGCTGCTGCTGCCGCAAAGCACGAGTTTTATGGAATTATCGGTCATTTTCATGAGCTTAGCGGTCTCATTAGCGATGCGTCCGTATTCAAGAGGAGTCTTATGCCCCATCTGCCAATCGCCGTCCATCTCATTGCCCAAGCACCAATATTTTATCCCGTGCGGATTTTTATACCCGTGGGATATTCTCAAATCACTCCAATATGTGCCGCCGGGATGATTACAGTATTCAACAAGGTTTCTTGCTTCATCCGGACCTCTCGTTCCGAGGTTTACAGCCATAAGAGGCTCACAGCCGACTTCACGGCACCATTTGACAAACTCATTTGTCCCGAACTCGTTTGTTTCGGTTGACTCCCAAGCAAGCTCAAGGCGTTTAGGTCTGTTTTGGACGGGACCTGCCCCGTCCTCCCAATTATAACCCGATACAAAATTTCCTCCGGGATAACGCACAATGGGAACGTCAATTTGCTTAATCAAATCAATAACATCACGACGAAAGCCGTTTTTATGAGCGGGCTCATAAATACCGCCGTAAACAGCCCTTCCAAGATGCTCGATAAATGAACCAAAGACGAACTTGTCGACTTCGCCTATCTTATAATCCGAACAAACAAGAAGTGATGCTTTTTTCACCTGTTCTTCTCCTATTCTTCGGGAAGGAATGCCCTGTGAATAGCAGCGACTGCTCTGTCGGCGTCGTTTATATCAATAAGAACCGAAATTTTTATTTCGCTTGTCGAAATCATTTGAATATTAACATCAATTTCGTAAAGAGCCTCAAACATCTTCGAGGCGGTACCCGGATGGGATTCCATTCCCGCGCCCACGACGGATACCTTGGCTACGTTAGTATCACACTCTATTTTAGTGTTTTGAAGCTCGGAAAATGAATTACCGAGAGCTTCCATTGCGGCATTCTTGGCGGATTTATTTATTGTGA
Source organism: Firmicutes bacterium ADurb.Bin300 (assembly GCA_002069015.1). Classification (GTDB taxonomy): domain Bacteria; phylum Bacillota; class Clostridia; order Oscillospirales; family Acutalibacteraceae; genus DTU089. The sequence continues at coordinate 15,723 of MWBL01000035.1, read as the reverse complement.
AGGCAATATCTTTTTTTCCGCCGCGTCCTACAGACTGAAGAATAATATCTACATTAATCTTTCTTGTTGCAAGGCGGGAAAAGATTTTAAAGGCTATTCCGGGCACATCGGGGACATCCATTATAGTAATACGAGCGACGTCAGTATCTTTTGTTACGCCTCTTACGAGCATTTTTTCCATTGAAGTAACCTCCTTGACAATTGTTCCGGGAATTCTGTTATAGCTTGAGAGAACCTCTATTTCAACACCGTATTTTTTTGCCGTTTCGACGGAGCGGTTATTAAGCACCTGTGCCCCGAGCGTAGACAGTTCAAGCATTTCATCATATGTAATCTCCTGAAGCTTTCGGGCACCGGGAATTTTTCTCGGGTCGGCGGTAAATACACCCTCTACATCCGTGAATATTTGGCAGCGGTCTGCTCTGAGTGCCGCCGCTATAGCTACCGCACTCGTATCGGAGCCGCCTCTGCCCAAGGTTGTAATATCGTCATATTTGTTGACACCCTGAAAGCCCGCAACAATGACTATATTTTTTTTGCCGATTTCAGAACGGAGTCTGTCCGGCTTAATAAATTTTATTCTCGCCGCGGAGTAAACAGAGTTTGTTGTGAAACCCGCCTGCCATCCGAGCAGGGATATGACGGGAAAACCTAATTTTTCAATTGCCATGGAAAGCAGGGCAATTGATATTTGTTCGCCCGCCGACAAGAGCATATCCATTTCTCTTGTGGAGGGCTTTTGATTAATTTCCATAGCCTTTGAAATAAGGTTGTCCGTGGTGTCACCCTGGGCGGAAACAACGACTATAACGTCATTCCCGTTAGAATAAGTATCGGTTACAATCTTCGCGACATTCATAACTCTTTCGGCGTCCTTTACCGAGCTGCCGCCGAATTTCTGAACAATAAGAGCCAATATTCTTCACCTCTGTATTAGTAATCAGTAACCCTGATAATTGAAAGCGGATTTAACGGGAGCTTTTTAAGCTTTTGTCTTAGTAACCCCTCCTTTTCAGGCGGTGTAACAAAAGCTAATTCATCGCCGGGCGCATCTTTGCGTTTTAGTATCGTTACGCCTGTAATGACATCCTCAACATGGGCGAGGGCACTTAAAAAATCGCCTATTTGTGCCCTGACATAAAGAGAAACCGGCATATCCATATAATCCTCAACGTAATCGTCAACCGGCGCCCCCCAACCAAAGAGTTTTTTTCTCAGGTCGTGCTTTGCACAGTCAATAATATCGGCTAAAACTGCCGATGCGGTGGGCATTTTCCCTGCGCCTCTGCCGTAAAACACAACTTCGCCGATAGCGTCGCCTCTGACTAATATTGCGTTGAATACATCATCTACATGCGCTATCTGACTGTGATTTTGAACAAGAGCAGGACTTACAAGAATATGAATTTTACCGTTTTCAAGTTTTTTAGCCTTTGCGATAAGCTTAATGGCGCCGCCCCAACTCTTAGCGTACTCTACATCCTCGGACTTTATTGAAGATATTCCTTCAGTAAAGGTATCTTTGGGAAAAACGTGACTCCCAAAACAAAGAGAGGCGAGAATGCATATTTTTCTGCAGGAATCTATCCCGTCAATGTCTGCGGAAGGATCCCTTTCGGCATAACCGTTTTCCTGAGCAAGCAAAAGAGCATCTTTAAAACTCATGCTTTCTCCAAACATTTTGGTAAGGATAAAGTTGGTTGTACCGTTTAGAATTCCGGCGATTTCGTTTATTTCATTAGCCGCAAGACACTGGCTGATAGGACGAATAATCGGAATACCGCCGCCGACACTCGCTTCAAAAAGAAAGTTGACATTGTTTTTATCGGCAAGCTTCAGAAGCTCATAGCCAAATGTTGCGACAAGCTCCTTGTTTGAGGAAACGACATGCTTTCCTGCGTGAAGTGATGCCTTAACATAATCATAAGCAGGATGCAGACCGCCCATTGTTTCGACTACTATTTTTACCCCGTCGTCATTCAAAATATCGTTGAAGTCTTTTGTAAAAAGAGGGGAATAAGGGCTGTCCGTACAGTCTCTGATTTCAAGAATATATTTTAGGTCAAGATTGTTTTGGGTGCTTTTTGATATAATTCCCTGCTTGTGCTTTTCAAAAAGCTCTACGACTCCCGAGCCTACGACCCCGTAGCCTAATACGGCAATTTGCATTTAATAATCTCCTCCCGACGAGACATTATAAACTTTACTCATATCATACCAAAGCACAAAGCTTTTTACATCCTGAAAACACAATTTGCTTAATTGGAGGATATTATACTAAATATTAGCATAAAAACATAGCAGATTAAAGAGTAAAATTAAAAAAATTACAAAAATATAAAAATAATGACCATTTTTATAAAAATCGTATTAATTGATTGTAAAATTCTGAAAAATATATTAGAATAAGTCCAACAAAGCGCTGGGGGGACGGTTTTGAATACGAAAATTGAGAATAGAAAAATATTTATGATAAACTTCGCCTATTTTACTTTGTTTATCCTTCTTTACTATTATTTCATAAAGCATGCCTTGGGATATGTATTTCCGTTTATTTTTGCCGCTATGGTTTCCGCCGCTCTCCAAAAGCCCATCAGATTTTTAAGCAATAAGCTGAAGGTGAAAAAAAGCTCTGTTATAGCTGCAATTCTTGTGATGTTGATTTTCTTGTTTTTACTTTTCCTGTTGGTGCTTGCCGCTGTTCTTATTTTCGGTGAGCTGAAAGGCTTCTTTTCATATCTTTCAAGCAAGCTGACGAGTATACCTACTTATATTAATCAGATAGAGGCATGGCTGCTTCAAATGGTCAACTATCTCCCGCTGTCAATGAGGTCTACGCTATATCAGGCAATTACGGATTTTTTTAATGACAATATGTCGTTTGACAGAATAAGCTCCGGTTCTTTCGATTTTTCAATTTTCTTGGGTCCGCTTGAGGGAGCTTGGAGCACCGCAAAAAGAATCCCGTCCATTTTGCTGGCGTCTTTAGTGACAATTATTTCCTGCTTCTTTATATCGGTCAGCTACACAAATCTCAGGGATTCAATTCTCGCTCTGTTTTCTTACGAAACACAAAAGAAAATACTCAACATTAAAAGCTCTCTTTTCAGCGCGCTGACGAAAATGTCAAGAGCATATCTTTTAATAATGTTAATAACCTTTATTGAGCTTTTATTGGGTCTTAACTTGCTTAAGCTTATAGGACTTTATAAAGGCGGGTATATTCTGGTTATCGCATTAGTAACCGCAATTATTGATATTGTTCCTGTGCTGGGAACGGGCGCGGTGCTTATAACATGGTCCGCCATAAGCTTTTTTACCGGGAATATCGGGCTGGGAATAGGGTTAATAGTCTTATATGCGGCAATTTCGGTGCTTCGTCAAATTATTGAGCCGAAGCTTGTTGCGGGGCAAGTCGGACTTCCCGCAATTATTACGATTATGGCTATGTTTGTAGGAGCTAAGCTTTTTGGAGTGTTTGGGATTATCATTCTGCCCCTTTCGGTAATTACCTTGAAGCTGATGTATGACGAGGGAGTTTTTGCACAAGAGAAGACATAATTTCTGTTTTCGACGAATGAATGAAATTGCGAGGTGATGAAAGCTTGATTGACATTCACGCTCACATCCTTCCGCTTGTGGACGACGGAGCGAAAAGCGCTATTGAGTCCCTGAGCTTGTGTGAAACGGCATTAAAGAACTCAATAGAAGCGATAGTTGCAACGCCTCATTTTAATAAATATGAAGAAATAAAAAAGAAATCTCAGCTAAGGGACGAGAGAATCTCAGAGCTTCAGACTTATTTGGATACGAACAAATGCCCGATATCAATTTACCCGGGGTTTGAGGTTTATTGCGGGGAAGAAATCGCACAAGTAACGGATTTTTCCGATTTTACAATCAACAAAAGCAGGTATATGCTTTGTGAATTTGACTTTTTTGAGCCTGACGCACTTGTTTTCATGCAAATAATCGACCATATAGTCAAATGCGGAGTTGTTCCTATTATTGCCCATCCCGAGCGTTATAAAGCGTTTTTGGAGGATTATGAATCTCTCAACTATATTAGGAGATGGGGTGCGTTGTATCAGCTAAACGCAGGCTCCTTCACCGGCGCTTACGGAAGGGGAGAAAGGCGTCTGGCCATAACGATGCTGCAATGCGGGTTTTGTGATTTTATAGCAACGGACGCCCATTCGATCCATAGCCGTTCAACAAATTTAAAAGAGATGTTAATAGACTCTCAAATCGATTTTGCGAGCGGAGAGCTTGATATTATGACTGTACATAACCCTCGAAGAATTCTTGAAAACGAAGAAATTACGGATATAAAACGCGGTTTTATTACATATGATGCTCTGGATTAAAAAAATATATTATTATTCCGATTTGGAAAAATAAACTAGCTTTTATATGATATAATACAGGAAGTTAAGTTCCCGATATTTTGGTAATTATGCGATTTTCGCATTTTTATACTCCAATGGAGCAGGTTGATCGCTGCTCCCGATAATGTTATAACATAAGAAGAAGGAGGTTGGCTAAAGTGGAAGTAATCGTAGAATTTATGCAGGGTTTATGGGTTGTTTTAGGTAACTACGGAAGTATTGCGCCGGAATTGATTTCGACATGGTGGGCCGCTCAATTGGAAAAGCTCGTCGGCTTCGGCGAAGAGTCTTTTGCATATTCTATTATTGCAATAATTTCGAGTATTCTCCCCACGTCGGAAACCACAACTACAACTGTCACAGAAGTACTTGAAACATTTGTATAATTGATTGTTACATCAAAAGAAACATAAACAAGCTGCCGCAAATGTTTAATTTGCGGCAGTGCATTTTTAAAAGTTTTGGTTTAACAGATTGGCAGAGTTAAAAAGTGTTGATATAAACAGCTGTATATGATACAATATTATCGTTTTCCGGGATACAATAACAATAAATTTTACGACTTGGAGACAGTTTATGACCGCCCTGAATTTAGATAAAAAAAGAAAAACATTTTTGACGGTAGCAATACTGATCTTTACTCTTGCGCTTGTGACTCTTATCCTGGCGCTTTTTATTGAAATAAACGAAGACGGTTTGGAGCTTGTTACCAAGTCAAATACCGAAAAAAATTCTCCCGATGAGAAAGCTCTAACCGAAATAGTAATTGTTACGGCTATCGATAAAAACGGTAAAAGCTATACCGTTACGCAGACTAATAAGAACGGAGAATTCGTTCCCGTGACCGCTGTTGTCCGGAAAACCGGGGACGGGAACAAAAAGGAGAATACTTCAGGGACTGTTCCGGGCAAAACGGCATCCTCAAAGAGTACGTCAAAAAAAGCGTTGCCGCCGCCCCCGGCTTTGGGTAGTAAGACGGGAAACAATGTTTGTACGGATGACCCTGAAAATGAATACATTATAGCCGTAGCGTCACATTATAAGGTTAATCCCGACTTGCTCGTAGCTGTTTATCCCGAGAATTTCGACGGTAAAGAATCGGACAACAACTATGTTCTTCAATTCGACGGCACAAAGAATACTGACGGGGCGTATATAAGAAGCCCCCGTACCCTTAAATATCTTTATCTTGTCAAAGCCGACGGCGAAGTAAAAAAGCAGGAGAATAAAGGCACCTATGCGCAGTTTATTTTCTCGATTGTTACCGACCTGATTATGCCGCAGCATCCCGATATGTTTGATGAGGTTTAAGACAGAAGCTTAGCAGTCTTACAAACGATTGGATTGTACTATGAGTGTATATGAGGAAAGCTAAATGGAATTCGTAATCTTATTATTTGCCATAACAGCATTCTTGTTTATTGCTTTTAAGGCGGTTAAGGAGTTGTACGGCAACTTTGCCGGGAAAAAACCTTTTGATTACTTGTACTATGCCCTTGTTTCGGTTCTGTTTACTTGTTTTGTTTTGGCTGCGGCAGGCGTATCCTTTGTCGAAAACATTTCGGGCGTTTTAGTAACGCTTTCTTTAAGTGCGGGCTTAATAATTGCATTTGTTAAGCTTTTGCGTGTATACGGTAAGGAGAGAAGCGGCGGCTTTAACAAAACCGCTTTGTTCATTATCAAGGCGTTTATCGTAACGATACTAGTGGAAGTGTTTTTATTTAATTTGTCTTCCATGCATCTGCTCGGGAAAAAAGCTTCTGCAAGTGAAATTCCTTTGTCTGCGGCAGATATGACGGGCATGTTTTTTGACGGTGAGAATTATGTGTCAATAAGCAGCAATTCAACAGTATTAATAACCGACATCAATCATCCTGTTTACACCTTGCGATTTGACCTTCAACCGGATAACAATACAAGCCTGGTAGCGGCCGATGTTGGGTTTTCCGATTCTACCTTCAAGGCAATTCGTTGTAAAACAGCCGCTGTGAGTGTATTATGGGGAATTGAAAACAGCGGTTATATGCAATGCGAATTTTCGGGAAACGTCGGTGCTCTAAAGATTTCATTCCGAATTAATGACGGGGAATACTTCATCTTAAAGGGAATTACGGCAAATGAAAAAATTCCGTTTCAATTCTCTTTTGCACGTGTCTTTGTGTTTTTGCTTGCGGCAATATCCGCTTACCTTTTTTTGAGCAATATCAAACTGAAAAAACCGCTCGGACAAAGCAAGGAGTATAAGAGTGTAATTTATCTTTCAACCGCTTTATTTATGATGCTTGCAATTTTTCTAATCGTTTTGCGTCAAGGAGTTTCTTTTCAATCTTTTCTATCTGCCGACGGTAATCAAATCACAAAAGAGCTTGTAGACGCCTTCAAGCAAGGAAATTTTTTTCTTAACGATGCTGTACCGGACGAGCTTTTGGAACTCGAAAATCCGTATGATTATTCACAAAGGTATCTGAACGGTATAGATTACAAATGGGATCATCTTCTTTATAACGGCAAATACTATTCATATTACGGCATTGCGCCTGTTTTGCTCTTGTTTTTGCCGTATAATCTTTTAACGGGATATTACTTCCCGACAGAAATTGCAGTATTGCTGTTTTCACTTATCGGAATTTGGTTTTTGACAAAGACATATGTCGCCTTAACAGAGCGAAGATTTCCTAAGCTGCAAAGCAATATGGCTATTATGGGGCTTTTGATTATTCAGCTCATAAGCGGAATATTTTACTGCGTCAGCCGGCCTTTATTTTATGAAATTAGTATCAGCGCGGGCTTTGCGTTTGTGTGTTTAGGAGCGTTTTTCTTAATTACTTCAAATATAATAGGCGGCGGCAAAATATCCTGTTCAAGAATAATGCTCTCTTCGGTGTTTTTTTCATTGGGAGTACTCTCACGTCCTACTACGGCGGTATACAGCGTAGCGGCGCTTGCTTTCATAGCTTTCGGTTTTTTTGAGCTGAGAAAAGAACGAAAAAATCATTTTAAGCTTCTCTTTTTTGCTCTTGTTCCGTTTGCAGTGTTCGGCTTAATTCAAATGGGGTACAATTATATCAGGTTTGGTTCGCCGCTCGATTTTGGGATACAATACTCCTTGACTATTAATGATTTCATTAACGCACAATTCCATACTAAGTTTGTTTTTATATCTCTTTTTGCATTTCTTTTTGCCGCGCCGTATTTTGTTCCGAAGTTCCCTTATGTGTCATCGGAGTTTCAGCTTCTTTCTACAAACGGGTTTTTCTTTGTTGATAACATGGACATTGACGCGCTGGCAATAGGAATATTTTTCAAGGCTCTTCCCGTTTGGAGTTATTTTGCAATTAATCGCGCATACAGGTTGATGCCAGAGAAGACAAGAAGGCGTGACATGCTCCTGCTTATTTTGTTTTGTGTTATCTCGCCGCTTGTCGTTATCTGCTCGATTTGGGAAAGCGGCTATGCAGTAAGGTACGCTGCTGATATTTATTGGCAGTTTGTTTTGGGAGCATTGTGCATTATATTTATTATGTTTTCTAACAAGAGTCATCGGGGGAAAAGATATTTCGAGGTGTTTATGTTGGTGTCGCTTTTACTTGCGGCAGTAGTCTGTTTTGCACAAATTTATAATTTTTGTTATATCATTGGCGGTACGAACAGATGGTTATATTTAGCAAATCTTATAAGATATACGTTCGAGGTATTTAAGTAGGAGGGATTGTCTTGAGAGAAAATATTCTTTATATAATCGTTCCTTGTTATAATGAGCAGCAGGTGCTTCCCGAGACCTCGAGATTGCTTCTTGAAAAAATAAAATCGCTCATTTGGGCAGGAAGAATATCTGAAAAAAGCCGCGTTGTTTTCGTTAACGACGGCTCAAATGACCTTACATGGCAGATAATAAAAAAGCTTCACACCGCAAGCAAATACTTATGCGGTATAAAGCTCAGTAAAAACTTCGGTCATCAAAATGCCGTTCTTGCAGGGCTTTTAGCTGTTAAGGATAAGGCGGATATGGTTATTTCGATGGACGCGGACTTGCAGGATGATATTAATGCGGTTGATGCGATGGTGGAAAAGTATCATGAGGGCTGTGAGATAGTGTATGCCGTTCGAAAGGGGAGAAAGAATGACTCCTTTTTCAAGAGGTTTTCCGCAGAGGTCTTTTATAAGGTGATGAAACACCTTGGAGCCAACACAATATTTAACCATGCCGACTACCGCTTAATGAGCAAAAGGGCGGTAGAGGCTTTAGCTGAATTTGATGAGGTTAATCTGTTCCTTCGGGGAATAGTTCCGATGTTAGGCTTTAAGAGCGACTTCGTTTATTATGAGCGCAAGGAGCGCTTTGCAGGTGAAAGCAAATACCCTCTGAAAAAAATGATTGCGTTTGCTTTTGAGGGAATAACCTCCTTCAGTATAAGACCGATTAGGATGATAACGTTAATGGGCACCCTTGTGTTTTTAGCAAGTATTGCAATGCTCGTTTATGTTTTAGTTTCTTTCTTCTCGGGGAATGCCGTAGCGGGCTGGCCGAGTATTGTGATATCGGTTTGGGGAACAGGGGGACTAACCTTACTTTCAATCGGAATAGTAGGGGAATACATCGGAAAAATCTATTTAGAGTCTAAAAAGCGCCCGAGATTTATTATAGAAGAAATCTTGGATTGATGTTAGGGGAACAATTCTTTTGATTTCTTTCCCAATCGAATATATAAATAGATGAAAAGAGCGGTTAGGAGCGGGTAAAGCACTGATAGAGCCATACCCGAACGCATTCCGAGCTGCTCATTTGTTATTCCCGAGCTTTCGGCAATACGGGCAAGCACGGGTATTTTATCCGCCTTGTCGGATAAAAGCCCGGAAAACCACGGACAAAACGCAGCTCCGCAATCACCGCTAAACGCCAAAAACGCGAAAAGCCATGCACCCGAATGTGGAAGAGACTCGTTTGCAAGAAGCAGAGAGCCCGGCCACAGCATCGCCGAGAAGAATCCCGTAAAAGCACAAGCCGTAAGCGCCACTGCCGGGAAGGAAGTGAGCGTTATTGCCGCGTAACAAAAAACGGAGCAGACGGAAAAAATAAGCATTGCTCTTGGGAGGTTGATTTTATTACCGCGTATTCCAAACATCAAACGGCAAAGGGAAAGCATCAAGGCGAACATGAATATTCCTAAAGAATCTCCGAAAAGCTTTGGAAGCGACATCGCCTTTTCCATATAAGCCGAACTCCATTGAACCATCGTGTTTTCGACTCCGGCGCCGAAAAAAATGATGAGCATACAAAGTATAAACTGAGGTTTTAAGAGGTCTTGACCGATTTTTGTCGCCTTTATATTCTCCCTGCTTGATTTTGGAAAACGCGCCTTTAGATACATGAAAAAATTAATAAGGGGCATGATAGCCCAGCAAGCGACAATTATTCGCCAATGTCGGGAGCCGGCAAGGTGTATTGAAAACGAGGTAATAATTATAACGAACATTTGACCGATTCCGTAAACGGAGTGAAGAAACGCCATGCTGCCCCTCTTTGATTTTGTAGGAAGGGAATTTATTAGGGGGCTTATCAATATCTCCCCTAAACCCCCTCCGATTGAGAAAAAAACCGTCCCGATTACAAAGCCTTGATATGGATTAGAGAAAATATCGGGCGACAGGGAAAAAAGGATAAAGCCGAGAAAAATCAACGCTTCTGAAAGGAGTAAAAAAGGCTTAAATCCGTATTTATCGGCAATTCGGCTCAAAGAGAGGTCGGTTATAAGCTGGACGATAAAATTAATGCTTACAAGAGTCGCAAGGCTTAAGTATGAAAGACCCAAATCTTCCCTTATTGGGATAAAAAGCAAAGGGATAAGCGTAATTACGGCAGCTTGGTTAAAAAACGACATATATGCCGAAGCTCTTGTCAGGGAGTAGTTCTCGCTCATTTTATTTTCCATTCTCAACCTTGTTAATTTGTTCTCGCGCAAGCGAATCACACCTCTCGTTTTCGGGATGACCCGCATGACCCTTAATCCAACATATTTCGAGCGTGTGCTTTTCGGTAAGGCTAAGAAGCTTTTCCCAAAGGTCTGGATTGAGAGCAGGGGAAGAATCCTGTTTTTTCCAGCCTTTTTCACGCCATGAAGCTGCCCAGCCCTTTGAAAGACCGTCCGCAACATATTTGGAGTCCGTGTATAGAACCACCCTGCAAGGCTCCTTAAGAGCCTTTAATCCCTCGATAACCGCTGTCAGTTCCATCCTGTTATTCGTCGTTTCCTTCTCGCCGCCGAAAAGCTCCTTTTCCCTGCCTTTGTATCTTAATATAGATGCCCAACCACCTGCGCCGGGATTGTTTTTACAAGCTCCGTCTGTAAAAAGCTCGACTTTTTTCGGATTCATATTCACACTCCCTTTGATACTAATTTATTGTATCAATATTGTAATAAAATAGCAAGCAATGATTATCTTATGTTTTTGTGGCAATACTTCAAAAGAGTATATTTTAATTTTGGAGGTATTTGCTTGAAGGCTGTTATAATGGCGGGCGGAGAGGGAACAAGACTTAGACCGCTGACGTGTACGCTTCCTAAACCAATGGCAAGAATGTGCGGAACACCTGTTCTTCTTTACATTCTTGATTTGCTTGTGGCGGCAGGCTTCAAGGAGGCGATTTTGACTCTCAAGTATATGCCCAATTCCATAATTCAGTATTTTAATGACGATGAATACAAGGGAATAAAGCTTGAATTCGTGATTGAGGATGAATATCTCGGCACAGCGGGCAGTGTAAAGAACGCTCTTGCCGAAACATCCGAGAGCGTGCTTGTCATAAGCGGCGACGCTATGTGCGATTATTCTTTAGGAGAAATAATCAGGACACATGAAAAGAACAAAGCGGATGTAACTGTTGTCTGCACACAGGTTGAGGATCCTCGTGAATACGGACTTGTACAGATTGATGAAAACTCATTTATAACCGGGTTTCTTGAAAAACCGGGTTGGAGCCAGGCGAGCAGTGACCTTGCAAATACGGGAATTTATATATTGGAGCCCTCATGCATTAATGAAATACCCGCCGCTGTAGCTTACGATTTTGCAAAAGAGCTTTTTCCGAAGCTGCTCGAGAAAAATAAAAAGCTTTTGGCGTACAAGGCGGACGGCTATTGGTGCGATATCGGAGATTTAGAGTCATACAGAAAGTGCCAGATAGATATGCTTTCCGATAAGGTTAGCTGCGGATTCAAATCCATAGCCCAAGGCGTATATGCGAAAAGCACACTTCCCAAGGGTGATTTTGTAGTTATTCCTCCCTCTTATATCGGCAATTCCGTTCAGATAGAAAACGGAGCCGTTATAGGACCGAAAACAATTATTGATGATAACTGCCTTATAGGAGCCGGTGCAAAAATCAGGGAGTCCGTTATTCTCGAAAACACGTATATCTCATCGCTTTGCAGCATAAACGGCGCGATAGTATCATCAGGCGCTTCTGTTAAGAAAGGCGCTTCGCTGTTTGAGGGAAGCGCGGTGGGCTCGGAAGCTATAATAGGCGAATACGCCACCATAGGCGCAAATGTCCTTGTTTGGCCTAACAAAGAGGTTTCTTCGGGAGTTGTTGCCAAGGAAAACTTAAAGTACGGCACTTGCTCAAAGATAATGCTGGTAGACGACGGACTTGAAGGCGACTTCGGTGTGGAGATGACTCCCGAGCGCGCGGCACTGCTCGGAAGCGCTGTCGGAAGCTTTGAGGAAAGCGTTCGTGTCGGGATAGGTACAGACGGCTGCGTTAATTCCGAGGCACTTAAGCACGGGCTTTTGGGCGGATTGATTTCCTGCGGAGCAAGAGTTTGGGATTTTTCATCCTGCTTTGAAGCTCAGATGTATTTCTTTACGGCATTTTGCGGTTTGAGTTTCGGCATTTTCATATCCGGGGGTAAGGGCGGTACAGCAATAAAAATTTGTGAAAAAGGAGGTTTGTCCCTCACCAGAAACGCCGAAAGAGGTATATGCGCAAAGCTGTCAAAGGCGGAGTTTAAGCGCTGCGGCTTTGAGCAGTGTAAAAGAGTTACGGATATGCAAAGCGTAAATATGATGTATATACGAGAGCTTTGCGCACAAGCAAGGACTGAAATTCGTGATATGGATGTAACCGTAGTGTGCTCCAATGAGAGAATAAGCGACATTATGTTAAATGCTTTTGAAAGACTCGGGTGCCTGAGCGTCGGCGACGATTTGATAATTAAAATTAATGATAACGGAACCAGAGCCTCATTTATGGAAAGTGGCGTCGGCTATACGTTCGACAAGCTTTTAGCCATAGTAGCGCACAATGAGCTTAAATCGGGAAGTGACGTTGCTCTTCCGTGGGACGCACCGCATATTATTACGCATTTGGCAAGCACATTGGGAAGACAGGTGCTCAGGTACGCCGATAATTCGGCATCCGGTACTGATACAAAGGCAAGAGATTTAGGAGTAAGACAATTATGGGCAAGGGACGCACTTTTCCTTAGTATACGCATACTTTCGATTATGCGCGAAGGGAACAAGACGCTTCGGGAGTTAGCAAAAGAGTTACCTGAATTCTATGTAGCACAAAAGAAAATAGATATTGATGTTTCGCCCGCGAAAATATCAAAAAGACTTCTTGACGAAAGCTTCACAAGCGCGGAAAACGAGGGAGTCACTTATTCGAATGATAAGGGTCTTGCGAGGGTCAAGGCAAAGGGCGCCGGAAACACTCTGAGAATAATTACGGAAGCCGTCACTTTGGAAGCTGCCCGGGAGTTGTGTGCAGATATTGAGACAATAATTAAGCGCATTTCTATTGACATAAAGGATAATAAAGAGTAAAATGTTCTTCTGAAGATGTAATTATGAATAAATATTTTTATTCTGTAATATACAAAACAAGGCGGTAGGTTAGATGTCAATAAACGACATTATTTTACCATGCCTTCCTTGTGATATAAAAGAATTGGAGATAATATGCAAAAAAGCAATGTCAAGGCGCAAGGAGCATCTGTGCGCCGTAAGGGTAATTCTGCCCGGTCAAAAGAGGTTATTAAGGAAAAGGAAGAGAGTAGGACCTTCACATACGGTAAGGTTAATAGTATGATAAACATTGATATGCCTGTGAAAATCTCATTTTTAGGTGGACTTAATGAGGTCGGCAAGAATATGACGCTGTATGCATACGGCGACGATATGTTTCTTGTTGACTGTGGTCTCGCTTTTCCGGATACCGAAATGTTCGGAGTTGATTTTGTCATACCCGACTTTACGTTTGTTGAGAGAAATGCGGATAAAATTAAAGGAATTGTGATAACACACGGGCACGAGGACCATATCGGGGGACTGATATATTTACTTAACGTGATTAATGTCCCCGTTTATGCAACGAAGCTGACGGCGGGTTTGATTAACGGAAAGCTTGCGGAAAACAGAACAAATTCTGTAACCGTCAATGTAGTTTCTCCGGGTGATGTCTTAGACCTTGGAGAATTTAAGGTAGAGCTTATTAAGGTAAATCACTCCATCCCCGATTCCGTTGCTCTTGCAATAAGGTGCAAAGCGGGATTAATTATTCAAACAGGCGATTTTAAGATTGACACAAATCCGATTGACGGAGAAATGATTAACCTTTCGAGGTTTGCGACGTTGGGTGAGGAGGGCGTGCTTTGTATGCTTTCAGACTCAACCAATGCCGAAAATCCGGGTTATTCCCAGAGTGAAAGCAAAGTAGGAGACTCCTTCGCCAATCTGTTTACAAGAGCGGGGAGCAGGCGCATTATTATCGCTACCTTCGCTTCCAACATACACAGAATTCAGCAAATAATCAACATAGCGCATATAACGGGCAGAAAGGTTGCTCTTTCAGGCAGAAGTATTGAGAATGTTGTGGGAATAGCTGCCCAGCTCGGATACCTTGAAATACCCGAGGGAGTTCTTATAGGTATTGATATGATAAAACAATATTCCGACGAGGAGCTTGTGATAATCACTACGGGCAGTCAGGGTGAAACGATGTCAGCTCTTTCGAGAATGTCAATGGGCGAGCACAGACGTGTCGAGATAGGTGAGGAGGACTATATTATTATATCCGCTAAGCCGATTCCCGGCAATGAAAAAACTGTTTACAAGGTTATAAATGACCTTATGCGTCTTGGCGCTGAGGTAATATACGAAAAAATGTACGATGTTCACGTTTCGGGGCACGCATGTCAGGAGGAATTAAAGCTTCTCATATCCCTTGTCAAGCCCGAATATTTCATTCCCGTTCACGGTGAACAGAAGCATCTGCGAAAACATGCGGCACTTGCCGAAAGCGTCGGGATTCCGAAGGAAAACATCTTAATTACCGACAATGGCAGAGAAGTTTCCATTTCGAGTGAAGGTATTTTTATAACGGGCTCTGTTCCCGCAGGCGGCGTATTTGTCGATGGCTATGGTGTGGGAGATGTCGGGAATGTTGTTATGCGTGACAGGCGACATTTGGGGATGGACGGCATAATAATAGTGAGCGCCGCGGTAGACGCGTCATCCGGAGAGCTTTTAAGCGGACCGGAGGTTTTTTCAAGGGGATTCATTTATGTGCGTGAGTCGGAGGAGCTTATCGGCGAAGCTACACGAAGAGCGGCCTCAATAATTGAAAGCTTTCCGCCGTACAGCTTTGACGGGATGGCAATGAAAAGCAAGATAAAAGACGAGGTTTCCAAGCTGATGTACGAGAAAACAAAAAGGTCCCCCATGGTGCTTGCGATAGTTTTAGAGGTATAAGACAAAACGGAAAGCTTTAGGTAAGGAGGGTAATTATGCAAATAATCTTAAACGCGGACGTTAAGGGGCTTGGTAAAAAGGGAGAAAAGGTTAATGTATCAGACGGATACGCAAGAAATTACTTAATCCCCAGAGCACTTGCGACACAAGTTAACGCTCAGCTTTTGACGGAGCTTAAAAACAAAGAAGCCGCTGAGGTTAACAGGGCTAAAAAGGAGCTTGAGGATGCACAGGAGAGCGCACGGCAATTAAACGAAAAGACGGTAAAGATTTGTGCAAAAGCAGGGCAAGGCGGCAAGCTTTTCGGTTCGGTTACCTCAAAAGAAATAGCTGCCGAGATTAAAAATCAGTTCGGAATAGATATTGATAAAAGAAAAATCGTTCTTGAGGATATTAAGGCGTTCGGTACATACAGCATTGGGATAAAAATGCACCCGGGTGTTGTCGCCTCACTTTATGTTATGGTCGGGGAATAATTATCAAAGCTTAAGGATGTGCGACATGGCGGGAAAATCATTTGACATGGAATCATCGACCGAGGATCCTTAATGATCAAAATGGCGCTGTCACTTTGATTACTCAA
>MWBL01000034.1 GCA_002069015.1 Firmicutes bacterium ADurb.Bin300 | reverse complement strand
TTGGAAGAGCTCACACAGGAAGAGGGCGGTTTTTACTGCGGTCAGGATGCCGACAGCGATGGCATAGAGGGTAAATATTATCTGCTCACCCCCGAAGAAATATGCCCTATGCCGGGAAAGGAAAATTCAGAGAATTTTTGCAAATGGTTCGCTATAACCGATAATGGTAATTTTGCGGGAAAGAGCATACCGAATTTGCTGTATAACCCAAAATACAGAGAAGAAAATTCCTCAATCGAAGCTATGTGCGAAAAACTCAAACGCTTCAGGAAAGAGAGAGTCCTTTTGAAAAAGGATGATAAAATCTTGACAAGCTGGAATGCGATGGCTATAACCGCTTTCGCAAAAGCCTCCTTCGTTCTTAAAGAGCCCGGATATTTATCCCCCGCCCTTGCCGCAATGAGGTTTATTGAAAAGAGATTAACCGACAGCGACGGCAAGCTGTTTGTACGTTATCGTGATGGCGAATCTGCTTTTTTGGGCTTAGCTGACGACTACGCCTTTATAGCCCTTGCGCTTTTAGAGCTGTACAAAAGCTCTTTTGAGGCAGAGTACCTTGTAAAAGCAACACGCACGGCACGTCAGATGATTAGTTTATTCTTTGACGAAAAAGACGGCGGTTTTTACCTTTATTCCAAAGACTCCGAAAGTCTTATCAGCAGACCGAAGGAAACGTATGACGGAGCAATTCCTTCAGGAAATTCGGTAGCTTCTATGGTGCTTATATCTCTTGCCGCCCTGACGGGTGAAATCGAATGGATAAAGCTCAGAGACTTGCAGCTTGAATTTCTCTCTTCCCAAGCTTCTCTTCAACCTATGTCGCGGTGCTTTGCTTTGAGTGCCATGATGCGTGCTTTGAGAGAGCCTGCCTTGCTGATTTGCGCCTCGTCCGAAATAAACGCCCCCGAGGAACTTATCGCATTCCTTCGGGGGGTAGAACAGCTAAATCTTCATGTATTATTTTTATCGCCCGAAAACCACGGCTTACTCTCCGACATTGTGCCGTCTGTTAAGAGCTATACCGTTCCCGCGGCTGGTACCGTTTACTACTTATGTCAAAACGGAGCTTGTTCAAAGCCAACCGAACAGTTTTCGGTTATACGGGAAAGGCTGAATTAAACAAATAAGTCGATATTCCTCTCAAAGGTCGGCAGGGTGCCTACCGGTCATGCCGAACTGTCTGCGTATTTCATACAGCCTTTTTACTTGTTCTTGTGTAAGCTCCTTTGGTCCGCCCAACTGCTTTGAAATATAGAGAAGCTGAGCATAAAATTCAAGTGATTCCATCTTGTGATAAGCGCCTAAAAGCGTATTGGCATAGGAAAGCGCACCGTGATTTGCCAGCAAAACAGCGTCATAATGCTGCAGGTAATCTGAAATTGCGTTTGGAATTTCCTCTGTTGACGGTGTTCCGTATTCTGCTATGGGAACACTGCCCAAGGTAATTACGGCCTCCGGCATAATGGGTGCGGTAAGCTCTATACCTGCTATGGCGAAGCCTGTCGCATAGAGAGGATGCGCGTGGACAACCGCGTTTACGTCGGGTCTGTCCCTATATACTTTCATATGCATCTTTATTTCGCTTGACGGCTTGTAGCCGTTATCTGCCTGAATAACATTGCCGTGAGAATCGACCTTACAGATATATTCGGGAGTCATAAAGCCTTTGCTGACTCCTGTTGGTGTGCAAAGATACTCGTTATCGCTTATTCTGACGGAAATGTTTCCGTCATTGGAAGCTACCATGCCCCTGTCGTAAATGCGTCTTCCGATTTCACATATTTGCTTTTTAACTTCAAATTCACTTGCCATAATGTACTCCTTATACTAAAATACTTAAATCTTTTCAAATTTTGAGCGAGGATAAGTTATTTTCCCAAAAGCGTTCCTGAAAGGAGAAAGGTCATCGTTTTCAAATTTCCTCCTATCCCCCTCGAGTCTGAAATCGGGGATTTTATATTCACAGCCGGAATTCAAACAGCTTCTCCAAGCTAAAATACCTACAGCCGACAAAGCAGCCGCCGTATACACATTGAAAAACGGCTCGCACTTTGTTTCATATGCCTTAATAAACTCGTTCATAATCCAATAATCACCGCCGCCGTGACCCGTATTCCCCGCCTTTGAATCGTCACCGAAAGAGGAGAGAACAACGGTTTCTTTACTGCAGCGGCTTGGTACGCTCCATTCATTATACGATATACGAACCTTGTTAATATCGTCTCTTAGCGTCTCAACCCCTCCGTTTTTACAGCAAAGACGGTACCACGTGCCATGAGGGGCGTATTTTGCCCAACCGGTAATATGAAATACGGCGTTGTTATCCATCTCGCAAAAGATTGCCGCACCGACATCCTTTTTAACCTCGTCCTTATATTCCCATTCATTGTTTTTCGAATAAACGCATTTAGCGTTTACGGCAGCGGGCATCGCGCCCGTCATATGCATAAGCGGAGCAAGTGAATGAGTCAGATAATACGTGGACGGCATTACTGCGCGCCAATGCTCGGTATTAGGCGTATAATTCCTGTATGTTTTAGCAGACATCGGATGTATGTATTCGCCGTCCGCATAAATAACATCGCCGAGCGTACCCTTCTCATATACCGATTTCATCTCCATAGGTCCCTTCATGAAAGGATAATTTTCCGCAAGCATATACAAAGAACCGGTTTTTTCAACAGTCCTGCAAAGCTCAACGCACTCCTTCAAGGTTACTGCCGGAATTGTTTCCGAAAGAACGGCAATACCCTTTTCGAGAGCCTTAATAGCGGCGGGCGCGTGCTCATTAAAATAATTGCAAAGAATAACCGCATCAATACCGCCATCTTCGAGCATTTGGTCATAATCTGCGTAGTAACGAGCATCGGGGCAAATCTCCCTGATTTTTTCCAATCGCTCATTAATGCCGTCACATACAGCGACCACCTGTGCGTTATCAAACAGGGACAGAACCCTTGCAAAGGCCGTTCCTCTTGCTGCTCCGAATATCGCAAATCTTGTTTTATCCATTAAATAATCCCCCCATAAATTAGAATTTCCCACCGCCACCGCCGTGACTTCTTCCGCTGCTGCCTGTATGGGTTCTGCTGCCGCCGCTGCCTTGGGTATTCTGAACTTTTACACGCATAGTTGTTCTGAATAAAAATGTGTCCTCACTTTTCGTAAGCTTAAAAGAGTTTGGCTCAATGTAAGCACGCGCGCTTTCGTTGACCTTTGCGGTATTCATTTTACTTTTCATTGCTTTAACGATTATTAATGAAACAAAAAAACCGATAAGCAGACATGCAACGAACCCTTTAGCCCCTATATCAAAGACATTTTCCCTAAACTGACTGTAGACATCATAAACGGGCTTTCCGCTTTTCTCATCCCTTAAGAATCTTTCAACAAGTTCAAGGTATTCTGAAAAAGCCTCGAAGTAGTCACCGATTGTAAGCTTTTCTACAACCCTGTTACTTATATACTCAATTCCGTAATCGGTAAAAATCTCTATCCCCTTTCCGCAGGTGGATGTGTAATAATCTCTCTCCCCCATATTGAGCATAAACAGCAAGCCGTCGGCATTTTCGCCATAACCGTAATTGTTGTAATCGTAATAATCGTCCGCAAACGCCTCTGCTGTTTTGCTCCCGATTGTGTTAACCGTAAGTATTACGACATCGAAGGAATATTCCGATAAAATAAATTCGATTTTTTCCTGAAGCTGTGATTCTTCATTATCCGTAAGGATACTTGCTTCATCTATTACACGGGAAATAGCTTCGTCGTAGCTGTATCCGCTTTGGCGGGAATACAGCGTCCCATCTTGGGCAAAAGCATCCGCCATAAGGCAAAGCATTAAAACTGCGGTGAAAAACAAGGATATTACTCTTTTCATTACAGCACCCTCAAAAGCCTTAGTATGACTACTAAAGCATAAGCCGCAGCGGAAAAGCCGGCACTCATTGTGAGTAAATACTTCCAATAAAGCCCTTTGTCTATGGGGAGCTTCCCCACAAGCTTGCCGGTTTGACCATTCATCGCAAAGGTGTATGAATTATCATTATATTTTGTGTTTAAGAGCCAGACAGGAAAAAGAGCGTATTTAATGTCTGTTTTATCCGTGTTGTAAGATACGCCCGAAACAGAAACCGAATTATATCCGCTTGCCGTACTCATCAGCATATCATTAACCGTGGCTTTAACTCTCAAGTCAACTCTTGACTGACCTTCTTTGGCGTTCACATCATACTTATCGGCAAGATATCCCGAAAGATACGCGGGTGTAAACTCAAGTAGACCGGAATAATCAAACGGTTCAATCGCTTCCATATATTCGTCGGCAAGCTTTTTTGAGCCGTCAACGGGGATATGAGAAAAGGACATAAGTCCGGCTCTTTTAAGTCTGAAATGATCCGTATGCGTGATTATGTATTTACCGCTGTTATGAGAAATAACTCTTTTTGCGTTAAAAGTTACTTCTGCGTGAACATCACAGTCATAAATCCAAAACGGAACGTAAATTCCCGTTATCTCCTCGATATGATTCTGCCTTAAAAAGAGCTTCGGCAGAAGTCTTTTTCCCTTGCAAAAGCTTTTGTATTTCTCCATTGCCGCGTTCTTGTCAAGCTTAAAGGGAATTACATAGTCAGGGCGAAAAACTCCCCCAACCTGCTGAGGAATAATTACGGTGTTGCCACAATAAACGCACTTCGTTGCAGCAGTGTTCTTATCCATAATAATTTCGGCGCCACAGGATTCACATCTGCTTTCGGAAAGCTCTTCCTTCTCCTGCTGTGACCAGTCGCCGCTTCCCGAATTGAAATCATATGTTTCCCAATCAAGAGGTTTATCCTCCTTATCACCGAGAATTTCATCGTCGTAAAAAGTCTTAAGGTTTTCAAGAGTGAACTCGTTTGCGCATGAGGCGCACCTCCAATTCTGACCTTTGTCATTAAACCTAAGCGGTGCTGCGCATGCGGGACACTTGTAGTTTACACTTTCCATAATCACACCCCGTTAAACTAAATAAGTAACCGTTTGGTCAGCGCTCTTGCGCTTCTTTTCCCTTAATTGATCGGATTTCGCATATCCTACCGCAATGATAAGCCTTACCCTTTTTTTCTTCGGTATAGCACATATTTCTTTTACCTTTTCCTCATGGAACATCCCCATTATGCAAGTTGAAAGTCCCAATTCACACGCCCCGAGAACAATATGCGCGGTAGCTATTCCTATATCATTCGCCGCAAATTTCTGGTCGCGTATCTTCCCGCCCGCAATTGAAGTTATGTTTGCCGATTCTTCACTGATAACGATAAATGCAGGGCAAGAGGACGAAAATTTATTCAAACCGAGCTTTTGCACCGCAGCTGCTATAAGCGGGGATTTTTCCTTGCTGTTTACAACAGTAAAATGCCACGGCTGTGAATTGCAAGCAGACGGGGACAAAAGAGCGGCGTTTATAATTTTTTCAAGCTTTTCCCTTTCTACGGCTCTTTGTTCGTCATAATCCCGACAGCTTTGGCGCTTTTTTACCAAATCAAAAAAATCGCTCATTTTATCGCCTCCGTTTTAAAAAATTATATCAACTGTATAATTGAAAAGCAAGACAATACATGATATTATACAATAAATTATGCTCACGCTAAACAAATATTTCCTTTCAAGGATACAAAGGAGAAAAACATGTTTGACAGCAGCTATTATACCGAGGGTATTAAGGGTGAAGTTTCGGTGGTTAATTTTGATTCACTCATTCCTTCAAAAGAAAATCCCTACCCCGATTTTAAGGTGCTTGGATTTATGGTAAACGGTCCTTATGTCTTAAAAACAGATGGTACGCTTGAAACGGAATACCTCTATGAAAGGCATAAGGTGCTTGATGAGGATTATCTTAAACAGGAGGGCGGAGAACACGCCCTTATTCCATATATAGGTCTTTCTCACAAAAACAACTATCTTGGTGACAAAATACTGCCTTGGACTCAGGGTAGGCAAAAATGGGGTACACTTCGGTTTGACAAGGAGGATTATGATGCCTGCAATGATGCCCTCTTTCTTACCGAGCAGAGAAATTGTGCTTATTATGCCGCCGTTTACGTCGATTGCAAGAAGAATTCACAGGCTGTTTTATGTTATGAGACCTCGGGCTCTCTTCTATATCTTAACGGCGAGCTGATTGACAAAAAGCCATACGGGAGGGTTAAGGGACTTTGGGGCTTTGCAAACATGGTTAATGTCCGTTTCCATAAGGGAAGGAATCTACTGTTGTTAAAGGTGCGCACAGGTTATATATGCGATACTATCGATATTTCGATATCGAGTTTTACCATTTTCCCCATTGTGGCGCAATCAGGTAAGTTAGGTGTGTGCCCTCCCACAAAAATAAGTTCCTATTTCGGAAATAAAAACGAAGCAAGGCAAATCCTGCCGACCTTTATATGCACATCGGGTAAAACCAAAGGTTATATATCAATTAAAAGCGGCGACTATTCCGAAAGCATTAAAATAGAAGCTCCCCGGGAGGGAACGGGAACCGTTTCAGTTATAAGACCGTCTCTCCCCGCAATAAAAGGAGGTCCCCGTGAATTTTCCCTTTGTGTCAAGGACGGCAATTCACCCGAAGCAGTCTTTGAGGGGAAAATTGATGTAGATGAATTTGACGGCTTTTGCGGTACCGAACATATTTATTCGGACTTTCATTTTGATACTACATACCATCAGGAGCAGCGCACCTATGCTTTGGGAGCTATTGATATCCTATCGAAAATGATTGTAAAGCTCAGGAGCAGCGTGGATTTTAAGGCTATTCTTTCGGAGGTTGATTATCTGCATCCATATTACTCGATTTATCCGAAGGACAGAAAGACTCTAAAAGACGCATTTTTGAGCGGCAGAGCCGAAGCGGACTGTTTTTACAACCAACCCAATGAAATGACCTCATCGCCGGAGGGTCTTGTCAGAAATCTTGTATACGGTCAACTCTATCATCGGGACGTACTGGGCAGGAAAGCTTATGTATACGGTCCCGGAGATGTTTTCGGGCATCCTAATCAGCTTTCTCAAATATGCAAAAAGGGAGGCTGCGAGGGCATTTATTGGGGAAAGCATATTTTCGGACTCGATTGTCTTTTCAGCCATATGTCGCCCGATGGCACCTGCTTAGTTCACGCTCGCGCAGGAACATCAAAAGAAAACGCCCTGCAGTTGGGCATAAACCACGCAAACGACTCTTCAAGGGCTTCGTATTTTACCGCATACCCGCGTGAGAGAGACACAAGCTGGATGAAAAACACAATAAGCAAGGCTCAATTCTCTGTGATGTCAGACTTTTTAGGCGGCGTTAATGAGGACGTTATAAAACAAAAAGAGGAAACGGGAGACTCCCCCTTAGAGACAACGTCGCGTGATATTTCTCTTTACCATGCGGGCGTAGCCTTATCCAGGCAGGATTTAAAAAGAGCAAACAGAATAGATGAAAACCTCCTGATAACGGCTGAAAAATTCTCCGCTATAGCAGCTTATTTCGGTGCGATTTATCCCGAGGAAGCACTTGATAAAGCTTGGAGACAGGTTCTGTGCGGTCAGCATCACGACTCTATTACGGGAACAAATAATGAAATCAGTTTTGTTGACCTCATGATACAATACCGGGAGGCTGCTTGTATCGCTTCGGATATCATTGATAATTCTCTTGAGTTTATATTATCGTGTATATCCGTTTTCGGAAGCTATCCGATTGTTGTGTTTAATCCCCATGCATATAAAAGATGCGATATATGCGAAATCACTCTCCCCATAGAACCCGAAAGGTCATATGTTATGACCGATCTTAAAGGAAGGCAATATCCTGTTTCTGTTTCAGAGAGTCCCGCTATATCCGGCAAAACGAAAATCACATTCACGCCGGATGCTCCCGCTCTCGGGTACAAGGTCTATTGTCTTCAACACTCAAAGCTAAAAAACACCGTCAGCGAAAGCGAAGAAACCTCAATAGAAAACGAGTTTTATCGTGTAACGGTTGATAAAAACAAGGGAGGCGGCATCGTTTCCGTTTATGATAAGAAGGTCAAAAGGGAAATAATTGACAGCGGCAACGGAGCAATCGGTGCGGTCTATGCTCTTAAGGAGCTTCGAAACCGAATGGAAACCCAGCATGAATTTTACACTACGGGCGAAAAGCTATCCTCGGCAGAAAGCACGGCAAGAGTAAAACGCAAGAGGGACAAGAGGGAAGACAAACTTATAATAAAATCAAATATGGGAATTCTCTGCGTCTTGAAGCAAGAAATAACACTGACCAAGGGCGTTAAAAGAATAGATATAAAACTGACGATTGAAAACTATACGGGCGACGACCATCTTTTCACTTATAACCTCCCGGTAAATATTAAAGGCGGTAAGGCGGTATTTGATGACCGCTTTGCTCCTGCCGTACGCCCGAAGAGCAGAAACGTACTTGATTTTAAGACTCACCAATATGCCATGGCATCGCATTGCTCGGTTTTTGCCGCAAACCAATGGTTCGCTCTCGGACCTACGGTGATCGTTAGCTTCGGTGAGGGAGGCGCCTTTAATATAGGACCTGCGGCACTGATTTCTCCCGACGAAAAAAGACTGAAGAATGCCGTGGGCAAGCTTGCTGAAATTCTAACCAAAAAAGCAATACCGGTGACCTTGTACCCCGACCGCAGAAGAAAAGTTCGCGCCACTCTTCTGCCGCATTTCAACGATGATTTGCATTTTACGGATACACGCTTTGTCCTTAGTATTTCGGGGATAAATAATGAATATGAGGAGAAGCTCTTAGCGAATACGAAAGAGAGAAAACGCTTTGAAAACGCCTTAAGGAAGGACGGCGTTGCCGTACTTTATACACGCGACGACGATAATCTTTGGGAAAAACCCATTGATGTTATACTGATTAAAGCAAGGGATGAGAATTATCTTTCAAAGCTTATCGATACTATTTCTTCTGATTTGGCATGCTCAGCCTCATTGAACCTTAAGGACTGTATCCTCTCTACACAAGCGGAAACACCCGACCACTATACGGTATCAATACTCAACCGGGGAAATTTGGCTTCAAGCGTTGAAGCTGACAATTCACTCAACCTAATGCTGTTTCACACTGCTTTGTTTTACGGTAACAGCGGCAAGGTTACGGGAGGAGCCGAGCTTGTGCCTGAAAGAAAAACACATGTGTTTGAATTTGCGCTCTTTCCCCATACCGGAAGCTACCGAGAAGGCGGAGAGTACATAAAAGCACTCGAATATAATGATCCTCTTTTGGGCAGAAAGGCAACGAGGAGTTCAAAGAATTTCCTGCCCGAAGAAAAGAGCTTCGTTTCCTGCAGTGAGAATTTCGTCCTTACCTCATTTAAGGCGGGAGGCTATCCCTTAGCCTCTCTCAAGGGTAAAATTCCCAACATTTCACAGCGTGGTTTTGCTGTGAGAGGCTTTGAGCAAAACGGCGTTATGGCACGAATTGCCGTTAAATTCGGATTTGATATTTCAGCCGCTCATTCGTGTAACCTGACGGAAGAAAATCTCATCAGCCTTAATTTTACAAAAGCTGCTATCCGTAAAGAAGTCGGCGCGCACTCGATTGAAACAGTCACGATAAAATCCGCAAACGCCTCAACACCTGCCGCAAATGCAGCTTTGGGAGCTGATAGCGAAATAATAAAGCCTACATATATCAGAAGCTGGGAGCATTCACGTGGCACAATGCCTTTTTCATATCTTCGTACGGTAGCGGTAATCGACAGAAAGCTTGAGTATCTTGATGAAAAAAGCTTTAAGACCAGCATTTCGATAGTGAATAATCGCCCGGATGAAGATATCGGCGGGAAGCTTGAGCTCGTTTTGCCCCCGGGCTTTAAAACTGAAAAAACAAATTTTAATTACTCCTTAAATAGCGGCTGTCACAGCATTATTCCCATAACGATAACAAAAGACAAAGCGGACAGGAAGGGCGTTATCCTTTTATATTTCAATGACGGTAATAACGAGTTTTTCGATGCGCTTGAGGTAGGCTCTTTCAACCCGTCAATATCGATGAGCATAGACGGCGACAATATAGTTGTAACGGTAAGAAATGACACAAACTGTGCGCTGTTTGGTGAGCTAGCCCTCGCCTCGCCGACAGAGTGCTGGGGCTTATCGGATAAAAGAAGCGATGCTCTGTGCAGTATTGAACCGTTTTCACATAAGGTTAATCTCAAACCTGATTCGCGTTCCGAATATATATTTACAGTAAATCAGGAGCAATCAAAGGTTTTTAATGCGTATTGGGCTTGTGCAAAGCTTATGATTAACGGAAAGGTCTATTATTCTTATGCA
The DNA here is from genome assembly GCA_002069015.1 of Firmicutes bacterium ADurb.Bin300. Taxonomy (GTDB): domain Bacteria; phylum Bacillota; class Clostridia; order Oscillospirales; family Acutalibacteraceae; genus DTU089. The sequence continues at coordinate 9,197 of MWBL01000034.1, read as the reverse complement.
AAAAAATCAGGCAGGAGAAGAAATCTTTGGGCACATGAGTTTATTGCGGAGCTAACAAAGAATGAAAATTCTCAAAACGCATATTTAACATTAAGGGACGGTATTAACGATGATTGATGAGCTTTTAAGACAAAGACACTTGCCTGATTTACTTCGCTTTATTGACGGAGAAAAGGTTACAAGAGAAAATTGGGACAAGAGACGAGAAGAAATAATTCGTCTGCTCTCTCAGGAATACGGAGACCTGCCGCCCGCACCTGTTTCTGTCAATTTCCTGCAAAAAAGCGAGGAAAGCTTTTGTGCGGGAAAGGCAAATCTTGTTGAAACCATTCTAATCTGCAATCTTAAAGAGGGAGGAGAATTTTCTTTTCCCGTAAAGTCCGTTATCCCCGTTAAAGATGAAAAACAGCCGTCATTTATATTGATTAATTTTCATGACGATGTTCCCGACAGATATCTTCCGAGTGAGGAGCTTTGCGATTTGGGCTTTGCCGTACATTCATTTTGTTATAAGGATATAACCTCTGACGACGAAAACTATAACGGCAAGCTCGCTTCCTTTTACTGCGGCAAGAAGGAAAATCTTGAAAGGGGCAAAATTGCACTGTGGGCTTGGGCGGCTATTAGGGTTTTGGATTTTGTTTTAACTTTACCGGAAACCGACCCGGAAGAAATCGCCTTAATAGGGCACTCAAGACTCGGAAAAACAGCACTCCTTGCGGGTGGACTTGATACGCGTTTTACAACGGTTATTTCAAATAACTCCGGCTGCTCCGGCGCAGCTCTTTCAAGAGATAAAGAAGGAGAAACGATTAAAAAAATCTTCAATCGTTTCCCATACTGGTTCAAAAGCGGCTATGGTGAGTATGCCGATAAGGAACACGAGCTGCCGTTTGACCAGCATTTTCTGCTTGCCCTTTGCGCCCCCAGGAAGCTGTATATTGCAAGTGCGGCTCTCGACTCTTGGGCTGACCCCTTATCTGAGTTTTTGAGTGCCTCGGCGGCAACTGCCGTTTATGAATTGCTCGGAGAAAAAGGGCTTGACTCGGATAATCTTCCACCTGAAGAAAATGTGCTTCTTCACGAAGGTAAAATCGGGTATCATAAACGCAGCGGAACTCACTACCTGAGCAGATTTGATTGGAATGCGTTCGCCCGGTTTATAAAAACCGGATGCTGACCAGATCACCGCTCCCCAAAAAACCTCAGCTCAATTGCGGCGCAAAGCGCATGGTAAACGGGCAAGGTAAACTCCTGAACGGCATAAGGCTCCCGAGCGGGAAGTCTTATGCAAACCGTTGAGTCGGCTTTTAGCTTCCCGCCGTCTTCACCCGTAATGGAAATCACTCTGCAGTCAAGCGAAAGAGCTACGCGCGCTGCCGTTATAATATTTTCGGAATTCCCCGATGTACTAAGGGCGATAAGGGTATCGCCTTTTTTTGCGTAAGCGAAAACCTGCTGGGCAAAAAGCATATTTGCCGAAACATCGTTGAGATAAGCTGTGATAAGAGATGTTTGGCTTACAAGAGAGATTGCAGGCAGAGCGTTTTGCAGATTGTCCGCAATATACTCCCCGTTGTCATACAATGAAAACGCAGACCTTTGTGTTTCGGACAGCTCTCTTTTTAATTTAAACCCTTTCATAAGCTCACCCACTATATGCTCGCTGTCCGCCGCGCTGCCGCCGTTTCCGCAAACAAGAACCTTCCCGCCCCTCTCGTATGTATCACAAAGGCAAGCATACGCAGACTTTAAGTCATCAAGACAGTTCATAAGTGCCGGATGGGTTTTGAGTAAAGCCTTAAAAATATCCATAATTATCCTTAATTATCCGTTAATTCAATATTATCGACAATAATTCCCAAAGCAGCATAATCGCCTATTGAATCCCCAAGCATTGAGGGAACGATTTTAAGATCTTCGCTGCACTCCCTTAAAGCCTCCCGCTTTACCGTTTCGGTTACTATCGGGAGATAAAAGTCGGCGTTACGCGTAAAAATACTTCCTATAATCACTATTTCCGGATTTAATATATCGGCTAAAACGGCGATGCCTTTCCCGAGGAACTCTGCGCTTGTAGTCATAACCCTTTTTGCAAGTTCATCCCCCGCATACATGGCCTCAAATACGGCTTTTGCGGAAAGCTCACCCTTTTCAAGGTTCGCCGACAAAGAAGATTTATTACCGCTCTTCGTCCATTCTTTCAGCTTTTCAAAAGCAAGGTTTGCTATTCCGTTTCCCGAACAATAACCTTCAAATGAACCGCGCTTTCCGTAGCCGAGAGGTCCCTGCTCAGAAAGACTGATATGACCGACCTCACCTGCCATATCATTTCTTCCCGTGTAAAGCTCCCCATTAATAATTATGCCCGCGCCCATACCGGTGCCGCAAGTTAGAAAAATAACATTTTTATACCCCTTCCCCGCTCCGAAACGATGCTCAGCCAAAGCGCATGCATTCGCATCGTTCTGAAGATAAACGGGGACATAAAATCTTTTCTCAAAGAATTCCTTTATATGTACGTCATCCCAGCCGGGAAGATTGGGAGGCGACTTAATAATGCCCCTTTCACTGTCAAGAGGTCCGCCGCAGCTTATACCTATTTTTGCAATGTCAATTGCTCTTATAAAATTCCTCTTAAAAATTTTTTCAGCCGAGAATGCAAGTTCCTCCAGAACCGAGTCCGGACCTCTCTTTGCAGCCATTGTTTCAAACTCATATCTATCTGCAATTCCTTCGCAGATAATCCCGTTAGCCGACACGCCTTTAGCTAAAACTACGGCGCATTTTGTACCTCCTATATCGATTCCAAGCAAATACATTAGTACTCACCCCTTTCTTGACAGTATAACATTTTCCGAGAGAATTTCAAGCAAAACCTTAACACTTTCTTAAAAGATAGCTTCTTCGCCCGTTCTTTTAATAGTAACCTTTGCCGTCACTTCAATATCGGAATTACAGAACGCATCGGTCCAGTTATCCTTTACAAGCCCGAAAGCTGCCGAATCGGTAATCCAAAGTCTTCTGCCTAAACTAAAAATATCTGCTCTCAATTCATTGCGCGCCGCATTAATAGCGGAGGCAGAAATTGAAATAATCCTTTCACCGGCTAACTTTTTAATTTGCTTCAATACCTCCTCGCTGATATTATTGATTTTGGTGCTGTTTATTTCTTTTATATTGCATAGCATAGAAATATTGATTTCGGCGTGTACTCTGCCATTTTCGTAGTAGACCTTTGTTTTCGTTTTTGTACTCTCGATTCTTAGTACAACGATTCTTTCCCCATCCATATTGATATTTATAATACCTTTTTTCATCTGATCGTTCAAAAGCATTGCGCCTAGTGTTTCCGTCTCGCTCAGGTAGCCAATCAAATCGTTTTTCTTACTGAAAACCGCTGTTCCGTGTAGAGTCAAGGCGTTTTCTTCCTCTTTCTCGTCCTCGTCAAGAACGACATATGGAATGTAAAGAGCCTTGGTTTGATCAAGGGTGCTGTTTACGAGCTCAAACAGACGCATTCTGAAGGCTTTTCCGTTCTCGTTTGAATCCTTCAGAACACTTTCCAGCACCTGAGACACAATAATATCTTTTCCCATGTCCGTTGAGATTATCTTCTCGGCTGTCATATTTTTGGCAATAGCTATATAAACTGCCGATTTCGCGTTGTATTCCCTGATGAAAAAATCAAGTATGCTCGTAATCCCATCCTTAACTGTTTCTTGCCCGATTATCAAAATCCTGTTGTGAGAGTACAAGGGCTTTTTTCCGCTAACGCGAACAACATTGTCCAAAGCCTCAGCTATACTTACCCCATAACTGACATAGATTTTTGCTACTGATTCGGAAGTACTGTTACCGCTTAAAAATGAGTTTTTCGGATTGTTGATAGCCTCTACCGTTACTTTATAACCATTTTTGCTTTTATCAATACCTATACCCTGAATAATTAACAAATCAACCATTTCCGTACCTAAGATTTGGCATCCGGTCATAGAAAAAAGCATAATTAAGCAAAGAGAAAAAACGGCACCTTTATGAAACAATCTTTTCTTCATTTTTTTTATTATTCCTTTCTTTTTTCCTGTTCCCTAACAGCACTAAACTCGGAAGGACGCTAATCAAGAAAAAGCATACAAGCATCAGAGGATACCGCTGAGTTAAAATTGCAAATCTGCTTATCTTATTTGAAATAAATAACGCTGCACTGCTAATACATGCTAAAACAACTGCCGCTCTTACTCCGCTTTTCATTTTCGGAAAAACAACGGATAGTGTATCCGTACAAATATAAATAATAAATGATAATCTAACTACTATACCGAATATCCAGAAAGCTGTTATGGCGGCATCAAGTCTTTTGAATATGCCGATATTCCCGATTGAGGAAATTGAAAAGGCCGGGAAAAGCTGAATGTTGGCAAAATTGCCAAGCGTAGAGACAATCATAAACGCTGAGAGTGTTGTCTGCAAAAGCACTATTATAATAAATATTATAAACGCCTTTGTTGTATTGCCTCTTATTTTTGAAAGTAAAAGCGGTATGATGCCTAATTCGAAAAAGTACGAAGCCGAGATAAAAACATCCTTTACAAAGGCACCAACTCCGTCTAAAAAAAAAGGTGTCATATTTAAATAATCAACCTCTTTGAGAGAAAACATTACTAAAGTAAAAATTGCCAATTCGACTAAAATCAATAAAACCATACTTGTGCGGCCTATTGTCCTTAATCCCAACATTGCGTTATATGTGCAAACAATCAATAAAATAACAATAAATATTGTCATATTTGTTTCGGGAAGCATAACAGAGCTCGTAAAAAGGTCAAATCGCGATGTTGCTCGTATACCAATGTATATATATATCACCACATAGATACACGCCGTAACCTTTCCGTAAACGGGTTTAATTCGGGCTGCCGCCTCTGTTATCCCCGTAACCCGAAACCGTTTGATATATAGTAACACCGGAAGTCCCGCTACTAAAATAACAACAATGGAAAAAAACGGCCTTAAAATCAAATCGGAATCGGAAAAAACAGTATCGCTTGTTACTATAATCATTACCGAATTCATTATTCTGCCAATCAGAAGGCAAGAAAAAAGACCGTACGGACTGATTACATTTTTATTCACATCGCTCACCTCTTTTTTACTTTCTTTTGCTTTCCTACAGTAAACAGGTATTTTGAGGTCAACGCCTTCTGTGTCCGCAAAAACGTATCCCTGAAAAGAGTTTTATTGTAAGGAATCAGCGGGGAGAGATACGCAACACCGTATTGCTCAATCGAAAATATATTCATAATCAATGCACCAAGCCCTATAGTAATTCCGTAAAGCCCCATTGTACCCCCCAAGATAATAAAACTAAATCTCAGTATTGAAACAGTCTGATAAAGCTCTGTTACGACAAACGAGCAAATTGCCGTAATAGCAACTATTATAAGCATCGGCGCCCCAATAAGCCCTGCAGAAACAGCCGCCTCACCTATTACGATAGCTCCGACTAAGCTTACTGCCTGTCCTATACTTTTAGGCATTCGCAGACCCGCTTCCCTTACTATTTCGTATATAAAAATAATAATCAGCGCTTCAGTCATAAGCGGGAACATAGTGTTGCTTTCTGATATAACAATGTTGAAAAGCATATAATCCGGAAAAAGCTCATGGTGGAAAAGGCCTATCGCCACATATAAAGCGGGAAGCGTTGTGCTTAATATAAAGCAAAGTATTCTCAGTATTCTCAGAAAGGAGGAAAAAGCAGGTCTGTTAAGATAATCATCAAGCACCTGAAAATTTTCGATAAAATTATAGGGAACAATCAGGACAAACGGGGAGCCGTCAACGATAATTCCAATTTTCCCCTCATTGATTTTGCCGCACAAAACATCCGGTCTCTCTGTTTTTCCGACCATTGTAAAAAGTGATTTCTGTTTTTTGTCCAGATAGTATGACAAACATAAAGAATCGAGAAGCACATCAATCTCAATAGCGTTTAGCCTGTTTTTTACCTCATCCACCAAGCTTTTCTCAACCTTTTGATTAACATAACACAAGGCTATGCGTGTATTGCTCGTTTTTCCTATTGTGAGTGTCTCAATCTTAAAATCGATTGTCGTCATTCTCTTACGAAGAAGTGCGATATTAGTCCTTAAGTTTCCGTTAAAGCCCTCTTTTGAACCAAATTCCTGTACCTCTGTATCCGGTTGCTCAATTGCGCGTTGGGGTATTTTTTGAATTCCGAAAATAAGACATATTTTTTCTGTGTCAATAAACATCGCGACATTTCCCAGCAGAATTAATCGTATAACCTCATCAAGATTTTGTTGAATTTTTGAATCTGTATTTACAACAACCTGTGAAAGAATAAAATCGGCTGTATTCTTTTCCGGTATTTCTCCCTTGTAGTTAAATATCGGCTTTAAGACTGTTTCTGCGGCTTGTTTTGACTCACAAATACTATCAAAATATACAAGGGCATATTTCTTTCCCTGAACATAAACATTTCTGACAATAAAGTCCGGACTGCTCCCGAACTCGTCCGAGAGAACCTTAACATTCTCATCCGTACCGCGCCTTACCGCTCCGTGTCTCACAGTTTTCAGATCATCAATACTAATCATATAGTCGTTTTTATTCATTAAACCACCTTGGATTTTATTCTTCACGGAACAAATTGATTTATTCAGCAATAAATGTCAATAATATAGGAAATAATGTTTAAGGAATGTTATTAATGTTAATTACTATCATTCGGACTGTTTTTTTATACTTGTTTGCCGCGGCGGCTGTCAGACTTATGGGAAAAAGGCAAGTTGGCGAGCTGCAGCCTATGGAGCTGATAGTAACAATTTTGTTATCGGAAATAGTGGCAATTCCGATGCAAAACAATGATATTCCGCTAATGAACAGCATATTGAGTGTGTTGGTGCTCACCTCAATAGCGGTAATAATATCCGTTATAGTTCTTAAAAGTATAAAGCTCAGGAATATTTTTGAGGGCAAACCCCAAGTAGTCATAAAGAACGGCAGACCTGACAATCAACAGTTGAGAAAACTCAGGCTCACTCTTGATGACATACTCGGAGCTCTCAGGCAAAAAAGCATATTCAACATTAGCGAGGTTAAATATGCGGTAGTAGAAACTAACGGCTCCTTAAGCGTTATGCTTAACTCCGAAAACAAACCGCTGACGCCTAAAGATTTAAATCTTGAAGTAAAAGAAGCGAAGCTTGATTGCCCCGTAATAATTGACGGCAAACAAAGCGATGCTTTTTTTGCCGAATGCTCGATGGACAAGGACAAGCTTACAGACCTCTTGAAAGATAATAAACTCAAAGCGGACAGCGTGTATCTTCTCACCGTAAATTCATCAGGGATAATAACTCTTGTTGAAAAGGACGAAAACAAATGAAACGATTTATTATCGCAATAATTCTCTTAATATTTGCTATATGCTTTGCGGTGTATGCCGATACAAAAACCGAAGCAATCTTCGGTAATATAAAAGCCGAGCTTGTAAAACTAGAAAAACTCACATATGAAAATGATTTAGAGGCAGTAAAGATTAAGGCTCAGGAAATTAAGGATATGTTATCCCATGAAAAAAAACTACTCGGCATTTTATCGGACCACAACATCATTAAGCAAATAGAAATTAACATTCAAAAAACCATTAAAGACAATAATTTCGATGAGATTAAAAGGTATTGCAGTGAAGCTGTCGCCAGTTGCGTAATCATTATAGAATCATTTAAGGTATACATCTATCACGACACCATTCTTAATACAACAAACTTTTTAGAGTGAATACAATTTAACATATATAATAAGAAAAGTTTTGTAAGTGAATAGGATTTAAAGGCACAAAAATAAGAGCCTTTCGGCTCCTATTATCTTTACCCTATAAATTGTAATTTGTTGCCCTCTTTATAATTTTGATATCCAATTATTTTATCATCAAATGTTAGAAATGTTTTATCTTTGATATTTTTCTTTTTGTCTTATAACATAATTACTAATATTTTTATCATAATCTGGATATAAATAATTTAAACATTGTGCCACTTCTTTTGATACCATTCTAAAAATTCCCATACATAATTCTAAAGATTTCCACATTTCTGTATATGACCCCATATTATATGTAGCAAGAATTTTCTTCCATAATTCAGGTGAAATATATCGTTCTAAAAATTTATAGTTTTTTCCTAGACTAAAACTATAACCTTGCTCTATTCCAACCTTCCATGAAATCATTCGCAGTAATTCCATACGCACAATATTATTTAAATGGTCGATTGCAAATAAAATTTCCTTTCGACATAATCCTTTCACTACATATGTTACAGTATTCCAAAATTCATTACAGCAATCATCAAAAGAACGTGCTGTCGGATGTTCTATATAATAATCTTCATCTGTAGGTACTGGTATATTAGTAACACGATTATCCTTATCTAATAATAATTTTACTAATTTATCCCAAGTAAAATATTCATCTAAAACTTCTAATGGCAATAATGTCAAATCTATTTTAACTCCGTCCCAAAATAACATAAGATATGAATACCCTTTTTCTTCTTTTGGAAACAATTCCATATCCTCGGGTTTTTGCATAATAAGTCTCTCTCCAAAAACATTAAGCCACTCATCACTATTAATAAAACTCTGCATGTCTGTGACAAAAAAAGTAATATCATAATCTTGAAAATCATCTGGTATAATATTAATATTTGTTCTTGAACCTTCTAAAGTAACCACCCTAATTCTATCATCTGCTTTAGCAAAATTAAGTATAGTATCATATATTTGTTTCTCTGTTCTCATTTTCATATCAACTCACTTTTAAAATTATTATTACTTATATTATAACAGAAAAAAGTAAATTTTCTATTGCCTTAGATTTACCTTAAACATAAAATTATTCTTTAAATTTAACCTTGTATCTATTTTATATTTTTTCCTTTTTGGATTTCCATCAATCCTATAAATGCTATTATTTTTAATATCATAGCTTACAGACCAAATTGTATTAGCATCCTTTCTCTATCATAATCACATCTAAACAGTACAAAAATCTTTTTGATTTCTAAATACTTATCCATATCATCAACTACTTAACAAATTGTAATTTAGCGAATAGTAACTTAATTTTCTTTTTTATTAAACATATGGCGTACTTTATCTATTCGATT
>MWBL01000033.1 GCA_002069015.1 Firmicutes bacterium ADurb.Bin300 | reverse complement strand
AGAAAAGCATATCGAATCCTGTCTATCCCCCAAGGACGCAAAAGCCATGATAGAAAAAAGGATAATTGAGTTTTTTCCGGACGTAAGCATGAAGCAGGCAGAGAAGCTGGTTCGCTGAACAGCGCGTAAGCGGAACGTTTTCCCTTTACGGCGGCTATGCCGCCCAGTTCGCGTTAAGGAGGGTATGAACGATGTTTATAATCGATATGACCGAATTGAACGAAGAACAGCTTCATCAGGCCGCGCGGATACTGACCGACAGCCTTCCTCTGGGATGGCCGACGTTTGAGGACGCGATGGAAGAGATAGCCGAGCGGCTCATCCCGGAAAATACGCTGCTTGCCGCAACTGTAAACGGCGAGGTCATCGGCTGGGGCGGCATACTTCCCCAATACGGCGGAAACGTACGGGAATTGCACCCTTTGGCCGTAAAAAAAGAATGGCGCAAAAAGCATGTCGGCACGCGCCTTGTCCGCGAATTGGAAAATGCCGCAAAGTCCAGGGGCTCGCTTACCATGATAATCGGCTCGGACGACGAATCGGAAAAAGGCGAAACCTCGCTTGCCCGCGCAAACCTGTTTTGCGATTTGCCGAATAAACTGCGGGATTTTGAGCCGGGGAGCCATCCGAGCGCGTTTTATATGAAGCTCGGATATCAAGTCATCGGCGTTGTTCCGGACGCCAACGGCACCGGAAAACCCGACATATGGCTCGGGAAATCTCTGCGCTGACCGTGAACGGGCAATCTTGGGCAGCCGTTTCCGGCCGCCATAAAGAGCTTAGTTTACTTAATCGATATTATTGACAACCCCTACAAACAAAATAACTTCACTTGCCCTTGCCCGCTGCATTAACAGAAGAATGAACGGACGGTCAACTATCATTTCAAACGGAGGAGGTTCCTCCTCGGGCGGAGGTTCGGCGGCAGGCGCTTCGATAACGGTGACTGCCGCTGCGGTAGTGCCTTTTTCATCCACTTCTATCGCAGCTTTTTGAAACACTCTTGAGATGAATACGGGAGCCGGCAGTTCTTCCCGTGCGATCCCTCCGAAGCTGTTTACGGAAGAGTCAAACATGACTTTTAAGCCAAGCTCTTCAAGCACCTCGTTGAGTTCGTGAGAAGTATCGATATTGAATCGCGGCAGTTTCAGAGTGCCTTTGTGATCATTGAAGGAAAGTTCGAGTGAACCTTCAGAAAGCGCTTTTATTACATCATGGACGCTTATGCCCTCCTTCGGCAGAATGACTGCCATTGAGGAACTGCCGCGAAAGTCCATTTTGACCGCCTGGACCTGTTCATCCTCAAAATATCTCTGTTTGCCGGTTTTGACCATGAACGTAGCTCCGGTTTCTTCTTTTGCTCCCTTAAAAGTCAGGCTCTCGTTTTTTTCGGGGTCGAATTCCCATGCCCACCTTCCTGAAAAGTAAAGGCTGTTTACAAGCACCAAAACGGACGCGGGACCGGGGTCGTCTGAAAGCGCATTCGGGATCAGCCCTCTCGTTTTTTTGTATGCCCAGCTGTTTATCGCGTCCTTCGCTCCGGGAGCCGAAAAATCCACGGACGCCGTTTCGCCCCGATAGTTGTCCAGCGCGTTTTGAGCGAATTTTTCATCCGGCGCAATATCGTCATCCGTGCAGATAAGGGTCGCGATATCAAGCGGCTTTGTTTCATCGTCCATCAAAAGGCCGAGAAGCACCGCGTTTGCCCTATGGAATTCTTCATCGGTCATACCTTCGGGAACAAGCACATTTGTGAGTTCCTCTTTCGCCTTATAGGAAGCTCCGGCGGATATGCAGGAAAGCGCGAGATACGCGCTGTATGGAGAGTAGAGAAGATTCTCACTATCAGTCAGCAGTTTTTCCGATACCGCGAGCCCGAATTCATTGGATTTTTCAGCCGCCGACACATACGCTTTGTCCTCGTGATCGAATTTATCCGGCAGCAGAGGCTTAGGCTCATTCAAAAGCGGCTGCGCCAATCCCTGCGTTGTCCTTTCAAGGTCGTCCGTCTTCGGAACGAGTCCCCGGCAGCCGGAAAGAAGGAACATCAACGCCGCAGATATCAGCAGTATTTTTCTCATTCTTGCCTCCGTTTTCTTATTCGCTCAGGCGCGTATCGGAGTTTGTCTCGCGGTTTTCCCCCGGAAATATTTTGCGGCAGTCCAAAAAAGACTGAGCGCGCAACCGAAACCGCCCGCCTATTTGTTCAGGAATCTCAGTGCCTCATATACCAAAAAGGCCGGCCACACGAGTGCTTTCAAGAATCCCAAAACGCCCGCCCAAAAGTCGGCAGCCGCCGAAATGTAGTAAATCGCTGCTCCTATAAACCCTAATCCGTAGACAGCGCCGTTTGAAGCGTATTTTTGCGCGGAGTGGTTCTTATTTTCCATAGAAATATCTCCTCCTCATGCTTTCCGGTATTTTACTCGTATAATTATATGTAACTTAAATAAGATTATCGCCGTAATGCAAACCAGCCCGCTCCGAAATAAGCCCCGTGCAGGCTCAAGCGGCCGTCAATAATCGAATGGGCGAGGCTCTATGTGCCTTTAAGAAAAAGGAACGTTTATTCTATCGTTCCCTCGCCTTTGCTTATCTTTATTTCATACCCTGATTCGTCATACGAGAAGGAAACAAGGAGGATCTTCCCTTCTTCCGAGGATTCTTTGCCAAGTTCTCCCGAACCCGGTACGACATTAAGATCGATATCCTGAGTTACCAGCCAGCCTTCATCCATAAGCTTTGTTATATATGCAAGCAGGTCATCATAGACCGAATCGCTTGTATATGAATACTGTTTGGTCGCGACGCCTCCGTCTATCGAAGTTTTTACTCCCGTGACCGCGCGCTCTCCGACGACGGAAGTGATGCTTGGGATCACGTCTTTGCCCATCTCGTATTGCTCCAGCTTTCCGGCTTCCGCCAATACTCCGCAGCCGGTAAATATGAGCACGTACAACAGACAAAGAGGCATAAACAAAATACGGCGATTCTTTTTCATGACGATCCACCTTCTTAAAAACATTAATCTGCCTGCACCGCAAATTTCCGGATATTCACGCGGTATTATTATTCTGTAAACGAAGTTCTAAACCCTTTATATATTATTCAATGTGTCGAAAAGCGGATAACTTCCAGTTCTTCGAGAATCACCGCGCATGTCGGCGCTCGGTTCCCTGCTTCGCAGGAAGACTGTCGCCGCCGGAACGAAACCTATGAATACTATTTTCGGAGCCCGTGGCGGAGAACGAAGCTAAGGGCATCGCTCCGTTTTTGATGGCGTATGCGGAAAGCGTGAAAGAAAAATAATCATGCCGTCAATGTGACGGCATGACCTAAACGATTCAAATCAAATATTATTAAACTCGTTTTTTCCCCATTTCTTCAGATATATTATAACATAAATAAATTTTATTAACAAGTCTTATAATTTTCATGATCAGAGTGTATCATAAAGGGCACCTATATTGGCAGGGTCGGCTAAACACCTTAGAAATAGAAATCTTTTGATTCTCTGCGGTTGAGTGCGATGCCTTATGTTTAATGAGAAAAGGGAGGCTCATATTGGAGAATAATGCTTTCGACCGGGCTTTTGAAGAGGAGCGCTTAAAGAAAACCATATCATTGGCGAAAGAGCAATTATCGGCTCTCAGGGCAAAAAGAGAAGAAAAGGAGGATGAAATCGTTTATTTAAAAAAAGAAATGACGGAAGTTACTGCGCATTCGATTCCAAACCTTTGGTCAACGGATAACTTTTATGATCTCGTGCAGCTCAGTCAATACGCAAATTCAGTTTCGGACAAAGCAGCCGGGCATGATCATGAGTCGAACAAGATCATGACGCTGGAGCGGATTATAGATTCCCCGTACTTTGCGCGAATAGACTTCAAGTTCGATAATAAAGATGCAGCCGAAAATATATATATCGGATTGTCAACTTTATTGGATGAGCAAACTTATAAAATATATGTTTACGATTGGCGCTCTCCTGTCGCGAGCGTGTTTTACCGTTTCACAACGGGAAAAGTATCTTATGAAGCTCCCGCAGGGACTATACACGGCGAGGTCAGTTTAAAGCGTCAATATGAAATAAAGGACGGTAAGCTTGAATACTTCTTCGATGCGGATATACAGATAATCGATGAATTCTTAAGGCTGCTGCTGTCAAAGAATGCTTCACCTTCAATGAAATCGATCGTAGAAACGATACAAAGGGATCAGGATATCATTATTCGGGATATGGAAACGGATCTTTTGATGGTGCAGGGGGTTGCGGGAAGCGGAAAAACATCCGTTGCGCTGCACCGGGCGGCTTATCTTATGTACAAGGGACTGTCTTCAAATTTATCCTCCAATGATATAGTTATTATTTCGCCGAATACGCTGTTTGAGCGGTATATTTCAAATGTGCTGCCGGAGCTCGGAGAAAACAACGTCGATACCGTTCTTTTTGAGCAAATACTCAGATCGGTTTTGAAGACTGAAGATATCCAATCAAGGAATGAGTATCTCGAATGCCTGCTCACCTCCGGCGATAAAAAATACAGAGATTTGCTCAAGAGCAGCATGGAATTCAAATGCTCCGACAAATTTACAGGTATCCTGAAGCGTTTTATTACTGAATTGCCGAACAAGCGGATAGAATTTTCGGATGTTTATTATGACGGAAAGCACATTGAGACTCGTCAGTTATTGAAAATGAAGTTATTAAAGCAAAACAAAGGGGCGCTTTTGGCATTCCGTCTGGAGCAATTGGAAAAATCCATTACGGAATCAATACACGAGAAGCGAAAAATGCGCATGAAAAAGCTAAGCAGCATTATCAGCCGGCAGCCGGTCCATGTATTCGAGGCGGAAGAGGTTGCCCGCATGTTATCCATACTTGAAAGCACCGCTTTAATAAAAAACATACGAAAGTTTACAAGGCTTGACTGTTTTTCATTGTATAAAGAACTGTTTGCCGATAAAAACAGCTTTTATCGTTTGGCAAAAGGCATCAAATTGCCGGATAATATCGAGGAGATAATAAACTTTACTCTTAAAAACCTTGAAAAGGATCGTTTGCAATATGACGACGCGCTCGCGCTTGTTTTTTTGAACTTGAAAACTAAAGGCTATACCGATTATGCGGGCATCAAGCAGGTCGTTATAGACGAAGCCCAGGATTACCATCCCATCCATTTTGAAATATTGAACGCTTTATTTTCGAAAGCCCGGTTTACGGTTTTAGGCGATGTTAACCAGACCATAGGAAAGCATGAGGATATTTCGCTGTATGATCGATTAAGAAATATCCTTAACAGAAAAAAATCCGCGCTTGTCACGCTGGATAAAAGCTTTCGCTGTACAAGCGAAATTTTGGCGTTCAGCTCACAGTTTCTCGATTCAAAATCCGGGATCCGAAGCTTCAGCAGAAGTGGAGATGTGCCGAAAGTTATTGCGGCAGGAAGCCCGTCGGCGCTCGATGATTTGATTATTGAAGAAATTTCGACTTGCCAAGAAAAAGGTTACCGGTCAATAGCGCTTGTTTGCAAGACCGAACAGGACTCTATCTCATTGCACGAAAGGTTAAAAAGCAGGACCGATATCAGGCTTGTCAAAAGCGGCACAGTCATCGATTTGAGCGGCGTATTCATAATCCCCGTATATATGGCAAAAGGACTGGAATTTGACGCCGTGCTTCTGTGCGATGTTGACAACCGGCATTATAACAGCGAAGACGATAAAAATCTGCTGTACATTGCCTGCACAAGGGCGCTCCACCGCCTCAACCTGTTTTATACCGGGGATAAAAGCGTGCTTTTGCAATAAATCGGTCAGTGCTTTTTCAAGGAGTAACGGGATATGCTTTTTAAAAAAGTTGCGGAAATTTTAGCGGATATCATTGAAATCGACGCGGACGATATAGAGCCCGAAACTGAATTCATAAAAGAATACGGTATGAGGGCGATAGACGTCGCAAAGCTCGTTATAAACTGCGAAAAGAAATTCAAAATAACGATCCACGACGAGGACGTGCACGGCTTTAAAAGAGTAAATGATATCGTGGATTACATTGAAGAAAAGCTATCCGAAAACGCGGCTTTGCCCTCTGATAAAGGCCGAGAATCATGGTATTATAAATAGCTTGTGCATCACACCTATCAAGCTTTTACTTCAGCTTCTGCTCGACACTGAAATAGTCCTTCCACGGGTCTTTGCCTTTGATCCTTTCGAGCGCGTCCGCCATTTTTATGCCGTCAGGGGTAACCGTATCAAGCTCTTCCCATGCTATCGGCATGGACACAGGAGCGCCTTTCCTTGCCCTGAGAGAATACGCGGCAATGCTCGTTGCGCCTCTGCCGTTGCGTATCCAGTCTATGAATATCCTGTTTTTACGCTGCGCCTTTCGAACGTTGCTCGTGTAGCGGTCCGGCCGCTCCCGCTCCATCACCTCGGCAATCCGCCTTGCGAATTCGTGAAACTGCTCCCAAACAGTACACGGCTTGAAGGGAACGACCACATGATACCCTTTCCCTCCGCTGGTCTTGAGAAATGATACCAACGAAAGCCGGTCCAGAAGGCTTTTAAGGTCCCTCACGCCCTCACGCACCCTGTCCAAACCCAATCCTTCGTCCGGGTCAAGGTCAAACACCATCATGTCCGGTCTTTCGGGATCGTCCGCCCGGCTTCCCCAGGTATGGAACTCAAGCGTTCCCATCTGCGCTTCATACAGAAGCCCGCTTGCGTTTTCGATATAGAAGTATTCTTCCGTTTCCCCTTCGCCGTTCATAACGGGTATCGTAACTATTCCTTTATTGCTCGGGCCCGGATGCTTTTTATAAAAGCAGGACCCCGAAATGCCCTTGGGGCAGCGAACGATGCTGAGTATCCTGTTGCCCGCAAAAGGCAGCATGCGCTCCGCAACGCTCGCGTAGTAGCGGACCACGTCCGCTTTCGTGATTTCGGGGTCCTCGAATACCACTTTGTCCGGGCTGCTGACCCTGATCCCGCGAACGGTTATGTGATCCTTGCCTGTTGACTTCTCCGTTTCCTCCATATCCTCCTCCCGCGCCTCATTCGGCGTTTCCCTTCTTACGTCTCTGGGGTCCTTGTCTTCCCTCAATCCCTTGAAGCTTGCCTGCCTCAGCAAATTCTCGTCCGTCCATTCGGCGAACTTGATCTCGGCGACAAGCACCGGCTCGAGCCAGAATATTCTTTCATTTCCCTTGGCTTCCGGCGCCTTAGCAAAAGGCGGTTCTTGTATTATCAGCGGCTCAAACTTTTTTTCAAGCTCATGAGCGCTCTTTTGGGTAAACCCCGTTCCAGCGCGCCCCGCATAGACGAGTTTTCCGCCTTCATAAACGCCGAGCAGAAGCGAGCTTATACCTCTCGTTTTTTTGTCCGAGAGCGTATACCCCCCGATCACGAACTCCTGCCTCTTATCGCATTTCAGTTTTATCCAGTCTCCGTTTCGAGTACCGCTGTATACCGAATCCGCCCTTTTGCCTACTATCCCTTCCATATCGGCTTCACAGGCCGCAATGAAGCTTTCCTTTCCCTGTCCTTTGACATGCCTTGAATAGTGGATGTTTTTGGGCGCGTCCCTCATGAGCGCCTCGAGCGTTTCTTTTCTTTCGATAAGTGGCCGCCCCCTTAAGTCCTCCCCGTTAAGCGCCAAAATATCGAAGACGATATAGGTGAGGTTCTTGCCGCCGGGGTTTTTTAAAAAGCTTTGCAGCGCCTGGAAGTCAGATTTGCCTTTCGCATCCGTTATAACCATTTCCCCGTCCAGCACCATCGCCCTTCCCGAAGCCCAATCGGCGAGGGATTTCGCTATCTCCCAAAACCGCTTGGTATAGTCGCCGCCGTTTCTGGTCATGAGCCGGACGTCGTTCCCTTCCATGTACGCTATTATCCTGTAGCCGTCGTATTTGAGTTCATAGAGCCAATCGCCGTCCTCCGGAACCTTATTTACCAATTTGGCAAGCTGCACATCCGTTTTTTCGAAGGGATTTTTTACGAAGGCCTTTTCGGGCTCGCCGTTTTCGATTTCCGCCATCGTGCGCCCCGTCCGGACGCTTGTATTAAACTCCGCGATTCCCGCGCAAGTTTTAGCGTGTTCGTCTTTTTCTTTGAGAAAAAGCCAGTTGTCCTCCGCTTCGCCAGCTTTCGCCTTGAGCCTTATTAAAGCCCAGTTCCCGTTAAGCCTTCTTCCCTTTAATTCAAATTTCAGCGCTCCTTCCGCGAGCGCTTCATCCGCGTTTCCGCGGGGCTCCCAGATGCCTTCATCCCAAAGCATCATAACACCGCCGCCGTACTCTCCTTTGGGTATCGTTCCCTCGAAATTTCTGTATTCAAGCGGATGATCCTCCACCTTAACGGCAAGCCGCTTATCGCGCGGGTTGAATGAAGGGCCTTTCGGCACAGCCCAGCTTAACAGCACCCCGTCCCATTCGAGGCGCAGATCGTAGTGATCTTTTCGGGCGATATGGTGCTGCACGGCAAACCGCAGCCGCCCTTCCGGCCGATCGGTTATTCCTTCGGGTTCAAACGTTTTATCGAAGTTTCGTTTTCGATTGTAGCGGTCGAGGCTTACGGGCATGCAGGCCACCTCTTTAAGCAGTATATCTCACATGTATCGTATCCGCTTTTACGGTCTGTTAGTACGAAGAAAAAGAGTATGCGCTTATAAACACATCGGAGCATGTTGGTTATACGGCGGATAAACGCACTGAGTACGCCCGCGTGTTTTGACTTAAATATGCAAATTGCGCAATTTTGTTAAAACATTTCCGCAATCAAGGATAAGCGTTCTCCAAATAAAAATATACAATTAAATAAGGTGTTGTATATATAAACCTGACTTTTCAATTAATTCCGGAAAGGATGAATTTTATGAGAACAAAAAAATGGATGCGTTTTTTTCTTGCGGCTTTAATGATTGCCGGGCTGGTGCTTAGCGGTATACCTGCTGCGTATGCGGATGATGCCACCGTGTACAATGAAACGGAGCTGCGTGCGGCGCTAAATGCCCCCGGAGACACGCACAACATCACGCTCGGTGCTGATATCACGACGACGAGCGGCATCTCCATTCTTAACAAGACCATCAACTTTATCCTCGGCGAGTATGATTTGAATATTGTGTCCGATGCAGACGATGCGTTGAATGTCAACAACGGAACGGTCACCATAAACTGTACGACGGGCACACTGAACGTTCAAGGCTCTAAGTATGGCGTATTGGCGACCAACACATCTTCAGTCACTGTGACGAACGCGACCGCGACCGGCAGCTTACCCGCCGTCCGTGCGCAATTCGGATCAGATATTGTCGTTAAAGGAGACGTTGATGCCCAAGGTACTGCAGCCGGCGTAAGCGCCACCCAATCGGGGAGCAGCATTACCGTGGAAGGAAACATTACGACCGCGAACGGTATAGGAGCGGAGGCATATGACAGCGCAGTAATCGATATAACCGGAAACGTTAACGCGAAAAACGCTCACGGCCTGCACTCAGTCAACGGCGTCATCAGCGTCAATGGCAACGTTACGACAACCGGAAGTCCGTACAGAGGTGCGTCCGCATTTAACGGCGGCAGAATCACGGTCGATGGAAATGTGACGGGTGTTTCTGTGGGTGCATACGCCGAAAATGACGGGTGCCTTATTGAAATCACCGGCGATGTTACAGCAACCTATGATGCCGGGATCGGCGCAGCCGCGTTCGGCGTATTGGACACCAGTGCGCAAATCATCATCGGCGGCACAATTACGGCTCCTATATATGTCCAAGTGGGAGGTTTGGATAAGAACTCCGGAGAAACAGTCCCCACAACAAAGCTGGGCTATAATACATATAATAAAGACGGATTCACGGTATGGGTAAAAGACGCGGGCGGCGGCATCTCGGCTTCTCCGGCATCACTTCCCTCATCGGGCGGCGACAGCGTCATCACCTTGACGGGCGCCCATCTGCCGGCGGGAGTACATATCTCCGTCTTTGACGGCTCAGGAAATTCCGTTGGTATAGACGGGATAACAACCGGCGATTCATTAACTCAGACCGTTTCGCTTGCATTCCCGGCCAACCCGAGTACGACTGCGGATGCGGTATATATTGTCAAAGCCTTGACGGACAGAATCAACTGGGATACCATGACCGCGACAGTTACGGTGGCGAAAGCGACCCCGTCCGATCCTGAACCCGATCCCTCCGATGAGGCTGACAAGCCGACCGTTATGACAAACTCAGTTTCAGGCGTCACGGCCACCGGAGCGACGCTCTCGGGCAATGTTGTGTCTAGCGGCGGCGCAACGGTCACTGAGCGCGGTTTCGTGTACGGTAAAGCGGCAAATCCCGTAATCGGCGGTGCGGGAGTTACCAAGGTCATTGCGGGTTTCGGTAAAGGAAGCTTTACCTCAGCGGTCAGCGGACTCGAACCCGGAACGGATTACCATGTGCGCGCTTACGCAATCAACAGCGAAGGCACGGCTTACGGTGCGGACGTCGCCTTCAGAACAGCCGATATCGGCATCCCCAAGACCGGCGACAACAGCGGCTTTATCCTGCCGCTTGTATTCTGTTTGTCGGCCGCGGGTATTATAGGGCTCGGTTTATTCTGCCGGAAAAAGCTGTACAGCCGGTAAAACGGAATAAAGTGAAAGTTAGCGGAACAGTTTAATGTTCCGCTTATTTTTTGAATGCAGCCTGTAAATCAGGCGAATATTCATCTTTAAGTGACGGTGCCGATAGCCGGTTCCGGAGCGCTCATAACATACTTTAATAGATAAAGGGTATCAATCTTTTGGTTCTTTCCATATAAGCTTTATACTCTTCGCCGAATTGATTTAATAACATTTTTTCTTCGTGATCAATGCGCCGCACAAGAAATATTGTCACGAAGATCGATAAGCATATAGTGATGATACTGCTCAGCATAAGCCCGATGCCCAATATTGAAATAATGTAACTTGCGTAACCCGGATGCCGAATAAAGCTGTTCACTCCGGTCGTTATTAATTAATGCCCCGGTTGTATTCCTAACCTGACCGTAAAAAAACCTCTCAATTCCCGCGCTGCTAATGCTTGCAGAACTATTCCCATCACAAAAATAGCGAAACCCATCCATGCTAAACAGCCTTCTCGCGGCAAAAGGCTGAACCGGGAAAGTTCCAAAGGAGGTACAATAACAAGAATAGGCACTGAAATGATTGAGAATAATTTTACGGCTTTTTTCTGCTTGTCATCGTGTGCGGATAGCACGCCGCCCTGCCTGCCTGCAAACGATAATATCCACCAGATAGTCCACAATATCAAGTAACATTTGCCGACAGCTTTATTAATGAAATCTGCTCCTCCGCCGACAAGAATTATAATGATATTTGTAGATATTATAAAAATGATTCGCCCTATCAATACCTTTATCATTATGTACACTTCTTGTAATTAAATATAATTTACTCAAGATATTGTAATAGGCATTGAGGATTTAAGCGATTTAATATTGGGATAGATCATATGATTTATAGCATTACCTGCCCTTTTCGTATTCCATCAACATTTGCTCAATCTTTTCTTCCTCGCCGCTGCCGACTGTTGAAAAACGTAATAACGGTATTTTATAAAGCTCGAAGATGTGATCCTTCATTTTGTCTCGTTTCTTCTGTATAGTACTATCCTGGTGATAATGAAATCCATCGACTTCAATAGCAAAAACCGGATTTTTACTGACTGTGTTATAGACTAGAAAATCTACATGTGTAGCTGAATTCATGGCATATTTGCGTTCTTCGTCGTTCAAATATTTTGGATCGCGAATCAGCATATTGAGCGGTTGGTGGCAGATGACATTAAGAGACAAAGCAGGATAGCGGTTCAGGATATCCATTATTGTACCATACATCAAGTTCTCGGAATCATACTGTGACACTCTTCTGTGCTTTTTCAGAAACTTCATTCTCTCAGCGGTGTATTGCCGGTAAAGGTAATCAAAAACTGAGTAGATTTCGCTTTTAGTGATTTTGAAGTTATTATAATCAATATAAGAAATCAAATCGCCGATGTTGCTGTCCGCAGGCTGCTCATTGCCCGATACAACAAGGCACAACCGTTTCTTAGCCCGTGAAACTGCAACATTTAAAAGATAAGGATCATCCGAGAATTCGGACGCCACGTCATCTACGGTTGTCAAAATAATAGTATCTTTTTCTCGACCTTGAAATTTGTGTACTGTTGCTGCGTCAATCTTTTCCGAACTGAGCTGGCTTTTTATTGCGTTGACTTGTGCGTTATAGGGAGCAATAATTCCGATATCGTTCAAATCACCTTGCCGTAATCCCGAAAGCACCTCCTTTCGAATGACATCAATTTGACGTTGATTGAAGTGTTCGCGCTCATGATTGCCGGCAACTGTTTTATATACTGACAGAACGTCCGTTTCTCCTTTGTCTTCCGTCATAACTATCAATTCATTGTTATAGAACTTTTGATTGCAAAATCCGATGATTTTCGGATGACAGCGATAATGTTCACGCAGCAATGTTTGCGGGACATTTGGCAAAACACTGCATATTGACTTTAAAAAGCTGTTGTCGGAAAATGAGTATCCCACCGGTAATTTAAACGCTTTAAAAATAGCATCGGTACGTTTTTTTATGTCTTCATTCACAACATTAGGAAGCTGCTTTAGATCCCCCACAATCACGGCATTTCGGGCGCAGGAAAGAGCAAGTGCGCCGGTTGCCACATCGACTTGGGAAGCTTCATCCATAATTAAGTAATCATAAATCACATCTTTTCCTAAACTGCTGCGGGATGAAAAGGTGGTACTGAGGACTACCGGATACTCTTTTATAAATTCGTTTGGCCGTTGCCACAAGTCATCAGAAGTAAACACAGTACGGACGATCCGATCACCATATTTACTAAACAGTCTTGCACGTAAATACTGCATTGACCAGCTTGTTAAGTTGTTTAGTTTTTTATTTGCATTGATTGATTCCAGTGTATTTGTTAAAGCTGCAATTTCACTATTAAGCTCGGATTGCTTTGCCTGATAGAATAAATTTTGCAAAAGCGTTATGTTGGTCGATAAGCTGTTTCTATAAAAAGACCAATCTGATATCCCATAAAATAATATAATTTTTATCTTGAACCAAAAAGAAAAAGGCGCATCCTTTTTCGAAAGTTCGCAGCATTCCTGCCATAATCTCATAAGTTTTGCGGACTTAAGCGGATACCGGGATTTGATTTCGCCAATAACAAGATCTGTTTCTAAGCAGTATTGTTCAAAATACTTGATTTCCAATTCAAGTGATTTCAGTTCTTGACGCGCCATAGCAAGGCGTTCCTGTTTTGTAAAAATGTCCGTAAGCTCATGTGTGACTTTTTCAATTTTTTCACGCAGATTATTTTGCGCTTTGTAACTTGCTTTCCAATCGGACAAATCAGGGTACTGGCCTGTTTGACTTTTTATAAATTCAGATTTATTGTCTGTATTTCCGAGCGGCGCAACGAGAAATCCCATATTGTATTTTAAAGAAGACAGTTTTTCGAGAACATTAGCAGTAGCGGAATTATTGTTTGAAACGATCTGTACGGTTTTGCCTAGTAATAATAGGTTCGCTATGATATTGAGAATTGTCTGTGTCTTTCCTGTCCCCGGCGGCCCTTGAATGACGCTTATTTGGTTATTCAACGCACTTTGAACCGCCTTGAATTGACTGGCGTTCCCGCCGAACGGAAAAATAAAATCAAAGTTTTGATACGTCTTTGGTTTGTAGTCTTTAGGATTTAAGTACACAGCCATTGCCGTATCTTTGCCAACGAAATCTAAATGCTCATATTGCTTTTTCAATAATAAGACGCCATCTTCTGAACGCAGCTCATTTACCGCTGCGAGTTGTCGTAAATACTCCAAGCAGTCTTTAGCGGCTTTTTCACTAAGACAAGAATACACTATCTTCAGTTCATGCCGGCCATAGCATCGCTCGCTGCCATCCTCAAAGCGAATACGCCAGTAAACAGTTGAATACCTACGAAATTCATATATCGCTTGAATGCTAAACAGTTCACGTTCTTCGTGCCGGATACGTACTAAGGATGGATTTATTACTTTGGGATCTTTCAGCCAATCGATTGACAGATAATTATATGAGTATGTTTTTCCGTTTTGAAAAGTAATATCGTATTTCTTTGTATTCTCGTTATATTCACAGAACTTTACATCAGCGGTGATATCCTGCCCATTATGTAAGATCATGTGCTTGCTTGTGTTCACTTAGCGTCCTCCCGACAAGTACTGACAGATGAAAAGCCGTATGATAAAACTCATTTATCACTTTCAAATGATATGGAATAATATACCATTAACTAACAAAATAGTCTATTAAATTAAAAGCAGAGTGTTCAAGGGATCTTCCGAGGGTACTCGGTGAGGCGCTTTCTGCACATTGTTTTAGGGAAATTATATGGTTGCCGTTTTGATTTGCAATGGCGAAATACTGCAATAAGACTACAAATATTGACATTAAAACTTATATAGACTATATTGAAAACAACAATGATATTACACATAATTTCCAATTCGAGGTTAAGCAACTAATGCATATTGAGAATGTTGAAATCGGATATGTTCTGAGAGATGAAGCGGTTAATGTGTACATGATGACCGAAGGAATAGATAGATTTCCGGAGAATCCTCAAGTCTTTTTATGTAAACGCAGCGAAGTAACCTTTAAGCAACAAGAAAGATGGTACTTATTAGATCAGAAGGTGACTCACCCCACCTATGAATTATCACAGTTTGGAGAAGCAATCACTAACGAGAATATAAATGTAAGCCTTAAATACGCAATGCAAATCGAAAGTCAGCTGAAAATAAGTGTTGACCGGAAAATATTTGAAGTACTAAACCCGTTGTATTTTCCTGTGTGGACCCCGAATGCCCCTGTAGCATACTTTGATGATCGTGTCGATGGCTATTTGTGGTTGTGCAGAGTATACGAAATAAGTGCTGTTATAGATGAGCAGTTATTGGAAAAAGGCCGAAAAGGCAGAAACTCAACTTTCAGACTGTTTATGTCGAATGGCAAGCCAACAACAGTTCTGTCAGAAATTATTGGACCGGTTCTTTCGGATAGCGATTATAGAATTATAAAACAAGATATCTTTGCTCGGATAAAATATTTATAATTTAACGTTTAAAGTAGTGCCAGCGAGAACCGAACCCGTGCTACTGCTAAATATAATTGCCAATATTATTTATCAATGAATCGAAACTTTCATCAGTATAGTTTACATTTACTAAAAACCGCTTATATCTAATCAGTTCTTCAGTTCTTTCTGCATCTTTCTTTCCATCATGATTATTGGCAACGATTATCTTTAGAGATCGATTTCTAATTGTTTGTATTCTTTTCATAAGATATTTTATGTGTATATCTGCATCAGGAAATGAATAACCACAAAAAAAGATAGTATCTACTTCCTTAAGATCCCTCTCGGCTTTAAACCAAACTTGGTTTAAATAGTAATTTGAAAAATCTTTATAATATGTCGGTGGAACGATTATTTGTTCTCTTAAATTGTGGCAACGAGCACAAATTATATTATTCGGTTCATAAAATATTTCGGGACGTATTAACTCTATTACTCCTTTTTCGAAAGGTGTTAGCTTTATCTCATTACATGTCGAACAATACAACCAGTTAAGCGAACCATGTATTTTATACAATGGATTTATTTTGCTGACACATTTTATATCTGACACATAATCAAATCCATAGTCTGGTAGTATACATTCTTGATTAAGCTCTTTTGATAGTGCATTATCAATTAGAAGATCATAATTCAAAGAGATAAAAATAGTACGATCTAAAATATTAAGGCGTTTTAGTTTATATATGAGCCTCTTATGATTATTGGCAACCGTATTTAGTTTGTCATATAGAATACTCGCCATTAATGAAACAACATACTCACGACATTTTCTTATCCTATTCTCTGAATTAAAGGTAGCATTTTCTCGACCGAAATTAGGTAAAGCTTCGTTTCGAAGAATCGCCAAGTCAAGTACACCCAATACTTCTTCAAATGTTGGAAAAAGAGCTGAATTCAAATCCCCATGATTAACATCAATTCGAAAGAATTCATTAAAAAAAGTAGCTAGTTCACGTTCCAATTTACGTTCATATGGCAGATGGCCTGGTTGCCTTATTTTAAAATATTCTTTAAATAGGGCACCTTGTAATGGTGCGCCACATGAGGCGGATGCTCCTGCACCAAGAACAAATGCATATTTCATAGTAATCCTACCTTTGTTATTATTTTAACTGAGAAAGTAGAGAGACGAATCATTTAAATCTCGACTATCTCCCAGTGTGTGCCGCAATGCTGGATTTTCCTGAGGTTATGCCGTTTTTTATAAGTTCGTCCGATAGCACCAGTATTTCTTCGCGTTTAGGGCCGTCTATCTATTGCTTATTATCGAATGCAAATTTATAGATGAAGGGATAAGCAGCTTTATTTATCTGTCTCGCTGCAGTGGCGAGCCCTCTCAGCCTTTGCCTGCTTTCGTCATCTGCAGGGTCTTCCATAAGCTTCCTAAACTCAAGGATTATTTTTCGTCGCAAAGTATTCTTAATGACTAAGTTACCATTAGCATCAATTATGACCCCAGTAATAAGTTTT
The DNA here is from genome assembly GCA_002069015.1 of Firmicutes bacterium ADurb.Bin300. Lineage (GTDB taxonomy): Bacteria > Bacillota > Clostridia > Oscillospirales > Acutalibacteraceae > DTU089. The sequence goes on along the minus strand of MWBL01000033.1, from coordinate 2,977 downwards.
GGATACAATTTTGAGTAACCTTTAACTTTCTTTTTTGATATTTTATAATTATATTTTTTAATAATTTGATATACTTTCTCCCTAAACATATGAGATATACGGAATTCACTGGAGAACGTAATATCATCAACATAAACTGACATGGTTATCTTATTTTTGTCTGAAAGTAATTGTAATTCATCAAACATCTTGTGATTGACCAAGTAGGAAAGTATTTGACTGGTAGGAGCCCCAGAAATTAAGTGGTTAATGACATTGACTTGTTTCGCGTCGAGAAAGCAATAGATTTCATTTATATTTTTTGCTTTGGATTTTTGTATATCAATAGTGGTTAAATTTGTCAGCGCTTCTGCAACATCGGATGAGCAGTGTAAATCCTCACGAAAAAACGTATATACAGTTTCACGGGTAATAGATGGGAAAAATGCCGTTAAGTCAACTTTGAAAAGATAACGCAAACCATTGCTATGCATGCGAGCATTATCAACATAAGAACGACCTTTAATGCCGGAAAAAACATTATCTGGCACAATTATCTTGCTCAACAAATTCTTAATTCTTTTCTGAATGGCTTTCAATTCAACACTAGGAGGTTCAATTAGACGTGGTCTACCCTGAATATCAATATACGGTTCAACATGTTTTGCGATATGGGCTTGACTAAGCATCTTGCTATTTTTGATTTTGAGCAGGTATTTTAATCTTTTCTTTGATTTGAGACCGTATAGTGGACAATAATTATAGTTCATTAGGCAAGTATCCCATAAAATGAAAATATGCTGGTGTTAGCTGTTGATTGCTGTGCTGATAAGCCAACGGACAAGTTCAGCAAGCAATTCAGGACAGCAGTGTGATACAGCCAGTACGACTATCGCAATTGCAAGAATAACGACAGCAGCTGGAAGGAAGACTTTCCCTCCAAAGGAAACCTTATTGTTGTTACCATTAATGATAACAACATTGGGCTTGTCCGCGTTTTTCACGGTCCCTCACCTCCTTGTTATTATTGGCTCCTATCATATGATAGGAGGACATCCCGTTCCGCAAATAACAAAGAGATATGCAGCCCTATATCACATTTTCACACCAGCACAAATCCGACATCCCATTCGGGTCGTCTTCATCGTCTCACAGTAACATTGCAAATCGCATACATCGGATTCACTATTACAGTGTTCTACTGATATCACTGTCAGTGTCCAGTGTGTCAGTGTTTCTGTAGTGTGTTGATGTAACGTAGCGTAGTGTGCACTGGAGACAAATGCATCATCACCTAAGGCATGATGCCGCCCGTGCTTTACCACGAGCCAAACGGAGTCGAAACTGACTGCTCATACTGGCAGGTCAATTTTAGCACAAATGACAAAATTAGTAAATAGGTTTACTAATAGCTTACAATAGATTAGGCATAAACAGTCTATTCATCGATTTCACGGAAGCGGTTATATAGCTTTCCCTTACTCATCTTAACTCCTTGGCCTAATTGCCTTGAATATGATAAATTGTTTCCCTTCAACTAGAGAATCTGTTTATCTACTGGGACTTTGTAAGTAAAAATTTCGTACTTGCTAATGTTCATTGCTTGCCAGCAGAAACCTCGAGAACAGTACTTATCGTTTACATAATCTGCCGCATATGATAAGGTTATTAACGGACTCTATCATGGAATCCAAAAAGTCAAAACAGGCAAATGACATTTAAGCGACGCATGAACAGAGCTAAAGGAAAACAAACCAAGGCAAAGGACCGGTATATTTCGCATGCCTTAGCATATGCCGCGCCTTTACTCTGCGCGGTTTTTATTTTTTTTCTGTACCCCGTCCCGCCTGAACCCGTGCCGCCGATAATCGTGACTGGGGAACAACGAACGGTGATAGTTTGGTGGATAAAAAGATGAGGATATTGATATACGGTGCCGGAGTGATCGGCAGCATATTCGCCGGCAAGCTTGCCGCCGCCGGGCATAACGTTACCGTATTAGCGCGAGGCAACAGGGCGGATGAGATCCGGCAAAACGGGATCACTCTTTTCGTTCCCGGCAAAAAAGAAGAAAACGTCTCTGTTAAAGTAACGGAAAACCTTACTGCTGATGATCTTTATGACTATATATTTGTCGTGATGCAGCGGATACAAGTCGACAGCGTGCTCCCGATACTATCACAAAACCGTTCAAAGAATATCGTCTTTGTTGTAAATACCTGCGATGGGTATGAAAAGTGGGTGCAGGCTGTCGGCAGTGAACGGTTGATGCTTGGCTTTCCGTCAGCGGGCGGGGAGCGGATCAACGGCAAGGTGAGCTATTTTATTGGGAAAGGAATGATGCGCGCGTTTCAGACGACGACTTTCGGAGAGTACAGCGGCAGGAAGACGGAACGCGTAAAGCTTCTGATCCGGGCTTTCAACCGCGCGGGGATACCGTCTGTTTTCTGCTCGAACATGGACGCATGGCAGAAAACGCATGTGGCAGTCGTCACAAGCATTGCGGGCGCGTTGTATCGGTTCGGCTGCGATAATTACCGGCTCGCAAAGTCGTATGCCGATGTGAAACTTATGGTAAGAGGCATTAAGGAAGGATTTGCGGTCCTTAACAAGCTCGGTTACAAAACAATGCCTTTTAAACTATGGTATTTCAAGCTGCCCGCTTGGTTGACGGGCAGCATATTTAAAGTCGTTATGGGTACAAAACTGGCTGAAATAACGATGGCAAAACATTGTATCGTAGCAAGGCCTGAAATGTTAAGCCTTCAGGCCGAATTCGACGGATTGATTGCAAAAAGCGGTATTCAAACCCCGGCCATCAACGAGGGGAAGCTTTCGATTCCGTAGAGGGCAAGCTGCGCTTGCGTAGAGAATAAGCGCGCTTATGTAGAGGGTGTTTCACACGCAGAGCAATCGTAAATCGGTTCTACGGTAACGGCAGTTACCTCTCTACGTCAGCGAAGCTGACTCTTTACGCACGAAGTGCCCTTTACGGCGG
>MWBL01000032.1 GCA_002069015.1 Firmicutes bacterium ADurb.Bin300 | reverse complement strand
ACCCCGTATGCCGCAAACGGGGAAACCGTTATAGCGATGATTGACGATGAAGCTACGGTCAAGCGTTTCTACAAGGAAAAAGGGCATTTCAGACTCCAGCCCGAGAATGACGACTTTGAGCCCATCATCTCTAATGAGGTAATTATTTTAGGCAAGGTGCTTGCGCTTTACCGGGAGCTTGATTAAAATTATTTTCCTTTCAAACCGGTAAAAAAGCATACCGTATTTAAGAGGGACAAAACTAATTATGTGATTTATTAAAGCCCCGACAATTGTCGGAGCTTCAGCCTGCAGACAAACGAGGTATTGGAAACATTGAATTTCAATACCTCGTAAATATTTTCAATAAATTTGAGATATTTATGAGTCCGGCTCAAAAATCATTAAGATATGCTAAAGAATACCTTAACACCTGATTGTTGGGCAAATTATGCAGGCGTACTTGTCATTGTCGGTCTCTGCCGGAGTAGCAACCTCTGCCAGCTGTTTTCTCTGCTTGCCGGTAATGTTATACGGTATGGTCATTTTCATGTTCTGTACCTCCTTTTTTGGTAGGTACATATTCGCTCTGAAGGCACAGAATAGGAAGTCTTTTTGGAGAGATGTATCAGAAAGTTTAAGGTTTTTAGCAGGGATATATTCTTATAATGTGCGAAACTGTATTGTGTTTTGAGATAATTTGTGCTATTATATAGTTTAGATTATTGTATATTAAGGTTGGATGTATTATGGCTACTTCATATAACAGGCTATGGAAACTGCTCATAGATAAAAAAATGAGCAAAGCCGACTTGCGAAAAGCGTCCGGTGTGTCTCCTAATACTATGACAAAGTTACGCCGAGACGAGCCGGTGATGCTCAGTGTGCTGGATAAGATATGTAAGGTACTGGATGTCAATTATGGGGATATCGTTGATTATATTGCGGATGAGGAAAGGAACGATAAATCGTGATTGATAAAAAGCAAATGAACGAGGAAGAAATAAAGCTGAAAATTTTTACTCCTGTTATTACCGACAAGTGGTCAGGTTAGATGTTTTTTGATTACGCCAATGGAGTAGAGCTAAATGAAATGGAACAAAAGCAGGTGTGAATCTGTGTATATGTGAGGAGCCTTCAATTATGGATAAATATCGAATTAAGGCAGTTTTATTAGCGTTAGTTATTCTGACAGTCTATCTTCTGCCAGCATGCCAGTCTGTGGAACATACTTATATCAAAACTAAGACCAAGGCCCGAACTGAGATTTGGAAAGCCATCACCGATGGAACGGCAAGTAGTGCCTCCGTCGCTATTATGGATAATGGAAAATTGATCTACACAGATGGCTTCGGTATGGCTGATCGAGAAAATAACATACCGGCAGACAAGAACACAGTGTTTAATATTGGTTCAATTAGCAAGTTGTTTGCCGCTACATCCATTATGCTGCTGGTGGATGAGGGCGCCGTCGCTTTGGATAATCCAGTAACAGACTATCTTCATCAATTCACCATGGCAGATGAGCGGTACAAAGATATTACAGTCAGAATGCTGCTCAACCATTCGTCAGGTTTGCCCGGGTCTACTTTTTGGAATAACTTTGGTTACGAATATAACCAAAACATTTATGAAGAACTTCTGGCATCCCTGTCCCGCTCCTCTCTTAAACATCGGCCTGGTGAACTGGCAGCTTATTGTAATGATGGTTTTACACTGACAGAAATGCTTGTGACCGAAGTCACCGGTAAAAGTTATAGTGAATTTCTGGCAGAGCGTCTATTAAAACCATTAGCAATGAAAAATACCGGATTCGGTGTTGGTCGACTCCCGAAAGGGATGATTCCTGCGAAGTTTTATCACCCTGATGGAAGAGCTGAGCCATTGGAGGTGGTATCACTGCTCGCCTCAGGCGGAATATCCTCCACAGCGGAAGACTTGTGCAAGTTTGCCGATTCTTTTTCAAAAGACTTAATAATCCTGTCAACACAATCCCGTTTGGAAATGCTGTCAGCACAGCCAAGTGAGCTTCAGGGGAAACTTCAAGGGCAGGGGTTCCCCTTTGGACTCGGCTGGGATTACGCCGATATTGAGCCTTATTCCGGAGAAGAACTTCGTCTATACGGAAAAAGCGGTGGCACTGGTCAATACAGCGCGATGCTCTATACGATCCCTTCTCAGCGGATATCGGTAGCATTCATCGCTAGTGGTCCACAATGTAACTCATCAGAAATTGCCTTAAATATACTGTCTTCTTATCTTGAAGAAAAAGGCCTCATCGTCATCGAAAAAGGTGTGATTTCATTACCTGTCAAAGCACAACCCTTTCCATCTGAGCTTATGGATTATGAAGGATACTATAATAGTGATAGCAACACTCTACGAATTGAATTAGATAACAAAAATGGAATGATGATTATTTATTTAGTGGATGGCAGTAATGAGTCAGCCATACTTTCTGCAGTTTATAATGGCGGATACTTTTATGACGGCGATAATAGATTTTACTTAACTTCTGTTGACGGAACCGATTATTTAATGGAATATGACTCCAAATTTGATTTCTATAAAATAAAAGCCGAAAAGGTTAAGCATATAAATCAACCTCTCCAATTATCCATTTCATTGAATAACAAAGTGTGGCTGCGTCGTAATGTGAGAGCTTTTGAAGAAAAACTGCTTTTACCGACACATATCATATCATCCGCCGAAATACCCGGACTGCCCGGTTATGTTAATTTCAATGGTTTAAAGGTTGTGAAATCTTTAGATTATGCAGATATGTCAGTCAAATCAATGCGGGATCTTTCGGAATTAAGGCTGGCTGAAAATAACGGCGCTGTGTGGGCCTTATTATCGGGAGCTGAATACATGCCTTATGAGCTGGCTCCATTGATGAATGTCGGGATCAACAATCTAATCATTGGAAGTGAAGGCAGAAACGAATGGCTGAACGCAAGCTTTGATGCCATCATAAATTTTGAAATACCCAATAAAGGGCGTGTCCTTGTATTTGGACCGGAAAGTATACTCTATGATAATATGGTAGACAGCGGAGAGATATTTGTCCCCGCTGGCAGCCTGATTGAAGTTGCAGGCAACCCCGGAGATATAGTCAAGGTAGTGGTTTCTGCTATTGATTAGTATTATCTATACCAGTTTATCGGTCTTGCCGTAGAAAATAAACAGGAGGATATCTTAAGTTCACTGACTTTAGCTGTATGTGCGATTATCAGAAAGATATATGGCCGATAGTGAGTTCCCGATTCGCGATCTCCTTAAAAGGTATAGGATCGGTATTAAAAGAATCAACACGGAAGGGGTAGAAAAATTATATGACTTTACCTGATAGAAAAAACATTTTTATTTTACTTGCACTGCTTTATTCGGTTTCTATATCAGCAGGATCAGTGATAATGAAAAACAACTTGATCATGGAAGTAAACCAATATGTAGCTGTCATTGTTTCATTTTACATATCTTTTAAGGTCATGCGGGAAGCAATTAGGACTGGCGATAAAGGTATATTACTTAATATTGTTCTTGGAATATGTTGTCTGGCACTTGGAAACGTCTACTTTTTTTTGCTGAGGATCGTTTCAATCGTACCCGGAACTATATCCGTAGGCCTGTTTGCAAAGAATTGTTGTTACTTGTTTTTTATTGCAGCACTCCTGGAATATAAAAAGGAAGCCGGAAAAAGAGGGGACCTATATTTTAGTTTTATCAATGGCGCTACGTTTGTTTTGACAGCGGCTTGTGCTTATGCCCTTTTGGCAAACAATATTTATGTTCTTAACATTTCTGTATTTCTGATGGATCTTTTTTGCCTCGTTCTTGCAGTCGGACTTATACCTAATAAAAAGGCTCGGTTTTTCGCATGCCTTATGATTTCAATCTCACTGCTTGACGTTATTTCTTCCATAGAGATATTTACTCTCTCTGTATTTCTTAAATCTCTTTCGCCGCTTTTATACCTGCTTTTTGCAAGGCTGATTGATTCCATGAAGGAGGATGTCACACATGCTTGTTAACATAATAAACAACTTGTTAGAATCCAACATACCCGGATTTATATTTTCAATATTAATTCCTTTGCTATTCCTAATCGTTATGGTAAAAGACAAGTCCTCAAAATATCTATTGGGATATTTCTGCTATGGAGTTCTATCTGTAATTTTTGCATTTATTTTGAATGAATGGTTTTCCCAATATCCTGGACAAATAAACCGAGTTTCGTCTGACATATCGCCTATTGTGGAAGAAACGGTAAAAGCTCTTCCTTTGCTGCATTTTTTTCGGAAAGACAGGCATAACAGTAAATTAGTTATTTATTGCGCTATGGCAAGCGGAATTGGCTTTTCCGTAAATGAAACCCTGTTCTATTTTACTTCCTTTGTTTCTTCGCCCAGCCTATATTCCATTTTCCCACTGATTATGAGAACCATCACCACCTGTTTGATGCATGGAATGTCCACAGCAGTGGTAGGCTTTGGAGTCAGTATAACCAGGGACAATAAACTCATCAGGCTTCCGATGATTTTGGGTCTGCTCGCGCTGTCAGCGACCATTCATTCGCTGTACAACATTTTGATAGGCACACGTCTGGCTATCGTTGCCCTGCTTATGCCCGCCGCCCTTTACTTTGTCGGTATTGCATTGCTGTCGAATAATGATGAGACACAAGGAGGGGAAGCGTATGAGTCTTAATGATTATGACAGAAACAGACTTGGGCAGATTTATGACGATTATTATGACAGGAGCTTGAGCGGTATATAGAGACAGGCTTGGGCGATGCGCTCGTAAGTGGGTCTAAGATGCTTCCCGCCAAAATTGTCGGGGAAGTCCTTTATGTAAATACCAACCCCGGACTGTTTGATACCGGCAAAGAGGTGTTGGTTTTTACTCTTCAAAAGATTGATACAGGTTCTATATTCGGTTCTAAAAACGGTGGTGCCAGCATCGGCGGCGGGCCCGAAGGTCATGTAGGGGATATCGAGATTGAAGGAGGTAACATAATCGCACCTTGATGCGGTCATCCATTTTGTTTCCGAATGCGGTCTATAAAATATTAATTGGGGAGTTAAGGGAGAGAAGAATATGCAGAACAATGAACAGGAAAATACATTGATCATTGAACAAGAGAGATTGCGAAAGTCCGAACAAAAAATGAAAATATTCAACATTAACAAAAACCATATCCAAGGCTTCATTGCGGGGGTACTAGTTTCAGCAATCCTCTTTACAGGTCTTGTTGCCGGTTTAAATCCTTCCTTTCTGACGGGTTCAATCTACACCGCATCTGATTTGACAGTTGAAGAAATAGATACTGTTTATTTCTTAAAATCTGATAGCATGCAACTAAAAAAAGCAAGTAATGCTACAGAAAATGTTAAACATATACCTTCCAGTACTCATTATGGGTTTGAAGGCATTGATATTTTAATAGAGGGTTCGGCAGGAGAAAAATATACTTTAGTATTTGGTGTCAGTTCTTCAGATTTAACGAACAAAATGACATTGGTTGGTGTCCCTAGACCTAATCCTTCCGTGGAATGGATTCCTATTGTAGGTATTGAAATCATATCCGCTCATGAATATGGTGAGTTTTATACATCCTCTCCAAGAGGAGCCGTAGTGAAATATAAAAAATCAGGAGTTTCAACTATTATTGATTCAAGAGAATTTCGCCAAGCCAGTGGGATTGTAATAGATTTTCCGGGTATTGGAAGTCATGATGTATATCATATCTTTTATGTAGTTCTTACGGGTGGCTATGATGGGTCCATAAAAACTTTAAAAGTTCTTTGTCATAATAAATCTATTACACTATAATATGATTTGTTGGAAGGTCAGGTTGGATTTTTCGGAGCGATAAAATTCTGATTTAATGATGTCTGTAAATTATGAAACAGGGAGGCATTCTAGTGTGTTAAATAAAGAGTTTTTGTAATGTATTAATGACGTTACATAAATTTAAACACCAACTAAACACCAAAGGCTTCGTTACAGTACCGAAAAGCCCCGTAGTATCGGGCTTTCTGCTGTATCGAAGTCTTTTTTCTCAAAGTACAGAAGCTGACTTTGCACAAAAATTAGTTGATGAAATTAATGGTGAATTGCCAATGACATTAGTATTGAACACTGATGATATAGATAAAGTCGCGAAGCTTATTTTGGTATGAGAAAGACCACACGAAAGGTTTAATCCTTCGGTGTGGTCTTAACTTTTAGCTCCCGCTTGAAGAGAGACGGTCAGAAATTTACTTGTTTTCGTAAATCCCTAAGCCCAACTCCCTTTGTCCGGGCTTTTTCCTTTATTGCCTGTTACTCATATTTAACGGCTGTGCCTGAGGCGATGACCATCATCATACCGTTATTTGTGCCGAGAACCTCATAATCAACCTTCATGCCTATTATCGCCGTTGCGCCCAGGGAAGCGGCGCGGCTTGCCATTTCCTGCAAAGCCTCGTTTCTTGCTTTTATAAGCTCTTCCTCATATGAAGAGCTTCTGCCGCCCAAGAAATTAGAGATGCCTGCCATAAAGTCCTTAACAAAGTTTACTCCGGCTACAACCTCTCCGAAAACCGGTCCGAGATACTGTACTATGCTATGACCCTCAATGGTCGGCGTCGTTGTTATTACCATTTTGTCACCTCCAATCATCAGGCGTTCCGGTGAAATCGGTTACATTATCCTTCATAAGCCTTCCTTCGCGAAGCTGAGTTATGCCAAGTCTCTTAAAATCCTCATAGAGGCGGCTGTTCTCATCCTTCCAGCCTAAAAAATTCTCCGTGCGCGAAAATTCTTCCGCCTTGTTGCAGCCCTTCCAGTATCTCCAGGAAAGCTCGCTTCTCTCGACGTTTTCGTAAATTACTTCATTCTCGGCAAGTGATTTGGCGGTAGCCCAAAGCTCGTCAATGTACTTAATCTCGTTTTTTGTAAGAGTGAGAACACTTCGGTCGCTCATGCTTCTATAAATAGTCATATGCTTCCCGTTAAGTCCTGTTTTAGCACATGTTATTCTGATATACTCCCTAATGTATTGCCAAGCGTCGCCGTAATATTCCCGAAGGAAACCATCAGATTCCTTTTGCAGGTCGCAATAAGGGTCCCACAAAAGGCGTGAGAGAAGATATGCCCTATACTCCGCAAATTCCGCGTCACTGTTAGAAGCGGTATAATTGCCCTCCTCATAAACACCGACTACATTATTCTCAACAAAAAGCTGCATATTTGCCTGAATTACGTGAAAATTCGGGAACGGTCCCGCAAAATGCGCATAATTTGTTGTATAATCCCAGACATACAGCCTGTTTGAAATCTCGGACCACTTTTTAAGGTCCTCATAAAACTGTATATTCTGCTCACAATCCGGATCGCTTAAAGCGTGGGCAAAGCAGCATTCAATCGAGCAAAGACGCACTATGACATTGTCCCTTGGTCTTATGTGCTTCGGCGGAGTGCGGGTGTACTGATAGGCAAAGGTATCGATAGCGGCATCGGGGAAATCGTCCTTGATAGCGTCGGCAACCTTGTTTACAAAGGTAAGCATAGTTCCCGCATGAGACCCTTCGTAATCGTCAATAGCCTTGCAGGAGGCACATTCGCAGTAATCCTGATTGTCATGCTGGGTAAGGGAAACAATTGCGTCCGGATCGTTTTGAAGAATTGTCCTGACCTGAGCTATAACGATGTCAAGCACCTCGGGATTTGTAAGACACAGCTGATTTGGAGTTCGTTTATTCTCGTGAAGGGCGAAATACTCGGGATGGGCGTCAAAATATTCCGAGGCGGGGCAAATGCTTGTGGTAAAGGTGTGGCAGAAACCGCCGACATACCCCATAAAGCCGCCGTTTTCATCCGAAAGCGGTCGGTAGGTGTTACCGTTGAGTCTGTTTGCAAGGCTGTATTCAATATCTTTAGGACTAATCCAGTCCGTTTCTCTGTATTCAAGGAGCGGCTTTTCGGTAATGCCTAAATTTAAGGGAACCTTAACACAGCTGCTTTCAGGCAGGTAAATAAGGTCGTGGGCATACCAGCGGCAGCCCAATGCCTTCTCTAAAAAAGCGTAAACGCCGTAAAGCGTTCCGCGCCTTTCGGCCCCTGCGATTATGATTTTTTTACCGAGAGTAAAAACATTTACATCCTCATTGTGAAAATCGGAGCGATCAAGGACAAACTCCTCTCCCTCGCGATTTGTTTTTCCTACGATTATTTCCTTATCTCGGACGGTATCAAGGTCCGATACAATGGGAAGCCGAACGCCGCTGATTTCCTCTAAATAGTGCTGAAGCTTGAGGGCTGCTGTGTATTCGCTGTCTCCCTGTGTTTTAGAGCAGACAATAACATAATCGCTTGCGCCGTTTTCGATTAAGGTCATAGTTTCCGCCTCCTTGGGTACGACGATATAATCTTCGGGTACAAACGGGGGAATAACGGGATTAACGGAGTTCCCGATAATCAAATACAATACAGAAAAAAGAGCTGCGGTTTTTTTGATAATTTCAAAAATATTGTTATACATATAACTCCCTTTCAATTACTACTGCCTATTACGGCTTTTGTTTTCCGCATTCACGGCAGAATTTGCCGTCGTTCTCGGTGCCGCACGAACAGGTCCAGGAGGCAAATGGCTTTGATTTGCCGCAGTTACCGCAGAATTTCCCCGTGTTTTCAGCCCCACAGGAGCATTTCCACCTGTCTGAACCTTTTGCTTTACCGCAACTGCCGCAGAAATTACCGGTATTTTCCGCTCCGCACGGGCATTTCCACTTTTCTGCTTTGTTTTGCTCTTGACCAAGCTCAAAAAGTCCTTTTGTAGAGCCGGCTCCCATAGTCTGCGCCATGTTAAGTCCCGCAAAAGCCATAAACGCGCCTGTTCCCTCATTGGCGGCGGCGGACTTCATCGCCTGGGCCTGAGCTTCGGTAAGCGTTGCGGCTGCCATAGTCGGGTCTTTAAGCACGGCGCTTCTCTGGAGCATTTTAATCATTTCTTCATCTTCTTCGGAAGCGGTCACCGAGCTTACGCCGAAGGAGGATATTTTTATTCCCCTAAGCTCGGTCCACTTTGACGAGAGAACCTCATTGAGTGCATTTGCAAGCTCCATTGCATGACCCGGGAGAGCGCTGTAGCGAATGCCCATTTCGGAGATTTTTGCAAATGCCGGCTGTAAAGCCGTCAGAAGTTCGGAGCGAAGCTGCTGGTCGATTTCGCCGCGGCTGTATTCGTCGTCAACGTTTCCGCTTACGTTTTTGTAAAACAATATCGGGTCTGTCAACCTATAAGAGTATTCGCCGTGGCAGCGTATTGCAATGTCAACGTCTAAAGCGATGTTTTTATCAACAACTCTAAACGGAACAGGATTCGGCGTGCCGTATTTATTCCCGACAATTTCCTTTGTGTTGAAATAATATACTCTTTGATCCTTTGCCGTGTCGCCCCCGTAGGTAAAGCGCTTGGCGAAGGTCTTAAAGCTGTCCTTAAGACCCTGCCCGAAGCCGCCTTCAAAAACGCTGGGCTCACTGGACGTGTCATAGGTGAAACGGCCGGGTTCCGCACAAAACTCGACAATCTCGCCCTGGTCAACGATCATCATACACTGACCTTCATTCACCACAATGCCCGAGCCGTTTGTAATCAGATTATCACTTGCTTTTGTGTTTGAAGAGCGCCCTGTAATACGCTTTTCACCCTTAAGCACCAATATATCGGCAGGGATAGCGTCGCAAACGAAGAACTCCTTCCACTGGTCGGCAAGAACGCCTCCCGCGGAACCTGCAAAAGCTTTTATTAAACCCATAATATCGCCCCTTTTGGTCGTTTTCTTGATTTTACCACACAATAAATAAAAAGTACAGATTTTATTAATCTGTACTCTGAGGGAATATACTGTTATTCGTAATTTCTTAAAAATTCCTTTAATCTTTCGGTTGGATTGAGTCTGAACACCTCCTGCGGCTTTCCGCACGAGTTTATCACACCGTCGTCCATAAAAATAACTTTGGTCGAAACAGCTTCGGCAAACGCCATCTCATGAGTTACAATGACCATTGTCATATTTTCGCTTGCAAGTTTTTTTATTACCTTCAGAATTTCACCGGTTAGCTCGGGGTCAAGAGCGCTCGTAGGCTCATCGAAAAACAGGATTTTCGGTTCTAAAGCCATCGCCCTTGCTATGGATACGCGCTGCTGCTGACCACCCGAAAGCTCACACGGATAGCTGCTTAGCTTATCGGAAAGACCTACGCGTTCTAAAATCTTTTTTGCATTATTCTCTATTTCCTCGTTTATTTGCCGTCGGTTTTCCTTGTAATTCGGACGCTCCTTGGCAAGCTCTTTTACCGCAAGAGTTACGTTGGCAAGCACCGTGTATTGAGGGAAGAGGTTAAAGGATTGAAAAACAAGGCCTACCTGCAGCTGATTGTCTCGCTTTTGCTTTTTTGTAAGCTTTTCGGATGAGGAAGCGTCAAAAACCGTTTTTTCGTTTACTCGTATTATGCCGCCGTCCGCCGTCTCAAGCTGGTTTATACAGCGAAGCAAAGTGGTTTTACCGCTTCCGGACGAACCGATAACAGAGAGAACCTCACCCTCGCAAAGGTCAAAGGAAATTCCCTTGAGAACCTCTGACTTGCCAAAGCTTTTTGTTAAATTTTCAACCTCAAGAATTGGCAGAGGACTCAGTCCTTTCTCTATGTTTTATAATAATCTAGCTTTTTTTCAAAATAATTAAACAGCAAGGTTAAAACTCCGCAAAACAGGAGATAAAAGACCCCGGTATAAAACAGCGGCCACAAAATAGCCTCTTTGGCAATAAAGCGTTCCGCGGCTTTTATAATTTCGACAATGGCTATTACCCTGATTAACGACGTATCCTTTACAAGCGTTATAATTTCATTGCTCATGGGCGGGAGAATGTTCTTTACAACCTGCATTAGGACAACCTTAAAAAAGGTTTGTGTCTTTGTCAGACCAAGCACCTGACCCGCCTCATACTGCCCTCTTGGAATACTTTCGATACCGCCCCTGTATATCTCGGAAAAATATGCGGCATAATTTATTACAAATGTAATAAGTGCCGCAAGGAAACGGTCATCCTTGAAAATAGGATAATTAAAGAGTATGCCCGGGACATAGAAAACGACAATAATCTGGAGCATCAAGGGCGTACCCCTGATGATCCAGACGAATGTTTTTGACGGTAAGCTGAAAAGCTTATATTTAGACATCGAGCCGAAGGCTATAAGGAAACCAAGCGGCAAAGCGAATAAGAGAGTCAATCCGAAAAGCTTCAGCGTTACGAAAAAACCCTGAAAAAGTGCAAGAGTAATTTCAAAAAAAGACATTAAACCAACCTTTGTCTAGGCTTGCGGCAAACCAAATTACTTGGTAACGAGAGAATCGGAAAGACCGTATTTCTCGGCGATAGCCTTAATTGTTCCGTCGGCTTCCAAATCGGCAAGAAGAGAGTTTACCTTTTCGGTGAGATCCGAACCCTTGCGAAAGCCGATTGCATAGTACTCGTCGTCGGCAATTTTGGCGTCGAGAATCATCAGGCTTGTAAAGTCGCCGTCTTCCTTATTAATAAGATAAGCCGCCATTGTAAAGTCAATAACCGCGGCGTCGGCGGTTTTTGCAATAACCTCTTTAAGAGCGTCGGACTGACTGGCTTGTCCCACATATGTATTATCCTTGAGGGTCTCGGTAGCTTTAATAGCCTTCTCACCGACAGAAGCGGACTCCGCGACAAGCGCCGCGTCTGCAAGAGAGGCTATATCCGTATATTTGGAAGCGTCGTCTTTTCTGATAACAATAACCTGTTTGTTAATCATATATTCCTTTGAAAAGCTGACCTTCTTTTGTCTATCCGCGTCAACGGTGAAGCCGTTCCAGATACAGTCAATGGTTTTACCGTTGAGCTCCTCGATTTTTGTGTCCCAGTTAATAAGCTGGAATTGGGCGCTTACCCCAAGCTTTTCACAGACCTTCTCGGCAAGCTCGGCATCAAAGCCCACCCATTTGCCGCTTGCGTCCTGGAAATCTATCGGCTCAAAATCGGTAATTCCGATAACAAGCTTTTTGTTGGCTGTTATATAAGCTAAATCTTCAACCTTTTCTTCTTTTCCCATACAGGAAGCGAGTGTAAAAACCGCAATGCCTGCAAGAGCAAGACAAATAATTGCAAGAACCTTCTTTTTCATAATTATTAATACCTCCGATTATTTTAGTCGCCGAGTTATATTAACAAATTAGCGTGATAAAGTAAAGGGCTTGTCGGGAAATTCGGTGAAATATACAATAGAGACATATAAAAAAGCCCCTGTTGTGTGTATTATTGTTAATCAGTCTGTTATTCTACCCCTGTGCTTACTGTCAACAAGGTGGGGAATAAGCAATAATGCCCTTTTTGCAAGCTTGTGCAGGAATGTGTTTCTTATAAGATCGCCGCAAGAATTGGCCAGCACATAGGCAATATCGGTGCTGTCGGGAGTGCTTGAGGGGAAAATATCTACCTTTCCCCCTGCCTTAAACTTAAATCTCAAACACCTTTTTGCAACCGTTGTTACGGGGCGTATGGAGATTAACAGCTCGTTATCGTTTAGCCATAATGCCGTACAGCATACCAAATAGCTGATTTTTCCCAAGACCATTGTGCCGTAACGCTGATGACCGTCCATACCGCAGACTATGCTGTTATACTCGTCGCCCTCAACCCAGGAAACGGTGCATTCGTTTTCTCGGAAAGAAAACATAAAATCGTTGAAATTACCGGCTTTGTCTGTTGTCATATAAGTAACTGCAAGCGGCATAACACTGACGGGAAAGCCGATAAGGTTTAAGAAAATCTTTTTTCGCACCTTAATTTTTTTGCCCTCTATTTTCGTTTCAAGAGGACTGTGTCCGGACACGGCAGGCAGGTCAATGGGCGAAAGGGACAGTATCTCTTTAAGCTTGGGAATGGCCGTTTTTCCGTTGTGAGGCTCTATGAATGCTTTGGGAAAGTGGCGCCAGATACAGTCTCTTGCCTCCTGCTCATCGGCAATTCCGCTTGTTACAACAACGACCGCATCATACTCCTCAAATACGAGTCCGAACTGCGAGAACATACCGTCCGCTCTATAGCTTTGCTTACAGCCGCCGTTTCTCCATAGGCAATAGCCGTAGCCTTGCTTTGCGTCAAGGTCAGTGCAAAACGAATTGTCTGAAATGGGAGCGCTGGCTTCTTTAACCCAGCCCTCGGGCAGAATTTGCTTTCCGTTTAGCTTGCCGTCCCCTGCGAAGCACAGCATAAGCTTAGCCAAATCCTCAGTCTTAAAATAGGACCCCCAGCCCCCCGCCTCAACTCCCTCGTTGTCCGTTTCCCAAAAGGGCGTCTCAATAGACAGAGGCTCAAAAAGGCGCGGACCTAAAAAATCGCGCAGGGACAGCCCCGTTGTTTTTTTAACAGCGGCGCTGAGCATGTAGATGTTTTCGTTAGTATACCTGAATTCTTCGCCCGGTGCCGCATACCACGGACAGTTGAAAAAGCTTTCTATCCAATCGGTTTTGCTCTTGTCGGCAAGTATATTCACACTTTTTCCAGCAGTCATTGTAATAAGATGGCGAATGGTGAGCTTTTCGAGCTTTTTATCCTTTTTCCCGCGTACATATTCGGGGAATATGTCTACAAGAAGCGTGTCAAGCGAAAAAAAGCCTTCGTCAACGGCAAAAGCAACAGCTACCGAGGTAAAGGTTTTGCTGACTGAATACTGGGCGTGAGGAGTATCTGCCGTAAAGGGCGCTCTAAAGCATTCCGCCGCAACCTTGCCGTTCCTGACAATCATAAAGCTGTGAAACTCAAGCTTGTTTTCCTCCATATCCCTTAAAAACTCTACAATTTCGGTTGAGGAAACTCCAACCGATTCGGGAGTTTTAGCCCGGGGAATATTGTACTTTTCCATAAATTGTACCCCCATAGTATTTCTTAAATTCAAACTTACTTAATCTTAAACTCAAAAGGCTCCGGGAGAAGCTCCTTTAAGGCTTTTTCCCTAAGGGAGCCGTCCTTGTTCCTCATTATGACAATAAAATCACCCGGGCAAAATTCTGCCATTACCTGTCTGCAGACGCCGCAAGGAGAGCAATAAGAGGAAGCCATACCGTCCTTGCCGCCGACTACGGCTATTTTTTCAAACTCTCTTTCTCCTTCACTGAGCGCCTTAAAAAAGGCTGTTCTTTCGGCACAGACAGAAGGGGAAAAAGAGGCGTTTTCAATGTTACAGCCGAGATAGACCCGCCCGCTTTTTGTCAGCAGCGCCGCGCCTACCGCGAAGCCCGAATACGGGGAATACGCTGACCGCATGGCGAGAACAGCCATTTCGGCAAGCTTTGCGCCGTCCATATTAACAACTCCTTTCGGCAAGGTAAATCAGACTAAAAGCTTTGCGGTTTTCAATGCAAGAGTAATCATATTTGAGAAAGAGCTTTGACGCTCATTTGAGCTTAACGATTCGCCGGTTATTAAGCTGTCCGAAACGGTCAGCACCGAAAGGGCGCGCTTTCCCGCGCGGGCGGCATTCATATAAAGCGCGGCGCTTTCCATCTCTACCGCCAAAACGCCCATTTTAGCCCAGAGAAAACGGCTGCTTTTGTTTTCCGAATTTGAGTCCTCGTCGTTATAGAAGGTATCAGATGAAAACACGTTTCCGACATGAGCTTTAAGCCCCATATTGTCCGCCTGATTTTTGCATAGACGGAGCAAATCATAATCCGCGATAGGGGCAAAATCGCCCGGAAGTGAAAAAGACTTGACGAAGGCTGAGTTAGTACACGCCCCCATTGCCAACACTATCTCCATAACCTCGATGCCTTGTTTTACAGCTCCGCATGAGCCAATCCTTATGATGTTGTCCACATCGAAAAAATTAAAAAGCTCATAGCTGTATATTCCCATTGAGGGCATGCCCATGCCGCTTGCCATAACGGAGACCCTTATTCCTTCAAATTCTCCCGTATAGCCTTGTATTCCTCTGACATCGTTGACGAGCAAAGCCCTGTCAAGGAAGCTTTCGGCGACGTATTTCGAGCGCAGAGGGTCGCCGGGCATTAAAACCGTTTTTGCGAAATCGTCGGGCTTTGCATTAATGTGCGGCGTAGGATAAGGGGGCTTCATAGAAATCATCCTTTCATCGGCTTCTATATAGTATACCATATTTTCCGGAGTTAGCATAGATATAAAATCCGAAATATTTTTCAATAATTTCAGAAAAAACAGAAATATTCGCATTGAAAATACAGCTTTGCTGTGATATACTGAAAAATAAAGCGGAAAGGGGTGTTTCCCATGGCTTATGATAAATTCGGGAAAGAAGGACTGACATTTGACGATGTGCTTCTTGTCCCTTCTCATTCTGATGTTTTGCCCGCAGACGTCGACCTTAAAACAAGGCTTACTAAAAATATTTTGCTTAGTACTCCTATTATGACAGCGGCTATGGACACCGTTACCGAAACTCGTATGGCAATTGCGATTGCGCGAGAGGGAGGCATCGGTGTTATTCATAAAAATATGACCATTGAGGAACAGGCGACAATGGCAGACCAGGTGAAAAGAAGTGAAAACGGTGTTATATCAAACCCGTTTTTCCTCTCGCCCGACCATTATGTTTATGATGCCATGGATTTGATGCGGCGCTTTAAGATTTCGGGCGTGCCGATATGTGAAAGCGGCAAGCTCGTCGGCATACTCACGAACCGCGACCTGCGCTTTATGACTGATTTTAACATTAAAATCAGCGAGGTTATGACAAAGGACAACCTTATAACCTCACATATCGGAACAACCCTTGAGGAAGCTCAGCAGGTTCTTATGAAGCACAAAATCGAAAAGCTTCCGCTTGTGGATGAAAACGGTATGCTTAAAGGGCTTATAACAATAAAGGACATTAAGAAGGCAGTAGAATATCCGAATTCCTCGCGGGACAGCAAGGGGAGACTTCTGTGCGCTGCCGCTTTAGGTGCGACGGGAGACGTGCTTGAAAGAGCGGCGGCTCTTGCCGAGGCGGAGGTTGATGCCTTCGTGCTCGATTCCGCACACGGGCACAGCAGTAATATAATTAACGCGGTAAAAAAGGTAAAAGCTGCTTTTCCCGACATTTCGGTTATAGCCGGAAATGTAGCTACCGCAGAGGGAACAAGAAGTTTGATTGACGCGGGGGCTGACGCGGTTAAAATCGGGATAGGTCCCGGCTCGATTTGCACAACACGCGTAATAGCGGGGATAGGAGTTCCGCAGATAACGGCGATATATGACTGTGCAAACGAGGCTCAAAAAAGCTCGATACCCGTAATAGGCGATGGCGGAATTAAGTATTCGGGAGATATTGTCAAGGCGCTTGCGGCAGGCGCGAACGTCGTGATGATCGGCTCTCTTGTGGCAGGCTGTGAGGAATCACCCGGAGATACCGAAATATATCAGGGCAGGCAGTTCAAGGTTTACAGGGGCATGGGAAGCATAGGCGCAATGAATTGCGGCAGTACGGACAGGTACTTCCAAACCGGGAACAAGAAGCTGGTTCCCGAAGGTGTGGAAGGGCGTGTCCCATACAAGGGTCCTCTTTCAGATACCGTTTTTCAGATGCTCGGCGGCGTTCGCTCGGGTATGGGATACTGCGGCTGCAGGAATATAAAAGAACTTCAAAAAAATGCCAAGTTTATCAGAATTACCGGCGCAGGTCTAAAAGAAAGCCATCCTCACGATGTTTACATCACAAAGGAAGCGCCGAACTACTCGGGCAGCACGGTTACTTAATCATCAATATAATCTTTGTTATCGCTGCTTTTGCGCGTAAAAGCGGACATGTTTTTTATTTCTATCGTTAACGGCTCCAAAGAATATCCCCAAAGGAATCCCGGAGCGCGTCAAGGTTTTCACCGTAATGACCGGAAAAACCCATACCCTCTTTTATAACTTTATATACTTCACCAAGATATTTGAATCCCGTAAAATCCAATACGGCCCTTTTCATTGCTACTTCTCCTATACTATTTCGGCAAAGGTTTTATAAGGTTTTATAATGATTTATAACTGACAAAAACTAAACCGTCGCTCAGGTCGCCGGTCTAAACTTTTGATTTAGAACATATGTTCTTGTTGGCGTCATAACATGTTTTTATAGCTTTTCAACCCAATTTGGTTACAATTTTGTAATATATTATGGAGCAGTTCAATTATTAAATAAATGTTAAGATTAATTGTGTATCCGTTCATAATTGCCGCTTCCGGCTTAACGGTATAAAAAGGACCCGGGCGCCGTAAGGGGCGCCCGGGCGTTTGCTATGTATCGGGTTATATCTCGGGAATTTCAATCGCGACTTCCCTGCCGAGACGCGCGGAGCGCGCGATGCCGTCGAGGATTGCCTGATTGTATATGATCTGACCGGACGGGACGGGCGAGGGGAGACCGTACTCAATAGCGTCGATAAACGAGCGAATCTTCTTGTCAAAATTATCGCCCTTGTTTCTCGCCTCGGGAATAGTCGTGTCAACACAAATGCCGGCGACATTATGGTAAACCTTGAGCGGACCGCCTATAGAACCGTTCCAGCAGTCGGTGGAGGGTATGCGAAGCCCCGCCTCTTTACCGAATATCAAAGAGTCGCCGGGTGTGTCCATATGCATAGCCCAGGCTATACGAAAGTCAAGGATAATGCCGCCCTCGAGGCGCACGAACGCCGCGGCGAAATCGTCAACGCCGAATTTTTCCGCGTATTCGGGCTTTTCAAGATAATCGGGACGATGACCGAAAAAGTCCGACGTATAGCCGGTGACAGTCAGCGGCTTCGGGTATCCGACGGCATTTAGGACCATATCGAGCGAATAGCAGCCGATATCGCCCAAAGCGCCGAGACCCGCCGTTTCCTTCTCGATAAAGGAGGTGCCGAACGGGGTAGGAATGCCGTGCCTTCTGCCTCCGCCCGTCTGTATGTAGTACACCTCGCCAAGCTCGCCGGACTGCACGATATTTTTAACCATTTTCATGTTCTCGTCGAAACGCGGCTGGAAGCCTATAGAAAGAACCTTTCCGCTCTTTTTTTCGGCACGGCATATTGCAATTGCCTCTTCAAGAGTTACGCACATGGGCTTTTCAAGTAAAACATTCACACCTTTTTCGAGTGCGTATATAGAACATTCCGCATGTGTTGCGTTATATGTGCAAACACTCACGGCGTCAAGCTCTTCGGCGTCGAGCATCTCCTTATGACTTCTGTAACACCTTATTTCGGGATGTCCGTACTTCTCGCAGAATGCTTTTGCCTTGCCTTCGATAAGGTCCGCAGCCGCAACCAGCTCAACGTCGGGGCATTTTTCATAACTGTGAAGGTGAGCCTCGGAGATCCAGCCGGTGCCTATTATCCCGACCTTCAGCTTTTTCCCGTCGTAAAGATCGGCTTTCTCCTGCTTTACCTTGTAAGCGTCTAAGATGCTTGTTGACATACAGTAACCTCCAATATAATTGTTGTGAATACAGTATCACATTTCAAAGGCGCTTTCAAGATAATGAGTAAAAAACACAAACATTTTTATTGCTTTTTTCCGCAGACCTTACATTTTTCCAAAAGACCGATTTCCCCTCCGCAATACTGGCAAAGTCCTTGCTCTATCCACTTGAACTGAAGCTCGCGCTTGCGGTCGCGCTGCATGCTTCCCCAAGGGTTTTTCGCAAAAATATAAACAGAGAACTCAAAATTCTTCGGCAGCCTTACGTTTGCAAGAGATGTACACCCCTCGAAAGCCGACATTCCGAGAAAAGTTACGCTGTCGGGGATATAGACCGTTGTAAGATCTGTGCAGTTTTCAAAAGCCGAGTTTCCGATAGAGGTTACCCCTTCGGGTATGTGTATACTCCTAAGTCCGGTACAACGCTCAAAGGCATAATTGCCGATTCTTTTAATAGTAATGGGTAAATCAATTTTTGTTATAGAGCTGCAAAACTCAAAAACATGCGGCTCAATTGTTTTTAAGTTAGGTGGAAGAACAGCTTTCTTTAGATTTGTACAGCCCTTAAAGGCAGAATCGGCAATGGCGGTGACGCTGGCGGGAATGATAAGCTCCGTTATCCCGGTGCAGCACTCAAACGCATAGTTGCCGATATATTTCAAGCCTTTCGGAAAAGTTACGCTTTTTATAAAGGGACACAGGCTGAACGCTCTGTTCCCGATATGCATAACACCATCCGGTATTACAACATTCTCCGACCTGCCGCCGTATTTTTCTAAAATGGTTCCCCGTACGGCAAAATCACTTGAGACGCTTTTTGAGGAGTCTTTTGAGGTTGCGGACAAAGTATTGCCTACGATGTTAAAAAGCTTAATTGCTCTTTCGACAACAAATGGGGCCTTGCAGATATCGCAAACGCCCGCTTCATCGGACGACTCCACCTTAATGATTGCTCCGCATTTTGGACACTTTGCCTCTACCAATGACATTGCCTTCACCATCCTTTCAACTAATTCGGCAACACACAGTAAGACTCCTTTAATTATTAAAATTACTCCTATTATATATTATCATGGTTTTAGGAAATAAACAACAAAAATTATCTTTTTTACCTTATATTTACTGTAGGATTACAATTGATGTGTTACACCAAGCAAGCAAAAGCAATCCGTCACTCTTGACAAAACAAAATGAAATG
>MWBL01000031.1 GCA_002069015.1 Firmicutes bacterium ADurb.Bin300 | reverse complement strand
CACGTTTTTGCCCGCTGTTCTCCTCGAGCAGCGGCAACTGTATTTACATAGGCGCAGGCAGCGGCGGAATTTTGATTGACATCGGCAGGAGCACTCGGCAGACGGAGAGGGCTTTGGCTCAAATCGGTGCTGACCCCCGAAAGATATCTGCGGTTTTTATAACACATGAGCATATTGACCATATAGCGGGCGTTGAGGTTTTTACTAAAAAGTATAAGCTTCCGGTGTATTCTTCGGCGGGAACACTCCTTTCGCTTAAAAAACGCGGGATACTCAATAGTGGGCAGATTTCGCTTGCGGTTGATTTTTCGGGTATGAGCGTCGGAGGAATGTATGTGGTACCTTTTCGTACCTCACACGACGCCGCTGACCCTTTAGGATATGTAATAAATACGCCGGATGGCAGAAAAATCGGAATCATTACCGATACGGGGTTTGTATCTTATGAGGCTTTAGCTGCTATAACAGGGTGTGACCTTGTTTACATAGAATCAAATCACGACATAAACATGCTAAAAACCGGCTCTTATCCGTATCCCCTTAAAAAACGCATTTTGTCGGAAATAGGGCACCTCTCGAATGACGATTGTGACAGCGTGCTGACAAAGCTTATCAACAAAGGCACTACAAGGTTCGTTCTTGCGCACCTGAGCCGTGAAAACAACTTGCCCTCTTTAGCTTTTAACAGCGCGGAGGCGGCGCTGCTTCAGGTGGGAGGGAGGATTAACAGGGACTATCTGTTGTCCGTCGCCGAACCGGAAAACAAACAGGAAATCCTCATTCTCTGATTATTAAGACTGTCTGAAACCGCATTATAATATGCGGTTTACTTTTTATAAAAATTTGTAAGTATTGTCAAATTACCTTATTTATTGACAGTAATATCGCTCTGTGATAAACTATTTATATCGGATGTTCTCGAATTATTGGGATAGGTGACGCTATGAAACGAACGGGAAACAAGAGAATTATTTCCGTAATAATGTGTGTGGTTATTGTTTTCGGGTACATATCAGGTGTTAAGACTATATACGGTCAAGCTTCCTTTTGGACCGGTACAGTCTCGTCTGATGTTACCTCGTATCTCAATGTCCGAACAGGCCCGGGTACCAATAATGCCATTCTCAAGGACAAAAGCGGCAAAGACGTGTTTCTGACGGCGGGACAGACCGTAACAATTTTAAGCACACATAACAGCACCGACGGCGTGGCGATTAAGTGGCATAAGGTTACATTTCCCTTTGGCGACTCCACCCTTACGGGTTATGTTCGCTCCGACTATATTATAGTTAAGGTTGAGCCTATTGAAGACGAATTGCCGGGAGATTTTGAAAGTTCCATAAGCTATTTTCCGGACAGTTATAAACCATATCTTCGCGCTCTTCATCTGGTGCATCCAAACTGGGTTTTTAAACCATTAAAAACGAACCTTGCTTGGAATACCGTGGTTTCTGAGGAAACAAAGCTCGGCAGAAGTCTGACAAGCTCTTCTATTCTCTCGTACCGCTCAACGGCTCCCGGTGCTTATGACTGGAGTACGGACAAGTATTTTTCTCTTGACGGCGGCGGCTGGTATCAAGCGGCTGACGATGTTGTTAAGCATTATCTTGACCCGAGGAATTTTCTTGATGAAAGAAGCATCTTCCAGTTTGAAGCGCTGTGCTATGATTCTTCAACACAAACGCGAAGCGGTGTCGAAACGATGCTCGGTGGAACCTTTATGGGGGGCAAATACATAAGCAACGGCTCTTCGCAGATTACTTATGCACAAGCTTTTATAGATGCCGCCGTCGCTTCAGGCGCAAGCCCTTATCACCTTGCCTCGCGCGTTATACAGGAGGTCGGAAGGCAGGGCTCTGATTCCGTAAGCGGTCTCGTTCCGGGGTATGAGGGAATTTATAATTTCTTTAACATAGGGGCTACAAGCGGCACCAATCCGATAATAAACGGATTAAAATTCGCGAAGACTGGCGGCAGTCTGTCTACGGCGAGCAAAACAAAATATTTGATTCCGTGGGACAGCAAGTATAAATCAATAGTCGGCGGCTCTAAGTACATAGCCGCTAACTATATAAACATAGGGCAAAACACATTGTATCTACAAAAATTCGATGTAGACAACAGCGACGGTCAGCTTTGGCACCAGTATATGACTAACATAAGCGCGGCCAATTCTGAGGCGGGTATCATGTATACTACCTATAAGGAATTAGGAAAGCTCGGCCTGCCCATAACCTTTTCTATTCCCGTCTACAACAATATGCCTGCCGAAAAATGCCCTCTTCCGGAAGCGAGGGGTAATCCTAATAATCTCTTAAAAACATTATCCGTTACAAACTACAGTATAACTCCCACATTTGAGATTGAGTCCGAAAACTCCACCTACTACCTTATTCTTGAGGGCGGCATTAAAAGCATAACAGTAAACGCCGCTGCCGTAAGCTCTCTTGCTACTGTAAGCGGAAACAAGGGAACTGTATCCCTTTCGCAAGGAATCAACAACCTAAAGATTAATGTAAAAGCGCAAAACGGCGATATTAAAACGTATAACCTGGTTGCGGTCCTAAATGATGACGATTTTCAGCCCGGCGACGAAACTACCGAGCCTCCTACAACTCAGCCCACAACGACTACCCCTTCAACCGGCGAGCCGACCACAAAACCGTCCTCTACCGAGCCGTCAACTACTAAACCGACAGCTTCGTCGGGTTACAAAACAAGCTATAAGCTCCACTCAAATAAGACCATAACAGGCGTACAGCCCCTTACCTCGGTATCAAAGTTTATAGCCGATTTAGGGCTTTACGGTGGGGCGTCGGCATATGTTACAAACGCTTCGGGTAAAAAAGTAACCTCGGGCAATATGGCTGCCGGCTATATGCTTAACCTTACCGTAAACGGTGTTCAAAGCAAATACACTGTTATTATCAGGGGGGACACTAACGGCGACGGCGAAGTAACAGCGATTGACCTTTTGATGGTTAGAAAGGTTATATTAAAGTCTTTTTCGCTTTCGGGCTGCTATTTAACCGCAGCAGATGTAAACGCCGACGGAAAAGTCAGTGCGGTAGACCTGTTAATGATAAGAAAGCACATACTCAAAGCGTATAAAATTATACAGTAGCTTTTACAGTTTGGAAAGGAATTGAAATTAAATGAAAAGAATATTTGCCATACTTTGTGTGTTAATGTTGGCAATTACAATATGTTCGCCCGCGGCGTTCGCCGCCTCGGCAAAGGCGACGATATCGCTTTCAAGCTCGTCCGTAACAAAGGGCGGAACCGTCAAGGTTACTGTTAAATATACCGCAAACGAGCTAATCGGCTCCTGGAATTTTCTCCTGAAATATGATAAGAATTATCTTGAATATAAAGGGGGAGGGGATGACAATAGTGGCGGCGGAGTTGTCAGATTTGTCGACTCAAGAGATAAGGGGTCAAAAACAGTAATGCAAACCGTCACATTTAAGGCATTAAAGGTCGGCTCGTGCTATGTGAGCACCGATACCTTGGAGATTGTCAGGGAAGATGGCTTTGTAAATATCGGGTCTACCGAAGCCTCGGCGAAAATTACGATAAATGCTCCGAAAGAGGCGTCAACCAATGCAAATCTAAGCTCCCTTAAAATATCCCCCGGTACGCTTACCCCCGCCTTTTCGTCTTCCGTAACGGAATACACGGCTAAGGTGGATTATTCCGTAAAAAAGCTTGTGGTCAGTGCGGCAACAGCGCATTCCGGGGCGACAAAATCCCTTTCCTCAACCGACCTTGTTGTGGGCGAGAATAAGATAAAGGTTACGGTAACGGCGGAATCGGGGGCTAAAAAAACATATACCATTACCGTCAAAAGAGCAGCTTCACCGCTGGCGGATTTAACGGTTACCTTAGGTGCGATTACCTACAAGGTTGTGTTTGAAGAGGATCAAATCAAGCCGCCCGCAAAGGACTTCACTTTGACATCTGTTTTATATAAGGGAAATACCCTTCCCGCATTATCGTCCCCGAAAAATCTTTTTAAGCTCGTATGCCTTTTAAGCCCCTCAAACGAAAAGTGCTGGTTTATGTATGATGAGACATCGGAGGCTTTTACAAAATATATCAGCATTGTTCCGCCCAATAAGAATTATATAATTCTTGATATGCCACAAACCGAAACCGCTCCCGAGGGATATATTCTTAAGAGCGTTGCCGTTAACGATAAAGATTTTGTTTATGCATTTGTTCGAACCGATAATGAAACTGATAAGATAATAATTGTATACGCGATGACTCTTGACGGAAAAAAAGAGCTTTACCTGTATGATACACAGGAAAAGACCTTTATGAGATATAATATTTCGTCCGACTCCCAATCGGAAGAGGTGCCTGTAGGGTTATCGGACAGCTATGAGGTTCTCTCGTCAAAACTCATAAAAGCTGAAAAGGATTTAAAGCTTTCACAGATTTTTATAATCATAGCTGCCGCATTGTTTTCGATTTTGCTTGTGCTTGGCATTGTATATATTATAAAAGACAGAAGGGCAAGAAAAGGAGAAGGGCAAGTTTAATTCTCCGCTAAGCAAAGCTTAAGACCGGTGTTCTCGTGAATACCGGTCTGCTTTATCTTAGGGGATTAGGCTGTCCTTAATTATTCTGTTCGCCGCCCAATGTTGCTTTTCTGCTCTCTTCTGCTCTTTTTGCGATTTCGTGGCTGGGCAAAGTAGCCTCAATGGTAGTCAAATCACTGTCGTTTACCTTTTCGCCGTTGACGAGCTTGACGAAGCTCTTGATAAGTCTCATATCACCCTCTATATGGCCGCCGACCTTAAGACCTTTTATCCGCACTTTTTTTGTGGGCTTTCCGAAAACGGCTAATTTGAGACTTGTTCCGTAACCGATAAGCTCGCCCTTTGTGCCGATTATGTGCAGCTGCCTGAACATCTTGTTTGAAAAAGCATTCATTGTCAAAACGGCATTAATACCGTTTTCAAAACCGATATGGACAATCTGGCTGTCGCATACATTATTATCGTTTAAGAAAACGCATTTACCGTAATCGCCGTTTCTCAGAGCCTCATAAATATCTGCCTTGCTGCTTTTTGTTTTCCCGGTAAGCGTGCGGCGCATAT
This sequence comes from Firmicutes bacterium ADurb.Bin300, assembly GCA_002069015.1. GTDB lineage: Bacteria > Bacillota > Clostridia > Oscillospirales > Acutalibacteraceae > DTU089. The sequence goes on along the minus strand of MWBL01000031.1, from coordinate 15,746 downwards.
ATTTAACGAATTTTGCCTTCCAAAACGGGTCCTTGATATAAAGGTTTTCCGCATTGTAGGGACAAGAGTCTTTAACCTTGCAATCATCCAGGCATCCGGGCGCCGCGCCCTCGGGAGCGTGCTGCTTGTTAAAATAATACAAGCCTCCTACAGAGCTTACCGTTTTTGCCTTGCTGTTTGCATACCACTGAATTAAATCAAGGTCATGGCAGCATTTTGCAAGGATGGAGGGCGTGGACTCCTCCTCTTTATTCCAATTGCCTCTTACAAAGGAGTGCGCAAAGTGAAAATAACCTACGTTTTCCGTATGGTTTATTGTGATTAAATCTCCGAGCGCTCCGCTCCTTATTATCTCTTTGATCTTGCCGAAGTAGTTTGAATAGCGAAGGACATGGCATACTAAAAGCTTTACGCCTTTTTCGCGGGCAAGAGTATGAAGCTCAAGACATTCGTCATAATTTCCCGAAACGGGCTTTTCAAGTAAAATTATTTTGTATCCCGTATTAATGGCGTCCTTGGTAATTTGAAAATGGCTTGCGTCCTGTGTTGTGATTATCAGCGCGTCCGAAATCACGCCGTTTGCAAAGAATTCATCTGTACTCAGAAATTGCCTGTCCTTTGGAATTGCGTATTTCGGAGCGATATCGTCAAGCGCTTGCTTTCTGATATCACATACGGCGATGATTTTCATCTTTTTTCTGTGCAGACGGTGAATAAACATCATATATTCCGTCCCTCTGTTGCCTAACCCGATAACTGATACGGTTTTCATTACAACAACCCCTTTATAAAAAATGATTGATTTTTTATTTGTTTTAATATAAGATAAGCTAAGAATAAGGAGGGTTAAAAATGTCTGATATAACGTCTGTTGGCGCAAAGCCAAAGAACTCACTAACTAAACGGACCTTGTGGACGTATACGACCGGCGGTATCGGCAGGGATATGTCATATACATTGTACAGTATGTATCTGTTGTCATTTATACTGTATACAAAACAGCTTACTAATGCCCAGTTTGCAGCAATAAGTACCATTATGATTATTTGCCGTATATGGGATGCGGTTAATGACCCTATAATGGGCGGAATTATTGAAAATACAAAATCAAAATGGGGAAAATTCAAGCCTTGGATTCTTTTGGGAGTGCTGTCAAACGCCGTCGTGCTCGTTTTACTTTTTTCAGCCCCGCTTACCGGTTGGAACTTTGTGGTATTCTTTGCGTTTATGTATCTGCTTTGGGATATAACCTTCACGATGAACGATATAGGCTATTGGTCAATGCTGCCTTCGCTCACAAGTGACATGAAGGAGCGAAACAAGCTTACATCTATGGCAAACCTTTTTGCGGGAATGGGCGGAATTCTTACGGTTGCTCTTGTTCCGATTTTGACTGCAGGCAAGCTTACCATTGGAGGAAACGCTCCGACTGCTTATGTGGTGGTAACTGTTATAATTGCTTCTGTTTTCATCGGATGTCAGGTAATGACTGTTGTAGGCGTCCAAGAGCGTGAAAAGAATGTCAAGGTTGAAGAGTCTATGGGAATTCGCAAAATGGTCAAGGTCATTTTCAACAACGACCAGCTTCTTTGGGTTGCGCTTGTTATGCTTTTTTATAACCTTGGAAGCGGCATAATAACAGGTATAGGCACCAATTATATTTATTTCGCTTACGGCTATAATGGGAGTTTTGTTACAGTGTTTGCGGTAATATTCGGTGCGGCGACAGGACTTGTTATGATTTTATTCCCGATATTGAGCGCTAAGCTTACTCGTCGTGTTATGATAACAATAGCCACCGGTTTAATTGTAAGCGGTTATATCGGAATGTTCCTTGTTGCATTTGTTACATCAAGCTTCTATGTTCTTTGCGCAGCGGGGCTTTTCGTAGGAATCGGTCAGGGTGTATTTTATATGGTTATAACCATTAACATAGCTAATACGGTCGAATACAACGAATGGAAGACGGGAAGACGCAATGAGGGGTTAATTTTCTCTATACGCCCGTTCACGGCTAAGCTTGGAAGCGCTCTTCAGCAGCTGGTTGTTATGGTGGTTTATCTCGTACTTAATGTCACCGATACCACAAATGCGATTTCCGCTGCAGAGAATGCCGCTAAGATGGACCCGAGCTTTACGGAGACGATGAAGCTTGACCAAATAAAAGAAGCTATTTCACTCGTTCCCTCTAATACTACGGTGTATATGCGCGCCGCAATGACCTTTATTCCGGCTGTGCTCCTTATTTGTGCATTTATCGTTCTTAGGAAAAAATGCATTATAGATGAGGTTAAATACGCACAAATGCTTGAGGATATTGAAAGAAGAAAACAGGAAATTCAGCATTAAAGCAGACTTTCAAACCACAATTCCCTCTTGGGGATTGGCGTGGGCTTGATTAGCTCACTTTCAAACCCCTTTGTTTTAACGATATTTTGAAGATTTTCCTCATGCGCGCCATAAGGTGCGGTGAGGATATTTTCTTCCGAACATACAACAGAGCTTCCGATACTGCCTTGCTTGTGTGCGGACTTTAATGATGCTGAAAGAACGGCGCAGGCGGTTAGAAGGGTATCGCGTGTTTTAAGATATGGGAGTAACGCTTCGTCCCCCGGCGAAACCTTATTGTAATAGTCACGAGCATATACGAGAAGCTCTTCCCGCATAGCCTCGATTTCATCAATATCGCGAACTAAGCTTACATACCTTGACATTTTCTTCTGTATTTTACTGAGAAGCTTACCATGAAATATGCCGTTGTTTTGTCTTGCATTTAATAGGCACTCGGATAGCTCGTAAACGACCTTTTCGTCAGCAGGGGATTTTGCCTCCTTCCGTCCGCAAATGCATTGTGCAGCCCTCAAAGCGCCGACCTGGGTTGAATTGAGTGCACTGCCGCCCGGACGGTATGCTCCGAAAACTCCCGCGCATTCTCCTATTGCGAAAAGTCCGTGAATGTCTGTTTCATAGTTTTTGTCAATCGCCGCTCCTCCGTTTTGATGCTGAGCGCATACTCCGATTTTCAAATAATCCTTTTCAAGATCGATATTATGAGAGAGAAAAAGCTGATAAGCCTTTTCGTTTATCGCGCGAAGGCGTTTTATAGGAGTGTCACAAAGTGCATTGCAGTTTTTCAGATACGAAAAGCATTCCGCTGAAAGGCTGTCAAAGCCGTTTTCAAGACCCGGCGGATTTTGCGTAAAATTAAGATAAACAGTGTTTCCCAAAACAGCTGTTTCGTAATGAACGACTATATCTAAATACGAAGAGCCTTTTAATTTTCTTGCATCGAAGGGCCATTGATATCCCTTAAGAAAAACTCTCTCGAGAGCATCCCGGGGGTCATCGAAGTATTTATCAAGCAGGTCCTCCTCCTGTCCGTTGCCAAAGCGAATTACATATTTAGGCAGGGCTTGCTGATAGGAGCCTGACAAGTTCCACCTGAAGTCCGTTGACGCTATGCCGTATTGCCAACTATTCATATTATAAAGAGCGGCGCCCGCATCACAAAAAAGCCCCATGCCACCCCACTGGGATTTCGGGAAAACGCTGTTTTCATAGAGCGAAGCTTCACCGCCCGTAGCAAGGATAACATTTTCCGCGTCGATTTTTACAAGCTTGTCTTGTCGTGTATCAATAAAAATAACACAGCGGACCGAATTGTCTTCAACTATGATTTTTACGGCCCTTAAAAAATCATATATCTCAATATCGCGAAGCTTTACATGATTAAGTAAAGTCTCGGACATATATTTTGAAGTAAGCGGACCGCATGACACAGCGCGTCTTTTAGTGTCGTGGTCTGTCTGATAGCCGATATATTCCCCGAATTCGTTTGTCGGGAATTTTACGCCAAGCTCATTTAAATATAAAAAAGCACGCGCGCTGACGGCGGCCTCCACAAGAGCCGTTTCTCCGTTCATTCCGCCGCCTGCGTATAAATCCGAGGCAAGCTGCAGAACGCTGTCCTTTTCATCACCGCCGAGAGCTAATTTATAATAAGTCTGTTTGTCGCTTCCCGCATTAAGGGAGGTACCGGCTTTCAGATCTTCGGTTATCAGAGCTATGTTTCTTACTCCCGATTCGGTAAGTCTTAAAGCACAGGCTAAGCCTGCACAACCGCTGCCGATTACTATTGCCTTATACAAAAAATCACCCTTTACAGCATTTTAGAGAATGTGTGATTTTTGCTATAATCTTCTGATTGAAAACCCGCCGTCACAGTTAATTATTTGACCGGTAGCAAAGTCAAGCTTGCCCGAGATGAGTGCGCTTACACAGTCTGCCACATCTTCAGGTCTCCCGATTCTTTTCATCGGAGTCAGACCGCCGGCTATAAGCTTTTCATATTTATCCCTGACAGGTTCTATCATATCGGTAAGAATAATTCCCGGTCGTATTTCAAAAACAGGGATGGAACAGTCGGCAAGTCTGTCGGCAAAAAGCTGAGTCACCATTGATATGCCTGCTTTTGATATACAGTATTCGCCTCTGTTTGTAGAAGAGGTATAAGCCGATACCGATGAAATGTTTATTATTCTCGGGTTGTAATCGGGTAAGCTTTCTTTTAGCTTAATCATTTTCCCTGCCGCGCTTTGGCACATGAAAAAAGTGCCCCTGAGATTTGTTGTTACTACCAAATCAAAGCTCTCCGGAGAAGTAAGAAGGATGTCGGTTCGCTCCAAGGGCGCAATGCCGGCGTTGTTTACGAGAACATCAAGCCTTCCGTATTTTTCAAATATAAAATCCATAGTATTTTTAATGGAATTCAAGTCGGCGTTGTCGCACTGAACATAGGCGATTCTCGTATTGTCAAGCTCAATATTTTTGCTTCTGCCTGTTACAATAACCTCATAGCCCTCGCTTAGCAGTCTTTCGGCGACAGCTCTGCCTATTCCTTTTCTGCCGCCCGTAACCAAAGCCGTTTTTATCATTTCATCACCTTTTCCCTGAAAATAGGCATATAAACCTCGCCGTCCCTTACGGGGCATCCCGCAACGGCGCCCGCACGCATAAGAAGTGAACATTTGCTGCAGGTTATACAGCATTTGTTTGCTCTCATCTCTCCGTTTTTGACTATATCCTTCGCCCAATCCGGATAAGCAAAAGCCTCTCTTCCGAAGCCTGCCAAATCACATACTCCGCTTTTCACGGCTCCTGCCGCAAGATAAGGCGAGCTTTCACGAAGATATGAAAACCCCGATGCTATAACGGTAAGCAAAGGCGCACCTTTGCGCACCTGCTTTGTGAGAGTCATCATACGCTCGACTCCTGCAAGAGGATTTTCGGGCGGGTCATAAGGGCCCTTATCAAACGGGCGGTTGACATGGGGATTTACATAAGGGTTACCCATTGTTATATTCAACAACTTCAGTCCGATTTCATTATACAAAATTTTTATAAGTCTTTCCGGCTCCGCGGTATCGGGAGTAAGAGAACCATCGTTTTTTACGCCGAAGCCGTAAGGGTAGGGAAACCCGTCGTAAACATTAAGTCTGCTTGTAATGATAAAATCGGAGGATGTGCTTGCCTTTGCGCTTTTCAGGGCGTTAAGATACAAACGCGTTCTGTTTTCAAATTCTCCGCCGTAGCGGCCTTTTCGCTTAAATGCCGACAGGAGCTCGCAAAGTAAATAGCGATGACAGCACTTTATATCCGCCCCGTCAAAGCCTGCTCTTTCAGCCATTGAGGCGGCAATGCCGAATTTGTCCTCAAGCGCTCTCAGATAGTCATCACTGACTATTTTGCTGTTGTCAATAGGCTTTTCCTTTTCAAAAAGGGGATTGTTATAGGCTATTAGCTCGGCGCTCTTGCCGTCGGGCTTGGAATACCTGCCCGAATGTGTAAGCTGACAAATCACCAACGGCTCAAAACCGTTTTCACGAAGTCCCGTTTTCTTTATCTCGGACACAATATTCTTAAAGCTGTCAAGCGTATTATCATTTATGTAAAGCTGACGGGGATTTGCGCGCCCCTCGTTTAAGATTGCCGTTGCCTCAAACCAGATTAAAGCGGCGCCACCCTTTGCAAACCTTTGATAACGGCGGTAAGTCAGGGTGTCGGGCTTTCCGTCAAAAGTGCCGTCGCAACCCTCCATAGGCTGAATGACAAGACGATTGGAGAGAGTTTTTTTGCCGATAATGCTTTTTTCGCAGAGGATGTCAATTTCCTCGGATAGAGGCAGGGGAACACCCTGCTGCGCAAGCCTTTTTTTAAGGGTGCTTAAGTTCATTTAACACCGTCCCCGTACTGCTTTATGTTCGCGGATATATAATAAATTATATCATATATTAATAAAAATTACCAGCCGAAAAGGCAGTTCTTTTCGGCCGGCGGCTAATAAAGACTCTTAATCCAAAGTCACAAAGGAATAGCCCTCTCTTAGAGCAAAATCAATTATTTTTCCTAAGGCAGAGGCGTTGTCCGAGGATACCGCATGAAGCAGCAAAATGCACCCCGGGTGAAGTCGGGAGGTTACGGTACTGAAGGCATAGTCTGCTCCCCTTTGATTAGCCGTGTCCCAGTCGGCATACGCAGTGGACCAAAAAACACTTGTATATCCCAGCGAGAAAACAAGCTCCAGTGAGTTGTCGCTGCACACCCCGCGGGGAAATCTGAAATAGGGGGAAGAATAACCGAAATGCAAACGAAGGTAATTGTCAACCTCCTGAATTTCCTTTGACATAAGCGTTCTGTTAATTGTTGAAAAATCAGGATGCGTTGAAGAGTGATTTCCTACAGTGTGCCCCTCTTTAATCATTCTTGCGGCTATTTTGGGACTTGATTTAAGATAAGGGAGGGTTACGAAAAATGTGGCGGGAATCTGCTTATTAAGCAGTGTGTCAAGTATTTTTTCTGTCTGGTTGTTTTCATAGCCGCAGTCAAACGTAAGGTATATTACCTTTTCACCGCTCGTGTCAAGTGTCAAAGCGCCGTATTGACTGTAATACTTCTGGTTTTCCACTGATATTTTGTTCGGTTTGCCGTCTTTAGCCACGCCATAAGAGTGGAGCTTTGCCGCCGTACCGAGTCCTTTTGTGTTTTCCGGATCAAGGACCGTGAATTTTTTCAAAGGCAGCGGCTCCAAGCCTGTGTAAGTGGCAGAGGTTCCCGTGTTTTCACCATATGAAGAATTCTTATTTAGGGGAATGGTACCCACGGTAATCGGTTTTACGGTTGGCGGCATAGTGCTCTCCTGTGTAGGGCTGTTCGTTGAAGAGGGTGTTTCCGTTTGCGTTTCCGGTTGGAAGGTGCTTTGAGGTAAAGAAGTATCAGTAACGTTTGCCGATTCGGAAACCGTCGAGGTTGTATCGGTATTCGTATTTTCAATTACATTTTTATTGCATGCGCTGAAAAACACAGCGGAAAGACAAAGTATAACGGCAACGGTCTTTTTCATAATTTATTTTGCACTTGGGATGCTGTCAATAATATTTCCGACAGCATTAATGGCTTTATTGGCTGTTTTTTTCATCTTTTTTTTCATCGTCTTTTTCTTTCCCATTTTTGCTACTGCCGCAACTGTTCCTATAGCCATAACGGCTCCGACTCCATAGACTATGGGCATTGTTTTCTTATTCATAAAAATCATTCCTTTCTGTTTTAATTAGAATTACCCGAAAAAGCAAAACTATAACGTATATTTGAAAAAACTTGCAATCAGATTCAATTTTGCTATAATAGCAAGGAAGGATTATTATTAAAATGAGCAGACAAAATATTATTAACGCAGTCAACCTGTTTAAGGGGAAAATATTATGACAGCACAAAAAAGAATTGCCGCAATAAATGACATTTCGGGGTTCGGCAAATGCTCATTAACAGTTGCGCTGCCTGTTATATCAGCATGCGGCGTTGAAACAGTGTGCCTTCCTACCGCTGTTTTATCAACACATACGGGCGGCTTCAGCGCATACACATACCGTGATTTGACAGGGGATATGCCTGCCGTTATGAATCATTGGAAATCACTTGGTTTATCCTTTGATGCAATATACAGCGGTTTTTTAGGCTCTAAGGAACAAATTGAAATCGTTAAGGACTTTATAGCTTTGTTCAAGAGGGAGAGGACACTCGTTATCGTTGACCCGTCAATGGCTGACTTCGGAAAAATGTACTCGGTCTTTGATATGGACTTCGCAAATAAGATGACCGGGCTTTGTGCTTTGGCAGATATTATTCTTCCGAATATTACGGAAGCGGCTTTTATGACAAGTGAGAAGTACGCGGGTACGGTTCAGACAAGGGAGTATATAGAGCTTCTGCTGGAAAAGCTTCTTGCCAAGGGTCCGGGAAGTGTCGTTCTAACCGGTGTGTCCTTTCAGGAGGACTTACTCGGAATAGCTTGTAAGACTAAATCGGATAAAGAACCGCAGTATTATTTTCAAAAGCATTTGGGCGGAGCGTATCATGGCACGGGGGATGTGTTTGCGAGTGCGTTTTGCGGTGCGCTTATGAACGGCTTTTCTGTCTTCGAGGCTTCACGAATTGCAGTGGATTATGTGTGCAACTGTATAGAGCGCACAAAAAAAGTCGGCGATGATATCCGGTACGGCGTTGATTTTGAGAGGGGCATCCCGTTTTTGCTTGGTGAGCTTGGATTATGAGTGAGCTTAATATTGTGCTTATAGAGCCAGAAATACCGCAGAACACAGGAAATATTGCCAGAACGTGCGCCGCAAGCGGTGCAAGACTTCACCTTGTCGAGCCGATGGGCTTTAAAATTGATGATAAGAAGCTGAAAAGAGCGGGGCTTGATTATTGGCATCTTCTTGATATAACCTATTATTCTTCAATTGAAGATTTTTTTGTCAAAAATGAAGGCGGAAGCTTTTTTTATTTTACGACAAAGGCAAGAAAAACACATTGCGACAGTGTATATCCCGATAAGGTATATCTTATTTTCGGAAAAGAAACAAAGGGTCTTCCTGAGCCTCTGTTAAAAGAAAACCCGGACAGATGCCTGCGTATTCCCATGCTTGAGGGTGCCAGAAGTCTTAATCTTTCCAATTCTGTTTCGATAGCGGTATACGAGGTGCAGCGGCAATGGGGCTTTCCAGAGCTTTTACAAAAAGGAGAGCTTCACGAGCTCAACTGGGAGGATTAGCCCGTTTGTACTTAAATATATTTTCACAAATTTCCTTAAAAACGGGAGCGGCGTCGGTGGAGCCCGATTCGCCGTTTTCTTTTATTACAGCGACGACATATTCAGGGTTATTGTAGGGGAAAAAGCCGATAAACCAGGAATTCAGAATTTCTACCGAGTCGAGATATCTTCCGGTTTGTGCAGTCGCCGTTTTTCCGCCGCTGAGGAAAAGCCCGCTTTTTGCGAGTTTCCCGGTGCCTTCCTCAACCGTGGTAAGCAAAAAGCTTCTGATTATATCTGAGGTTTTCTTGCTTACAACCTTTTTAGGAAGAGGCTTTTCGGCAAGGGAGGACATCAGACCGTCTTCCCCTACGGTCCCCTTATATAAAGTAGGTCTTAAATAAGTCCCGCCGCCGACAGAGGCCGCATAGCAAGCGGCAAGATGAAGCGGAGTTGCATATAACGAGCCTTGACCGAACGCTAAATTCGCTATTGCGGCATCGCTGTCAAGCTCTGAAATATCGGGCATCTTAGCCCTATCGGTGTAATAGCCGTCCATCAGCTGAAACACTTCTGAAAAACCCAGCGCCTGAGCATATTCAAGAAGGACGCTTTTTTTAATTCTTGAGGCAAGGTTAATAAAATATGTGTTGCAGGAAAGCGAAAAAGCTTCCTGCATATTAAGAACGCCATGACCCTTACGGTTATGGCAGTAAATTTTAACGGAGCTTTTGGTGCATGAACCCGTGCAACGATATTCATAATCAACGGGTATTCCGCTTTCTATGGCAGCCGCCGCCACTACGAGCTTGAACACAGAACCCACACTGTAATTACTGATAGCCCTGTTTACAAAGGGGGCATTTTTATTTTCAACAGCCGCGGCTAAATCATTCGGGTCAAAATCCGGGACAGAGGCGAGAGCAAGTACTTCGCCGCTTTTAATATCTAAAACTATTGCGGCGCCCGTAACGTATCCGGCATTTTTCAGTGCATCCTGTGCATATTTCTGAATAGCTGAGTCAAGAGTTAAGACTATGCCGGCCTTTGAAGCGTAGTTTGTGTTACGAACCTGTGCGTCGACGCCCGAGAGTACGCGTCCGAGAGCATCTGTCGAATACACAAGAACGAGTGAGCCCGAATGCTCTTTTAAGTACTCGTTATAACTTTTTTCAGCCCCGTATACACCTTCGCTTTTGTCCGGAGAAAGATAACCCAAAACATGCGGCGCGAGTTGATTCTTACAGTATCGATTATAGATATCCAGTACAGCTATATCCGGGCACTGCGACAGAGCACCGCATTTGTTTGAGGTAAATGTTACAAGGGAGCCTTCGATTAGCTTCTTGTAAAATAACTCAAATTCTTCTTCATTTAAATTTTCTTTAAGACAGCCGATAGCACTCGCTGTGGGCAGGACACACGCAAGCTTATATGATTCCCTTCCCGTTAACGGGATCATATTTCTGTCATAAATAACGCCTCGCGTTGTTCCTACATTAAGGGTTTTTGTGCTGTTTTGCGATGAAGCATCAGAAAAACCGCCATTAGAAATTATATAGAGCCGGATAATAAGGGAAAAGATTGCAATGCAAAAAAGAGAAAAAGAAATAATGGTTCTTTTGCCCATAGATAACACCTCTTAAGGAAGTATTGTCATTTTCGGGAGAAAATAACCGGCGAGTGTTAAATAGGCTTATCGACAACCCTTACATTTAAAAATAAAAGTCAAGACGAGCTTGACTTTTTGGAGATAACATTTATATGTTTATGTATTTTCAGACTATTTCAGGCTGTATTCCTTATATTTTTCTCTTGTAGCTATGCCGCCTCTGATATGACGCTCTTCTTTATTAATGTCAAGAACCCGGCGGACCTGTAAAAAAAGCTGAGGATTAATGCGTCTTAGCCTTGACGTCACATCTGCGTGGACAGTTGATTTGCTTATTCCGAATTCCTTTGCGGCAGCCCTTACAGTAGCGTTATTATTCACTATATATTTTCCCAATTCTATTGCTCTGATGTCAACATAGTCTCTCAAAACAAACTCCTCCTTTGTAGCTATCACTAATTTGTATGCTTAAAGCGACCGGGTTATGTTTGCATTAATTTTGTTTTTTGGTATTGTCTTTTAGAAGAATAATAGGTATAATAATAATCGTACGGCAGACAGGAGCATCTTCGTTGTGAGACAGCGATAAAATATATTTAAACAGGAGAAAATTGATGCTTAAAAACCGTAAAGGTCTAAACTTTCAAAGTCAGAAAGCGGCTAAAAACAGAAACAGTGTGTTTTTAGCCGTTACGCTTATATGCTTTGCATCAATAATCGGAGCAATTTCTTTTCTCATTCTCCTTAGACATTATGACTATGATTTGAAAAATATCATCGGGGAGACTGAAAGCTCGTCTGAAGAAACGAAAGAATCTGAAACACAAGCGAGAACGCTTTCGGGTAAAGCACTCTTTCTTTTCGCTCATGTATCTGATGATAAATCCCAAATAAGAAGCATTTATTATATTAAGACGGACCTTGACGAGCGCGTTATTTCCATATTGCCGATTTCTCCGTCTGCCAAAATTTCTTCAGGCGGCTTGGAAACTAAACCTATTGACAGCTTTAAGACTCTCGGAATACAGGGATTATGTGACGCCGCCGAAAGTTATGTCGGTTTCAAGGTTGACAAGTATATTCTGATAACGGATTCGGGGTTGCTAAACGCGCTTAAATTTTTAGGCGATTTGGAATATAAGCAGGAGGAAAGGCTTTCCTATAAAAGCAATGATTTAGTGCTTGACATTCCCCGGGGAGAACAGCTGCTGTCCCCTGACACGGTTGTTAGGTTGACTAAATATAATAGTATTGTGCATAAGGGCAATTCTTCGGAAAAAAACGCCAAGATACTTTTATATGCTGTTAATTCTTATTTGGGTAAGGACTTGGCCGAGAATTCGGAGTCTTATTTCAGTAATCTGATAAACTATGTACAAAGTGATATCTCCGCAGTTGACTTTGCCGATTCAAAAAACCTCCTTGAAGAGTTGGCGAGAAGTATGGACAGCGTATCTGTTACGGTAACCGATACACTCATACCCGAGAACTCTCTTTCTTAGAATTAACGGAGGATAAGGTATGAAAAAACGGTCGGTAGCTCTTATTTTAACGGCAGTAATAATTATCTCCTTATATTTTGCCTTCAATAAAGGGCTTTTTAACGCATTTTTTGATGTTGTCTTCCTAAACTCAAGTGAGCTTACGCAATACGCGGTACCCGAGAGCGGAAAGGGAACGGGATTTTTCAGACACAGCTATGAAAGTCTCGACGAAACCGGTAAACAGGCATATGCTCTTATTCTGCAATCCGTAAAGGAGCACCCGCAGAGAATACGCATACCAAAACTCAACAGCGAACAGCTTAATGCCGTATTCTTAGCCTTGTCTTATGATAATCCGGGAATGCTTTGCTTGGGGAGCGATTGTAGGCTGATAAGCAGGGGAGGTAAGCATTACTTTATTCCTACTTATTCCGAAAGTGTGGATATCTGTAAGGCGCGTACCTTGCAGCTTGAAGAGGAAGTAGCAAAAATCAAGGCGCAGGCTCTTGAATATAAGGGGGATTACGAAAAAGAAAAATTTGTGCACGATTTGATTATTCGTAATTGTAATTATACCTATGATACCGAAAAACCGAACGTTAATTCCGCATATGGTGCGATAATTCAAAAAGAAGCGGCTTGCGAAGGCTACTCTCGAGCATTTCAACTTATTCTTGCAAAGCTTGATATTGATGTAAGGCTGGTGACGGGTAAGGCTGTGGATGAAATCGAGGGCACTGTAGGGCATATGTGGAATATGGTTGTTTTAGACGGGGATAACTATTTTGTTGATTTGACTTGGGACGATCCTGTATCACAAGAAAGCATAATCGGATATTCTTATTTCAACGTAACGGGCGATATGATAAAAGCTACCCACTTACAGATACAGCCACAAATAGAATGTGTTGCGGTTAAACACAACTATTTTGTAAAGGAAAACCGGTTTTTTAACGATACGGACAGTTATTTTGAAAACAGGGTGAAAAGCGCTGTGGGGTATGCGTACTCCCGGGGCGAAAAATCGATCGAGTTTCGATTTGACAGCAGAGCAACGTATGAGGCTGCAAAAGAAAAAATGATAAACGGAGATTTAATACGAAATGCCTATGAGCTGTGCGGTCTTATTAGAAAAAACAGTGGTTTTACGCTTAATTATTCTGAAAATATATCGGCGCTGACCTTCCGATTATATCTTGAAGCTTAAGGAGAAGGATATGGATAAAGAAAGAATTGAAAAAGCAGTTCGCGAAATTCTTTACGCAATAGGCGAAGATCCCGACAGAGAGGGTCTGCTTGAAACTCCGGGCAGGGTTGCGCGAATGTACGAAGAAATATTCGGCGGTCTTTCCGAGAATCCGCGGGAACACCTGAAGATATTTAATGGGGCGGGTAACGAGGAGATGGTTATCGTCAAGGATATACCGCTTTATTCGATGTGCGAGCATCACCTGTTACCCTTTGTAGGGACGGCGAATATAGCCTATATTTCGTCAGATGGGAAAGTGATAGGTCTCTCAAAGCTCGCGAGGATAGTTGCGGCTTTTGCGAAACGCCCGCAGCTTCAGGAAAGACTTACAACTCAGGTCGCAGATTTTCTGTATAAAGAGCTGGGCGCAAGAGGCGTAGCGGTGGTTATCGATGCCGAACACCTTTGTATGACTATGCGCGGGGTACGCGCCGCAGGTTCGGTAACTCAAACCTCGGCACTTCGGGGACTGATGAGGAGTGACGCGAAAACAAGGGCAGAGGCGATGTCTCTTTTGACGGGTAAAAGCTCATGAAGACTTTTTCGGGTAACGGTTTTTCTTTTTCCTTAGGCGAGCGCACATATATTATGGGAATTCTGAATTTTACTCCTGATTCCTTTTCGGATGCAGGGGAATATTTTACTGTGGAAACTGCATTGCGAAGAGCAAAAGAGATGGAGAGTCAATGTGCAGATATTATCGACTTAGGGGCATGTTCTACCGCTCCCGGGAAAGAGCAAATAAGCGAGCAAATTGAGCTTGGGAGAGTTTCGCAGTTGCTTCCGGTCCTTAAAAAAGCCGTGTCTGTTCCTATAAGTATTGATACTTACCGCGTAAGCGTAGCAAGGTATGCGCTTGAAAACGGGGCGAAAATAGTGAATGACGAGAGCGGTCTTTTTTCGGAGGAAATGGCGCAAACGGTTCTTGAGCACAATGCAGGCTGGATATTTATGCACACGGGCGGCGAGAGCGCCGATGGCACGGCAACGTATAAAAACGGAGTGGTATCGGCTGTAAAAGAGTCGTTTCTTGACTTTATTGAAAAAGCGGAAAGCTTCGGCATAAAGAGAAGCTGCCTGTGTGTCGATATGGGCATAGGGTTCGGGAAGACGCTTGAGGACAATATCGAGCTTATAAAATCCGCAAGCAGCCTTAAAATTCCCGGTGTCGCGCTGCTGACGGGGCTTTCGCGCAAAAGAGCAATCGGTTATATGACAGGAGAAAATGAGGTTAAAAACAGGGACGCGGGAACGGTTGCCGCCAATACCGTCGCCATAGCGGGCGGAACCGATATAATCAGAGTGCATGACGTGAAATCAGCGGCAGGAGCCGCAAGAGCAGGCGATAAATTACTTAGGGGAAGGCACCCGGATAAAATCATAGTTAAAGACCTTGAAGTATACGCTTTTCACGGGGTAAACCCCGAGGAAAAAGAAAACGGACAGAGGTTTATACTCGATATTACCGCAAAGGTTAATCTTGAAAACGCATGTCTTTCTGATGATATAAACTCTACTGTAAGCTATGCTAAAATAATTAAAACTGCGAGCGCTGGTTTTTGTGCGCAAAAAGACGACCTTATTGAACGCGCGGCAGAAAGAGTGGCAGACGCCCTGCTCACGGAATATAATAGAATTGACTGTGTTACGGTTACTGTAAAAAAACCGGATGCTCCGATTAAAGCAAGCTTCGGTTATGTTGCTGTTGAAATAGAAAGGAAAAGAAAAAAATGAAAGCCGTTATTGGTTTAGGCTCTAATATGGGAGATAAAGATATAAATATAAAAGCCGCCCTAAATACTCTTATGCGTGTGCCCGGAGTTAAGATTTTGCGCGTATCGTCTTTTTATGAAACAAGCCCTGTCGGATATAAAAATCAGGATTGTTTTATTAATGCGGTGGCGGAAATCGAATCATCGCTTTCGCCGAATGCTCTTTTAGGTGCATGCCTTGGTATTGAGGCCGCCATGGGAAGAGAAAGAACGATTAAAAACGGACCGAGAATAATTGATATCGATATTTTGATTTGTGAAGGTTTTAAGCAAGAATCCGAGGAATTGAGCGTGCCTCACCCGAGGATATCAGAAAGAGCTTTTGTTCTTGTGCCGCTAAGAGAGCTTTATCCCGAAAATAACGCTTTTGGGTTTTGCCTTGCGACGGATAAGGTTGACAAGAATGACAAGGTTGTCAAAATAGGGACATTTATTAGCGATACGCTCGGCGGCGTGTGAATTTCATCAAAAAAACCGAAAATAAGTGTTGACAATGTAGAAGTAATTTGATAAGATACGAGGGCGCCATAAAAAGGGGCGAAGG
>MWBL01000030.1 GCA_002069015.1 Firmicutes bacterium ADurb.Bin300 | reverse complement strand
CAGTATACTAATTTTTCTGAAAAACAAAGCTCTGAAACACTCAGCCCCCTTTTAGATTCGTTTTACAGCGAAAGGGATACCATAAGAAGGCTAAGGGCGAAGGCAAACGCTCTTTATAAATTTGTTGAAAGCTCACTGGAAAGAATCACAAAAAAAATCGCTCTGCGACAGGCAGAGCTGAATGAATGTCAAAACCGCGAAAGACTGAAAATATATGCCGAGCTTATAACTGCAAATCAGTACAAGCTTAAAAAAGGCTTGCCCTATTATGAGGTGGAAAATTACTATACCGGAGAGAAATCAGTGAAAATTCAGGCAGACCCGGCACTTACACCCTCAGAGAATGCACAAAAATATTATAAGGAATACAGAAAGGCACAGACGGCACAGCAAAAGCTCAGCGGTCTTTTACAAGAGGCGAATGAAGAACTTGAATATTTTGAGAGCGTTGCGGATGCCCTCTCCCGCGCTGTGCTTGAGCAGGAGGTTGAGCTTATTCGTCAGGAGCTTGCCACGCAGGGTTATGTTAAGAATAAGCAGAAAAAATCGCAAAAGGTATCACAACCTGATAAGCTTCCCGCACATCAATATTTTACTTCGGAGGGACTTGAAGTGCTTGTGGGCAGAAGTAACTCTCAAAACGACTTTCTTACATTTAAGATTGCGGATAAAACCGACTGGTGGTTTCATGTCACAAAGGCAGCAGGCTCCCATGTAATACTGCGTACAGGCGGCAAAGAGCCGGGTGATGCATCTGTGCTGGAAGCGGCGAAACTTGCGGTTAAGCACAGTTCTCTATCAAAAAGCAATAAAACCTCGGTTGATTATTCAATGGTGAAAAACCTTAAAAAGCCGAACGGCTCAAAGCCCGGCTTTGTGGTGTATAAGGTTTATAACTCAATTATCGTCGATTGAGGTTTGAATTTGCTGCCCGGTATGGTCAATTTTATAATTATTCTTGTAAATAAGCTCTTCAACACATACAAACGAGAATCCCTGTCCTTTCAGGTTCGAGAGGATAGTTTCAAGTGCTGCCGGCGTGTTGGCAACCCCGGTATGAAACAGTATAATTGAGCCTTCTTTTGTGCTTTTTAGAACGCGTTGTTTTATTCTTTCGGGAGTTAGGCCTTTATAATCAAGGCTGTCAACCGACCATTGAATTACATATAATCCCATCTCTTCAGCGGCACGAATGCTCTCGTTGTCGTAGTCGCCGGACGGGAAACGCACATATTTTGGAGTAAGGCCCGTTATCGCGGCGAGCTTTTCATTGCAAAGAGTTATTTCACTCTCTACCTCATCGGACGACAGGGAGGAAAACGCCGCATGAGTGTTTGAATGGTTAGCTATTTGATGACCCGCGTTAAATAAAGCCTTAACATCATCGGGATATTTCTTTGCCCAATCTCCGACTATAAAAAAGGTAGCCCTTGCCCCGTAACGGTCAAGGATTTCTATAAGTTCTTTTGTATCAGTGTTTTCCCATGCGGCATCAAATGTAATCGCGACCTTTTTTTTATCCGTTTTAACACAGTATATAGGTAGAAGCCTTATTGTCCCGTTGACTGCGGCGGTTAACATTCGCGCGGCAAAACCGGCGGACATGGCAAACAGAAAAATTATAATAACAGCGGAAGCTACCCGCTTAAAGCTTAACACCTTATAAAACATAAACACACCCCCGTAATACATATGCCGAAAGGGTGTGCCGTATGATATTGTCGAAACTATAAAAACTCCGCTGCCATGCTACTTATATGACATAATTTTTATCAGTTCGTCGAATCCGTTTATAAAAATATCCGATAATTCCATAACCTCTTCCTTCTGATAATCTGAAAATCTGTCATATACTCCGACAACGGGAAAGCCTGCTTTTTTCGCACTCTTTATTGCAAACAGGGAATCCTCAAAAACATAAGTGTGTTCAATGGGAGTGCCTAAGTATTCCTGAGCCATAAGAAAAATTTCCGGGGTATCCTTTCCCGCACCCGCTTCGGTGCAGGTGAAAATTTTATCTATGTATTCGCTCAGTCCGTTTCTCCTCATTGCGGGTTCCACAAGATACCTGTCGGTGGCGGTTGCAAGACACATTTTAACTTTATTTTCTCTTAAGATATCAAGAAACTCAATTACATAATCCTTTTTAACAGCTGCATTGTTGTAGAAATCCTCCACCATTGCGTTTATTTCCGCCATCATATTTTCATCGGTTTTCATTATTCCGTATTCTTCCCTGAAATAAACGGCTGTATCGGTAAGACTCATGGTTCTTACCCGGTCAAATAAATCATCCTTGGGTTCGATTTTCTGTGACCTTAAATAATTAACAGCCATGTTGCGCCAGATTGACATAGAGTCGAGCAGTGTTCCGTCAAGATCAAAAATTGCACCTTTTATGCAAAGCAAAAACTATCATCCTTTGTTAAAAATAATCGAATAAAAGAGTATCATAAGCTCAAACAGTTGTCAAGCGAGCCAAACCATAAAACTGTCAGCGTACCGTTTTTGACCGAAACGGATGCTTTTTGACCTAAAAACTCGTTGCTTACCCCAAGAGGGCTATCGGCAGTAAGCAAAGCGTCGTCCAATGTATATTTCAGACCCCGAAGTGTTACATGCTCGGCTTTCTCCCCAAGAGCAAATACAGATATAACGCCTTGAGCTTTATCGGAGAATATAAGCTCACCGTCGGTTATTGCCGAAACGACAAAATCTTCAGATATAATGAAGCCTTTTTTCCCTTGCTTTGAAATGTAATTTAACAGCAGAAGGTTTGAGAGCGAATGGTCAAGCCTTCCCCCCAGCGCCCCGTACATGAGGATTAAATCAAAATCCTTCTCAAGAGCGTACTCCACGGCAAGCTGCATATCGGTTTTGTCCTTTTCAACAGGGTATTTTAAAATGTTGGGAAATTCAGGCACAAAGCCCAAAGAGTCAAAGTCACCCACCAATAAATCGGGCAAAATGCCGCAGTCGGTCAGATTCTTAAAACC
Organism: Firmicutes bacterium ADurb.Bin300; assembly: GCA_002069015.1. Taxonomy (GTDB): domain Bacteria; phylum Bacillota; class Clostridia; order Oscillospirales; family Acutalibacteraceae; genus DTU089. The sequence goes on along the minus strand of MWBL01000030.1, from coordinate 19,176 downwards.
CTTGTCAGCGGCAATAAAAAAAGAGTCTTCATTCCTATTCAAGCTTGTCGTGCAAAAGTCTCCTGCGCCGACAATTCGGCAGGTTTTCATACGATTACCCCTCATTATATATTTTTGCTTTCCTGTGCCGTATCCGAGACTTGTATATCGTCGTGAGAGTATCTCTTCCAAAAGAAGACGGACAAAGCTATACAAAGCGCAGTAATAACGTAAATCGCAATTTCTGCCACCCAGACATTTACGGTATTATTAAGCACGAAGGATACGGCATTTAAGAGCGCGTGCAGTAAAACAGCAAGGGTATACAGCATAATATGCTTAATCTTTTTTGCCGCAAACCAAACTAAAACGGATACGGCAATATGAAAAGCGACAGCGAATAAACGCTCCGCTATACCGACTAAAAACATAGAGGGAGGCGTTTGGGCAAGAACCTTCAGGACATTTGCATCAACCTCCGGTCCCCCGAGGCTCCCGTTGTTATTCATAACGGATATTATGAAATTCGACATCATACCGAAAAACAGAATATAAAATGCTTCAAAGCCTCCGTGACCCGCCCCATACATAAGGGCGTTTTTATTGTTTGAAAGCTTATTCCTCAATAACGTCTTAAATGAGATGAAGCGACCGGTTTCCTCGAAAATACCTGCCATAAGTCCGCCGATTACAGCATAAAGCGGGCCGTTTTCGGGAGAAGGCATAATATTTTGCAAAAGCAGAAGATAACCGAACAACCCCTTAAGCAGCACGGCGAAAAGGAAAAAAGTGCCGCAGCCTATAAAAAAAGAAGCCGTATAGGTTTCATGTTTTTTCCGCATGTAAAAAAACAGGGTAAACGGAATGAAAAGCCCAAAAAGAGCCGAAACAACCATAAACACAACTGATAGCGTGGGGATGGTATATTCCATAATTGTCACCCCTTGATTTTACTTATAGTAACTATAAAAATAATATCACAAAAGGAAAAAAATATCCATAAAAAATCTTTGACAAGTAAAGATTATTACGCTATAATCTAATAGCCTTTAAGAGACAGATGTTATATTTAAGGAATAAGGAATATGCAACTTACAATTTGCAATTTATATTTGGGCCTGTAGCTCAGTTGGGAGAGCGTTCGGTTCGCATCCGAGAGGTCGTGGGTTCGAATCCCTTCAGGTCCACCATGAAAAAGCCAGCAGTATCAAGGTATTGCGGGCTTTTTCTCTTTCCATTATTCATCAAAAATAGGGCCTGCGTATCAGCCGTTTCCGAGCGGAAACAGGCTCGTTTTTACCCATATTTTCCGATTTTTCGCTTGTACCCCGCTCGGTATATTTAGAGGTTATATGAATAAAAGGGTTCGCTTAGCGCAAAACTCGCTCCGGTACATCAAATAAGAGAAGTCAGCAATATTAATGTATTGCCTGTTTATTCTTTATGAATTATTTCTTGAAATAGTGTCTGCGTACAAAGCGGTATCATCAACCTCCGCTTGAAGGGGACATGAGCCATATTTCATCACCGTTTGACGGCTTAAAGCTCTTTTTTTTACATCTTTCACCGTTCACGAAAACAACGGCATCATTAAAAGACAGGAGTTTTTCCTGCGGGGCTTCGCTTTTTATGTTTTCATTTAAGACATTAAATATATCGGATATTCTTTCTATTTCGATTTGGGCGCCGCTGATTTTGCTGTCAAGGCGCATAACACCGAAGAGCTTTACAGTAACCTTTGCCAAAAAAATCACTCCGTTCCTGTTAAAGGTTTAAGGCTTTAATTGCTTCGGGGATTTCTATTTTAAGCTTATTAAGCTTTTTGATTGTAGGAATGCCGTTTTTCCAGCCTCTTGCGCGGTAATAGGTGTTTTTCATTTTATCAAGCGGAACCTTTGTCTTTTCATTACTTTCAATCTGTTTTTCGTCTAAAAGCCGTTTAGGAAGAGTATCCGCTCCTTTTCCCTGACCGAGAATAATATTAGAGACCCTCTCTATGTTATATCCGTAGTCGCCCCATTTAAGAAGGTCAGCCATTGTCACCTTCATTCCCGTTGCGAAGGTTAGGGCATAGGGATGTAAAAGCAAGGGAATGTTGATTTTTGCAATTCCCGTATGCTTGTTAAGTAGATTTACTACGGGTCCGAAATAGGGGAAACACGCAAGAATGGCTTTTGTTAAAAACGAGTTCGGTTTGTCAATCAAAAACGAGGGGAATACCGCATAACTCGTGAACAGACAGGAACCTGCGGCGGATATGCACTCCATAAGGTTTTGGAACATTATCGCAAGAGCCGCTTTTCCGTGCGGGGTTAGTGCGTCGACATCAAGCCCTAAGCCCTCCGCAACTACAAGATACCCTGCATTGAGATGGCATCCTCCGCGGTTAGCGGTGGCGTAACCGAGCCCTTGACCTACAGCTCCGCGCGGTTCATAAGCCGCAAGCTCCATGCCCTTTGCGTGAATGGCAAATTCGGCTCCTCCGAATTTATCGGACATACGCTTTGTTCCGTCTGCTAAAATATCGCCGATGCCCCTGCGGTAAGCAATATCGTTAAAAACATCGGAAAGATTGTCGGTCTTGCCGAATTTCAGCCCCGAATCCCATAAGCCCTTTTCATCCAGCTCCATTGCAAAGGCAATGCTTCCCGCGGTTGATATGGTATCCATACCAAGCTCATCAAGCTCGTAATTCCATTTCAAAATCAATTCAATGTCATCGTTCATTATGTTTGCGCCTAAAAGTCCGAGTGTTTCAAGCTCGGGACCCTTTACGGCTTTTCCGTCAACCTGAACTACTCTCCCGCAGCGAATGACGCATGTTGTACAGGCGGCATTTTTTATAAGATGATTTTGTGCTAATTCCTCACCTGAGATTTTCTCGAAATCATCAAATCTGCCTGCACTGAAATTTTTTGTTGCAAGAATATGATGTGCCTGCATAGGGGATATGAGAGCCGCAGTTCCGAGCTTTGGCAGCTGCCTGCCGGTGAGCGGATTGGCTCGTAGCTGTTCTACCCATTTTTTGTTTATTTTTTTTAGATTTTCTCGGTCATAAACCTCAGCATTTTTAGAACCGAATGCTGTGACGGCTTTTATATTTTTATCCCCGAATACTGCTCCTACGCCGCCTCTTCCCGCAGCTCTTTCTCCGCTGAAAACAGCGGCATAAAGCACCTTATTTTCTCCCGCGGGACCGATAACAAGCTTGCCGTGCCTTTTTTGCAGCTTTTCCTGAGCCTCCGATACTTTCATCCCCCAAAGCTGCGAGGCATCATTGAAACTTACATCGTCCTCTAAAATTTCAATATGAACGGGATTTTCAGACCTGCCGGTAATTATTAAGGCGTCGAACCCCGCCTTTTTAAGGGAAAGCCCGAAATCTCCTCCGCAGTTGGAGGAGGTAACTATATTTGTAAGGGGAGATATTGTCGAAATATTAAAGCGTGAAGTATTAGGGCAGGCGCAGCCGGTAAGAGGACCCGTGGAAATCACTAACCAATTATCCTCGTCAAATGCCTTCATATCAGGAGTAATGTGACTGTGCAAAATATCGGCGGCCATTATTTTACCGCCGAGAGTGCGCCTTCTGTCACTATCGGTCCAGGGGAAATCCTCAAAGGTCTTCCTTGTTAGGTCAATTTTCAATACTCGTCCCGCATAGCCGAGCAATTTTTCATTCATGCAAGTACCTCCTGCCTTCGGCTGTATTATGTCTTGACTTTTCTTATTAGTAATTATATATTATACTCATAAAAAATCAATGCCTGAATTCATTCTCTTGCACAGTCCGATACATTTTCGCAAAGAAGCTCCACGACGTGACCTAAGACTGGCTCAATCACCTGCAAGCACTCTACACAAGCCCTTGGACTTCCGGGCAGATTTACAATAAGCACGTTGTTTCTGATAACACATACCGCACGTGAAAGCATTGCCCTTTGAGTATATTCCATGCTTTTACTGCGTATCTCCTGAGCAATACCGGGAACGAGCTTTTGGGCAACACTGAGCGTTGCCTCGGGCGTAACATCCCGCGGGGCAAGACCGGTGCCTCCTGTTGTAAATAAAATATGAGCTTTTTTATTGTCGCAAACATCAATCAGAGTTTCTTCGATAATGCTTTTTTCATCGGGAACGCATTTATAAAATGTTGTCTGAGCCATATTTTCAAGGAACTTTTCAATGGCTGTTTTACTTTTATCCTCGCGTTCTCCCCTTGAGGAGCGGTCGCTGATACAAATTATTGCGATATTGAATTTCATTGCTTCACCCCTTTACAATATAATAGCATAAATTTTCTAAAAATAACAGCATTATTTAGGTGCAAATGTGGGTTGACTTTGTGTCAGGTCGCGTTTACATATATTAAGAATTCCGATTTGCACGCTCTAAGTCGGTCGCTAAACGATATGAACGTGCAAACAGGGTATGAGCGGAAACACTCATGCCTCCCGTGTTTGGAAAGGAGTCAGAAAAATGAAAAAAACCTTAGCGATTTTTGTCGTGCTTGCAGTTATGCTTTCTTTTAGTGCCTGCAAGGGCGACGGACAAGTTAACACAACCGTTCCAACGGAAAGCGGAACGGTTGCGCCACCCGCAAACCCGACAATCAGGCTTTCCACAACCACCTCTGTCAACGATTCGGGATTACTTCCTTACCTAATGGAGTATTTTGAAAAGGAGACAGGCTACAAGGTCGAGATAACCTCTAACGGCACCGGAGCTGCAATAGCTCTTGGTAAATCGGGTGACTGCGACCTTCTGCTCGTCCACGCAAAGGCATCCGAAGAAGAGTTTATATCCAAGGGCTACGGCATAGAGCGTATTCCTTTTATGTACAACTTCTTCATTTTGGCAGGACCTAAGGACGACCCCGCAAAAATCTCCGACTGCGAAAATGCCACTCAGGCGTTCAAGCTAATAGCACAAAAAGCGAAAACGTCCTTCGTTTCGAGAGGCGACGACAGCGGAACACACAAGGCAGAGCTGAAAATCTGGACTGCCGCAGAGCTTACTCCCGATGCAAAAACCGACAAATGGTATATCAGTGTCGGGTCGGGAATGGGAGATACCCTTAACAAAGCAAATGAGCTTTCAGGCTATGTGCTTACAGATAAGGCAACCTTCCTTTCAAATTCGGCAAACCTTAAAAACCTCAAAATCCTCCTTGAAAAGGGAGACGATATGAAGAACACGTATTCCCTTATTGCCGTAAACTCCGATAAGCATACCGGAATCAATAAAGAGGGAGCAAACGCCCTGATTGATTGGATGACAAAGCAATCAACTCTTGATTTAATCGCTAAATACGGCGTTGATACTTACGGTCAGCAGCTGTTCTTTGTTGAGAAAGCTTCAGCATCTACCACCGAATAAAAGGTTGCTGCTGCGCGGCTCTTTATGCTGCGCAGCAGCAAGTTTAAGGGTATGACTGAATATATAAAAGAGGCCTTTTCTCTCTTGTTATCAAGAGACAGCGAGCTTTTACAGATAATAACGGTTACGTTGCAGATGTCATTTTTCAGCACGCTTATATCCTCTCTTTTGGGCTTGCCTTTTGGCACTATGCTCGGCAGAGCGGAATTCAGGGGTAAAGGCTTGATAATCAGAATAACAAACACTCTTATGGGCTTGCCTCCCGTAGTGGCAGGTCTTATAGTTTTTTTAATTCTTTCACACAGCGGACCCTTAGGCTCCTTAAGTCTTCTTTTTTCGATTACCGCAATGGTAATAGCACAAGTTGTTTTAATTACACCGCTTATTGCGGGAATGAGCGCCGCGTCAAGCAGTATAAGGGCTCCGCGGTTCAGGGAAACGGCTTGCGGGCTTAAAATGGGAAAAGGGAAAGAAATAGCGCTCTTGATGATTGAATGCAAAGCGCAGTTTGTCAGTATAATTCTTCTGGGCTTTGGCAGGGCGATTGCCGAGGTAGGGGCAGTAAGCCTTGTAGGCGGAAACATTCAATTTAAGACAAGGGTTATGACCACCGCAATTATGCTTGAAACCAATAAAGGAAATTTCAGGTTTGCTGTAGCTTTGGGTATAGTTCTTCTTACTATTTCATTTTTTGTCAATTCGATTGCGTATACGGCAGGGGAAAAGATAAAATGATTGCAATAAAAAACCTTAAAAAAAAGTATTCGGCGGATTTTACGCTTAAAATAGATTCATTAGAAATCCCTGCCGGAGAAAAAATAGCGCTTGTAGGCGCTAACGGCTCCGGAAAAAGCACGCTGTTAAAGCTTGTTTCGGGATATATTGAACCTGATGAAGGTGAAATAATTTTTGAAAGGAGTATTGATGCGGCATATTTGCCTCAAAACCCATACATATTTTCGGGAAGTGTCAGGAAAAACATATTAGTGGGACTTGTTAAAAAGGAAGATAAATCGGATAGCGAAGCAAGGCTGAAGCTTTTGCTGGATAATGTCGGGTTATCCCGGTTTGACAAAAAAAGCGCCGGTAAGCTTTCGGGCGGTGAAATGCAGCGTATGGTTTTTGCGCGTATGCTGATAGGCTCTCACAAGCTGCTTTTGCTCGATGAACCCTTAAGTGCCGTTGATGTCGATTTCAAGGATACGCTTGAAGAGATCCTTTCCGATTATTGCCGCAGGAACGGGACAACACTTATTATGTCGACTCATACCCCGATTGAAGCTGTAAAAATTTGCGATAAGCTTATTATTATGCACAAGGGTGAAGTGGCTGAGTACGGCGACTGCGGAGAGATTATTAAAAATCCGAAAACTAATTTCGGTAAAGCCTTTTTAAGGCAATGGAGAATTACGGATGCTTGAATGTGTTTTGCCCGACGAGGCGCTAAAAATAATACTCAAAACAAGGCTTAAACCCTTTACGGGAGCAAAGACGATTTCTCTTGAGGATTCAATAGGAAAAGTCTTGGCGCAGAATGTTTTGAGTGAGGAATGTATACCCGCATATGACCGCTCCTGTGTTGACGGTTATGCTCTAAAAGCGGCAGAAACCTTCGGGTGCTCGCAATCACTGCCGTCAATGCTTGAATGTATCGGGGAAATTCAAATGGGCGAAAGCGCAGACCGTGTGCTTAAAGACGGCTCATGCCTGAAAATCCCTACGGGGGGAAGGCTACCGCAAAAAGCCGATTGCGTTGTTATGCTTGAGTATACTCAGATGACAGACGACGGTTTTTGCTGTGTTGAGAAGCCGTGCGCTCCGTATGAAAATGTTATCAGGGCGGGAGACGACGTGAAAACTGGGCAAACGGTTTTGCCTAAGGATAGCGTTATCACACAAAGAAGCATAGGAGTTCTTGCCGCGTTGGGTAAAAACCGTGTAAAGGTAAAAAAACAGCTGGAGATTGCCATTGTTTCAACGGGGGATGAGCTTGTGCCAATCAATGAAAAGCCCGGACCTTCGCAGATAAGAGACATCAATTCAAGTCTTTTAAGGGCTCTTGTTTCAAATGAGCGTATTTCGGGGAGGATTTATCCTATTGTAAAGGACGAACCCGAATTATTGCGAAAAGCCATTTTAAAAGCCTTAGAGGAAAACGATATGCTGCTGTTATCGGGCGGAACCTCCGTCGGCGAAAAAGACGCCGTTTACAGGGTTTTAAGCGAGCTTGGAGAGGTTGCTTTTCACGGAATTTCAATTAAGCCCGGGAAACCGACAATGTTTGCCGTAATAAACGAAAAGCCTGTTTTCGGACTTCCCGGTCATCCTCTTGCCGCATATTTTTCGGCAAGGCTTTTCGCATTGCCTTTAATAAATAAGCTTTTAGGTATCGAGCATCGGGAAAAAAGCGTGGAAGGAAAGGCGATTTATAATATTCCTTCAAATCACGGCAGAGAGGAAATTCTGCCCGTAAATCTGATTAAAGACGGGGAAAACGAAGGCTGTTTCGAGCCGATATTCTCAAAATCAGGCGTTATATCCGTGCTTAACTCATCTGACGGATTTATCAGAATTGACGGGAACACGGAGGGCCTTACAAGAGGAGAAAAGGTTAAGGTGTATTTGTTTTGACAAAATATGAATATTTAAAAAACACTCCTCTTAAGCAGGCGGTTGAAGAATATATTGAAGCGCTTAAAAAGGCGGGCACAACCTATAAAACCGAGACAATCGCAACAGCAGACGCATTAGGCAGGGTAACAGCCGCTGCCGTCTATGCAAGGCGTTGCTGTCCGCACTACTGTGCGAGTGCGATGGACGGCATAGCGCTCATGTCGGAAAAGACCTTTGGTGCGGCTGAAAATACCCCTGTTATTTTAAGTTCGGAAGATTATAAGAATATTGACACGGGTGACCCGCTGCCCGATAAATCCGATTGTGTTATTATGGTAGAGGATTTAATAGAAGCGGGCGGCGGAAAGATGATGCTCCATAAAGCCGCGGTTCCGTGGCAAAACGTCCGTAAAATCGGAGAGGATATTTGTAAGGGAGATATGATTACCACATCCTTCACTGTCATGACACCGTCGCTTATCGGGGCATTTCTTGCGGGCGGCGTGTTCTCCTTTGAAGCAATTACCGTTCCTAAAATTGCGATTATCCCGACAGGTGATGAAATAGTGGACGGAAGCAAAGAGGAACTTAAAAACGGTGCCATACCGGAATTCAATTCCGCAATTTTCAGTGCGATGCTCTGTGAATGGGGAGCGAAAGCCGTCGTTTTTCCGATTGTCGCTGACAAGCTTGAGCTACTTTGCGAGTGTATCGAAAAAGCCTCTCGGGAGAACGACGCAGTTATAGTAATTGCAGGCTCATCCGCGGGAAGAGATGACTATACCGCGGAAGCCTTAAAAAAATCGGGTACTCTCGTTTTCCACGGTATTGCTATTAAACCGGGCAAACCTGCCGTGTTGGGGCATATAGGCAATGTGCCGTTTGTCGGAGTTCCCGGATATCCCGTATCGGGCATCATAGTTATGGAGGAAATATTTAAGAGCGTCCTGCCCCTTCTTACCGGGCGCCGTTATGAGAACGCGCCGAAGCTTCAGGCAAGGCTTACAAAGCAGACCGTTTCTTCTCTGAAATATAAAGAATATATAAGGTGCCGCGTTGGGTTTTTAGATTCAAAAGCAGTCGCTGTCCCAATGGGGAGAGGCGCGGGGATAGTAACGGGGTTTGCAAAGGCATCGGGTATTTTTACCATTCCCCAAAGCAGTGAGGGCAAACAGCGCGGCGAAGATGTTGAAATCAGTCTTCTTAAGCCTCTTGACGAGCTGAAAAACAGCGTGATGATAGTGGGAAGTCATGATCCTCTTTTAGATGAGGTTGCCGATATTTTAAAGCTGACGGGCTCAGGAGTCGAGGTCAGTTCAAGCCATGTGGGAAGCATGGGAGGCATAACCGCAATTAAAAACGGGGAAGCTCATATGGGCGCAATACATCTTTTGGATATTAACAGCGGGGAATACAACAAAAGTTATGTGAGGACATACTTTCCAAAGGACACAGCTGTTCTTATAAGAGGTGTAGGCAGAATTCAGGGACTTATGGTTAAAAGGGGCAACCCTGAAAACATCAAGGGATTAAAAGACATAGCCGAAAAAAAGCTTTCTTATATCAACCGTCAGAAGGGTTCGGGAACAAGGGTATTACTTGATTATCTCTTAAAAAAGGAAGGTATAGAAGCTGTAAGCATTTATGGCTATACACGTGAGGAATATACGCACACCGCCGTTGCGGCGACGGTCGCCGCCCAAAGCGCTCAGGCGGGGTTGGGAATTCTTTCGGCAGCAAAAATATATGAGCTTGATTTTATCCCGCTTTACAGCGAACAATATGATTTTCTCGTGGCAGAGTCTGCATTATCGGACGAGAGAGTCAAAAGCTTTCTCGAGGTCTTAAACAGCGACATATTCAAGCAAAGGCTAGAGAGGATGGGCGGGTATACTTTTGAAAGCATAGGACAGATTGTAGAAATAGGGTGAAAACATGAAGCTATCTCATATCGACGAAAACGGCAGGGCAAATATGGTGGATATTGCAGAAAAAAAGCATACACTCAGAACGGCTCGGGCAGAGGGCTTAATAAAAATGAAGCCCGAAACGCTTAAGACCATAAGGGAGAACTCGGCAAAAAAGGGTGACGTGCTTTCGGCAGCGGCTTTTGCCGGAATTCAGGGAGCAAAAAAAACATGGGAGTTGCTTCCTCTTTGCCATAATATTCCTATAGACAAGGTGGATGTTCGTTTCGAATTTATCACAGAGGACTCGCTTAAAATAGAGTCCTTTGCAAGCTGTGAGTACAAAACGGGGATAGAGATGGAGGCACTGTCTGCAGTGAGCATAGCGGCTCTTTGCGTTTATGATATGTGCAAGGCTGTTGACCGCTCAATGGTAATAGAAAAAATAAGATTACTTGAAAAAACAGGCGGTCGCTCTGGAGAATTCAAAGCGCTATGACTGATTCGTTTAACAGAAAAATAACATACTTACGCCTTTCCGTTACGGAAAGGTGCTCGGAAAAATGCATTTACTGCTCAAAAAGCGAAGGCAAATGCCCGAAGGAAAGCGAGCTTTCGGCAGAGAGCTTTGTAAAAATTGCCCGGGCTTGTGCTTTAATAGGAATAAGCAAAGTCAGACTGACGGGCGGGGAGCCGCTGCTTCGAAGGGATTTTATTCAAATCGTTTCGGGAATTTCTTCTCTAAACACTTATAAGGATATATCGTTGACTACAAACGCTCAGCTTCTAAAAGAACAAGCGCACGCGCTCAAGAAGGCGGGAATAAACAGGTGTAATATCAGTCTTGATTCTTTAAGAGACGAAGCTTATAATGAGATGACCGGAGGGGACTTGCAGAAAGTATTTAGGGGTATAAAGGCGGCATTTCAGGAGCGTATGACCCCGGTAAGGCTCAACACGGTTCTTATAAAGGGCAAAAATGATCTTGAGATAGACAGCTTTATAGAGGTTGCAAGAAAATATCCGGTAGATGTACGGTTTATCGAGCTTATGCCTATGGGCGACGCTTCTTTTGAAGGAATAAGCAATGAAAAAATTCTCGCGGACAGACCTTACCTTAAGCCGGTTGAATTAACCGAAGATTACTCAGGTCCCGCAAAATACTATTCCTCATCGGGTTTTGCCGGCAAGGTAGGCTTTATAAGTCCTATTTCGCACAGCTTTTGTGAAAGTTGCAACCGAATAAGAGTAACAAGCGACGGCTTCATAAGACCCTGCCTTGGGGATACGGCGGAGTATTCGCTCAAGGAAGCGCTCACGGGCAGCACCGAAGATTTAGCCCGCCTGATTTTCGATATAATAAGAAAAAAGCCGCAAAGGAATTCATTTTCAGATAGCTTTCAAACAAACAGAAAAATGAATCAAATAGGGGGCTGATATTATGGCAAGCGTTGTTTCAATAAACAGCAGCGAAAAAAGAGGTACGGTGAAGCTTCCTGTTCGCAGCGGCTTACTTTTGGAAAACGGCGGACTTGAGGGTGACGCTCATGCAGGTGACGCTCACAGACAGCTTAGCCTGTTAGACAGCGAAAGCATTCGGGAGCTGCGGGAGCATTCGGGAGAAGGTATTCCGTTTGGCTCTTTTGCGGAAAACATTACGACCGAAGGCATATGCCTATCACACCTTCCCATAGGCACAAGGCTTTCCATAGGAAAAAGTCTTATCGAAATAACGCAGATAGGAAAGCAATGTCATTCGGATTGCGAGATTAAGAAGAAGGTCGGTAAATGCGTAATGCCGCAAAGAGGAGTATTTGCACGTGTAATAAAGGGCGGCAAAATATTTGTGGGCGATGAAATATCGGTTAAGGGTTAACGCTTTTGAGTGATTTAGGCGTAAATAAAAATAAGGGATTATGAAAAATGTTTGAGGAACAAGAAAGATTTATTAAAAACCTTGTGACAATTTCCCCTCAAGAGCAAAAGCAGTTAGCCGCCAAGTCTGTTTTCATATCAGGCTGCGGAGGGCTTGGGGGCTTTGTTGGCGAATACCTGACAAGATTGGGTTTAGGTTCTTTGGTTTTTTGTGATTTTGACAAATTTGAACTCGATAATATGAATCGCCAACTCTTGTGCACAGGTGAAACACTCGGAAAAAACAAAGCAATCACAGCGACAGAAAGAAGCCTTGCCATAAATCCGTCTATTAAAGCAAGGGCGGTTACCCAAAAGCTTACAAAAGATAACGCGGACAGTATTATTTCCGGCTGTGACCTTGTTGTCGATGCTCTTGATAATATTGCAGACAGAATAATGCTTGAAAAGGCGGCTCAAAAAAACGGCGTGCCTCTTATTAGTGCGGCGGTTAAAGGATATATGGGGCAGGTGGTCGTGTCCCTGCCGGGAGACTTTACTGTTTTTAAGCTGTATGACAATTACACCGAAAGAAAGGAAGTCGGCACATTATCGCTTGTTGCCGGAATTACTGCGGGCTATGCCGCAACCGAAGCGATAAAGCTGCTTTCAGGCGATAACTCCGGGAGCAAAAGAGTGCTGATTATTGATACGTTTAATAGAAGGCTAGAAACGATAACATTAAAATAGCAGAAAAAAATCATCGGCTAAATGCCGACGATTATATTTTGACTTAGTTACCACCTGTTGTCGGAATACTCACAAAACGCGAACATATTCTCGATATCCAATTTTGTTCCGTCATCAAGAATAACATATCCGTCAAAACGACCGAAAACCTGATGACAAATGTTCCCGACAAATCCGACTCGCGTATTTGTATAATTATCATAATACGGCGTCATTGTCATCATGAACCGCCCGTCTTCACAGGTGAATGTCCATTTAGACATCCAATTGCCTTCCTCTTCGAGCTTTGCCGTGATTTCTCCGAGCTTATGACCTTTACCGTTAATAAACATCATATTGCCTGTTGTTGCAGAAGCATCACCGAAACCCCAGGTTATTTCAAACCCAAAGAGAGTTCCGTCCTTAAGAGTTGTTGAACCGTTACCCCAATACCAATCTCCCGCGTAAGGCCACACACCGCGCCCCCAATCAAGACAGCAGTAAGTGTCCTCAGGGTTAAATTCTATCTTAAGCTCGCCGATTGTAATGGTTCCGCTTACGGGCATACTTGTAAATTTGTTATTCAAATAAAAATATTTATCGCTTACAGCGGTAAACGGCGTTGCTGTAGTGATTGTTTCAAGATTATTCATCATCCTTATATCAAGGTCGGCGGTATAGATTACGCCGTCTTTTGTTCCGTTTAATACTATGTATCTGTGATTTTTCTCGACATTTACTTCTAAATCGAAGTCTTTGTTTTTATATTTTAACAAATGCGGCTGCATTGCGTTTGTTTCAAGGTTCATATTTCCGAAGGTTAAGAGCTTAATATATGCGATTTCGTATTTTTCACCTGTCTGCATATCACAAAGCACCATTGAAGCATAGCCCGCCATGGAAATATCGGCAATGCAAAACTGCACGAAGTACCGTGTGTTGCAAAATTGATAAAAATCCCATTCCTTAATCCTCAAGGGATTTGCTTTTACGGCAGACCGCTCATACTCAAAATTGTTATTAAAACAGTAACCGGGTTTTGTAAGAGTGCCGTCCTCCTTTAAAAGCGGAATTTTTTCCTTGATTTCCGGTTGCTGTGAGCTGTTTTCATATGAAGGAGCTATGTATTTATCACGGCGAAATCCCGAAAAGGCTATTGTTAAAAAAAGCAATACAAGAACGAGTACAATGCCTACAACCGAAAGCAGTACCTTAAAAAATCTTTTCATAAAAGCCTCCAAGCAAGAAATATTTTTAATTTAATCATATTCCGATATGTTTGTCAAATTGAACCTTGAAGAAACGGGGAATATGTGGTAAAATTAATATGTTTATTTAAGCAAAATTATACAATACGGGCGTTTGCTGATGAGAAAAGGGGTAAATATGGACACTATCACAAATATAATTACCACAGTTTTATTTCTTGCCGTACCCGCGCCGCTTATCTGGCTTTGCTGTAAGATGACCTGGTTGAAAAAAATCGGGATTGTTCTGCTTTGTTATCTTTTTGGGATGATTGTAGGCAATATTGGTATTCTTCCCGAGAGCTTTACTGTTTCTGCCGATGGGGGGGATAGTTTTCTTAGTCTTCTTCAAAGCATAACGATTTGTGTTGCGCTGCCTATGGTTTTGTTTTCACTGGACCTTAAAAAATGGTTTAAAAACGCCAAAAAGGGTATGCTTTGTATGCTTTTGGCAACTATCTCTGTTACTGCGGTAACCTTGGTTATTCATTTGGCTTTCGGTCAAAAATACCCCGATTCTCCGCAGTTTGCGGCTGCCGCGTGCGCCGTATATACGGGCGGTACCGTTAATCTAGGGTCTATCCGTCAGGCGATAGGTATGACCGCCAATAATTATGTAATATTTAATACATATGATTCCGTAATATCGGTGCTGTATGTTTTCTTTCTTTCAACAGTGGGACGCAAGTTTTTTCTCAAGGTTTTCCGTATGAAACCATACGAGAAGGTTGTTTCAACTAAGGGCGAAGAGCCGAGTGAAGACCGTATTGATGAGTCTGTTTATGCGTACAGAGAGATATTAAGGAAGAAAAATGTCCCCGGGCTTATCGGCGCCTTCTTCTTATCTGTTGTGATTTTTATAATTTCGTATGCCTTGAATATGGCGGCGAGTAAAATTGACAGCGGACTGGGTATGGCCATTATGATGCTTTCAATTACAACGCTCGGTATAGCGGCATCATTTATTAAAAGGATTAGAGAAATTAAACGTTCGTTCCAGCTTGGAATGTATATTATATATGTCTTCTGCTTTTCTGTTGCGGCGAGTGCAGACTTTCGTGCTTTAATAAATTTCAAGCCGATAATTTTTATATATGTTTCTGTCGGCATTATAGGGAGCCTTTTATTGCACGCTCTTTTGAGCAAGTTATTCAAGATTGATACGGACACAATGATTATTACGTCTACCTCCGCGATTTGTTCTCCCCCGTTTGTTCCGGCAGTAGCCGCAGCCCTCAATAATACGGATATACTCATTTCCGGACTTGCAACAGGTGTCGTAGGCTATGCAATAGGCAATTATCTCGGAATAGCGATAAATTATTTGTATCAGCTTTTTTAACATAGGGAAAGGATGAAAAAAATGAATTCCAAAATACCGAAGGAAGGGCGGAGCTTCGACGAAATACTCAGTCAGCTCGACTCGTTTGCCGTTGACGACCCCGATTATAAAAACGCAAAAACCTGGAGCCTTGTTTATTACCTTGACGAGGAGTATACACAGTTTCTTCAAAAGGCCTATGCAAAATTCTTTTCCGCAAACGGACTGAACCCCACGGCTTTTCACAGCTTAAAGCGCTTTGAAAAGGAGGTTATCGGCTTTACGGCAGAACTTTTTCATGTAGACGAGGAAGCCTGCGGTGTTATGACCGCGGGCGGGACGGAGAGCTGTATGCTTGCCGTCAAGACCTACAGGGACCGGGGACGAAGCAAGGGAATTAATAAGCCCGAAATGATTGTGCCGGAAACTGCCCATGTTGCGTGGGGAAAGGGTGCGGAATATTTCGGGGTAAAAATCCGCAGAGCTCCGCTTTCAAAGGACTATAGGGTTGATGTAAAAGCCGTTGAAAAACTCGTAAATAAGAATACGGTTATGATTTTAGGCGGGGCGCCCGAGTATCCGCACGGCATGATTGACCCCATTGAAGAGCTTGCGCAGATTGCACAAAAGCACGGGATACCGATGCATGTTGACGCCTGTGTCGGAGGGTATATTCTCCCGTTCATGGAGGCGTGTAAAATCGAACTTCCGATTTGGGATTTCCGGGTTCCCGGAGTTACATCCATTTCGGCGGATATTCACAAATACGGCTTTGCCGCTAAGGGAGCCTCCTGTATTATTTACAGAAGCATTGAATACTTCAAACACCAGGTTTATGTAGAGCATGATTGGCCGGGCGGCGTCTTTGCTTCGCCCGCGCTTTTGGGAACAAGACCGGGCGGCGCCTATGCAGCGGCGTGGGCGGCAATTCAAGCAAACGGAATGGACGGCTACACTGAGCTTGCGCGCAGAACAATAAATGCCGTAAACCGCATTAAAGAGGGAATAGCTCAAATACCCGAGCTTGAAATAATCGGAAAGCCCTTAGCCTCTCTTATATCATACCGCTCGAAAGACTCGGATGTAAATATTTTCGCGGTGGGCGACGTAATGCAATCAAAAGGCTGGCATATCGACAGGCTTCAGCACCCGGACGCTTTGCACGCAATGGTTACAGCTGCGCATGAAAAGGTTGTTGATTTATATATTGACGATCTTAAGAACAGTGTTGCCTATGTTAAGGAACACCCGGAGTTAGCTTCTCAGGGTGAGGCGGCAACATACGGCATGATTGCTCATATACCGCTTAAAGGAATGGTACGAAAAACCGTTCTTGATATGTTCGCAAACTCCTATAAGCTTTCTGCAAAGGAAATAGACCTTTCCGACAGCGCCGCTTTAAGCCCTGGAGGGGGAGAAGGGGAGGAAGCGGAAGGCTCAAAGAAGGGGATAGTTGATAAGGCGATTGCCTGGTATGTTAAAAAATCTGCCGCAAAACAGAAATAAAAGTATTAAAGCAATATTATAATCATACTGATAGCCGTTTTTATAAATTCTTTATCTTTTTGTTGACTTATTTAATTTTTGTGATATACTAAGCTATGTATTCAAGATAATTGCTTTGTCCTCGATTTTTCGGGTCATTGTTTTTTTGATGGCTTGAAAAATTGAGGATGTTCGTTTTTCTGGGTACAAATAATATTTACGGAGGTACCCAAATGAATAAAGGTACGGTAAAATGGTTCAATTCGGAAAAAGGATTTGGATTTATTTCTAATGATGACGGCGGCGAGGATGTATTTGTTCATTTCTCGGCAATTCAATCAGGCGGATATAAGACCTTGAATGAGGGTCAAAAGGTTACTTTTGATACCGAAACCGATCCTAAAAACAGCAGCAAGCTCAGAGCGGCAAATGTTTGTGTTCTTTAATTAGAAATAATTATTAACACAAAGCGGGGCAAGTATTGCCCCGTTATATTTTTATAAAATTTGGAAATCGCTACAGCTTTAGTCACCGAAACAGGTGCGAAAAGCCAATTTGTTTGTATTGACAAAGAATTACAAATCTGATAATATAACTTTCGGCTTTAGAACGGTTTTATCTGTGATTTCCCGTTTAAAAGCGATATCCGAAGCGGTATCGAAGCGGTCATAACGAGCCTGATTCGAAATCCACTCGGTCAGTTACCTTGAAAATGCCGGAAACTCTTGTGTTTATGCGGGCTTGCGGGATTTCGAAAATTTAGCATTTTACCGATTTCTACGGTTTTTCTACACTTTGCCTTGACTTCTGCGAAAGGCAGTGTGTATTAAAATAAAATATGGAGGCGTATCGAAGCGGTCATAACGAGCCTGACTCGAAATTTCACGGATTAATGAGAAGCTTAAACCGCTCAAAGCCTTGATATGACTGGGTTGTTGGCAAGGCAAAGATTTGCAGTAAACTCAATTTCTAATCGAATTTCTAACGGAATTGATTTTTTATAAAAATTGAATAGGATTTTTATCGCTGTAAAATCAGCGTAAAAATATACACGGAGGGGTGTCCGAGTGGCTTAAGGTGATTGACTCGAAATCAATTGTGCAGAGATGCACCGGGGGTTCAAATCCTCTCCCCTCCGCCAGTTCTGCGGCTAACTACCGCGCAGAAGAGCCGCAAGGACATCCTTGTGGCTCTTCTGCATTATATTGAGGAGGAATAAAAATGGACATTTTATTTGAAAATAGCTACACAAGAACAACAGAACTTGCGAAAGAAATATATCAGGATTTCTATTTCAAGAGAACGATCTATATTATTTTTGATATCTTGATTGGACTATCTTTTCTCGTTAATATTGTATCCTTTATTATTAATCAATATTATTATAACGTCAGTGTCTTAATCATTGCTCCGTTGTTTTTTATTTTACAATTTTATCTTTATTTTAAGGCTGTCAAAGTAATGGTAAGTCGCGACAACGAGGTGAATGGCGGAAATTCTATTCATGTTGACACCATTGTAACAAACGAATTCATACAAACACGTCGTCCACAGGTTCCGTAAACAGAATACCATACTCTAAAATTAAAAAGGTCATACAAACGAAAAATCTTATTCTTCTTCGTTCCGAGGCAAATTTAGTATATATTTTTTGCAAAGATACTTTTTCAAAAGGAACACCGGATGAATTCTTGACTTTTTTAAGTAAAAAAGGACTGAAAGTCAAATAAGAGCTAAGGAGCAATGTTAAATGAAAGGCACATTTGCCGATACTTAAATTCTAATGCAACTTTTTTGCATCGTGTCAGTAAACAATAAATAGCCCTGCACACCGATTTTCCGGTTCATGCAGGGGCGTCCTGTTATCTGCACAAATAATCAATTAAATTCCTTTAGCTATAAAATTCTTTCTACCAATGCGAACTGCAGGGATTGAGCCGTCTGATAAACTGTTTTTTCGTAAAAGCTTTCAATTTTTAGTTGACAGCTCCGTCCGTATTCTCAATAATTTTTGATGTTGGTTATGTTTTTTTCACAATTAAATTATACCAACAAAATAGAGCATAGAGCTAAGTACAGTCTTTTCTGCACTTGGCTTCTATCCTCTATCTTTTTTTGTTTTTGGCGGCTGTCTTTTGATACAGTCCCTTTTTCTATGTTATTTCTTCCCCCTTTTCGGAAAACATGTTCAGAAAAGAGTTAAAGGATAATGCCTTTAGCGTTGCTTTTCGATAATTTTCTTAACCGGGATTCCTACCGCGAAGGAAAAAACTGCTCCGAGAATTGCTTCGGGAATGCCGCTTGTAAGAATTATGGTGCCGAAAAGTCCCAGCAAAAGCGTGTATTGTGTTTCAATAGCGGAAGCATACTGTTTCCCGAAGAAAAGGTATATTCCGCCTAATACAAAAATCGTGTTTGCCAAAGAGCCTAAAAAACCGCTTGCACCGTAAATAAGCGCGTTCATATTTTTACGGTTCGCAAAAAGCTTATTAAGCAGTGACAGGCACAGTCCCGTTACAACTCCTATAAGAATTCTGGGAACAAAACAAATAAGCAAACTCCAAATGTTTCCGTTCATTTCGCCGAGTGTAGGTTTGTCAATGATGTGTTACACATTGATCAAAAAATAATTTCGCCAGTTTGGAGGAAGTCTTTAAGATAT